>CAJQNK010000054.1 GCA_905479655.1 uncultured bacterium | reverse complement strand
CTGCAGCCACGGTGCCAACATCGTTCTCGAGTGGGCCGTCCTCAATCAGGCCACGCCCGCTGCGGATCAGCCTAAGCGAGTCTTCGTTCGGAGCCCCAGCGATCACGGAGCGCATATCGACTGCGAATACCATGAATCCTGGTGCGGCGCGAAGGAGAAGCTCTTCGACGATGTCCGGTTCGGACCTGGCACGGAGTGTGACATCGTGGATCCTTGGAGTCATGATCACCAGGATCCGTGCGTTGACAGCTTCTTCGACAGGGAAGATCTGAAGCCCTTCGTCGACAACGTAACCGCCACGCTTGCCGCGAGCCGGGAGGTGGGCAGGTCATGGGGCATGACGCTTGAAGCGTCTGGCTTCAAGACCTGCGGCGACGCCGACCCCGGCGAGCCGAGCGAGATCATCTGCTCGGAGGAGGGCGGGCTCGCCGCTACCGATGGTGGTCGGCAGTTCCGCGACAAATGGAGGCTCGAGGAGCCTCCGGCCGGTCCTACAGGCTACTTCGTTGAGTACGACGAAGCGAATTGCCGGCACTGCTCGCTCGACGACGAGAGGCTGAACTGCGTGGTAGCCTACCTTGAGGGAGGTCGATCGAATCTGAGTGCGACCTGTCTTGGTTTCGATGTTGTACCCGGCCGCCCGGCGAAGAACTGTATCGCCTACCCGCGCTGAGTCTGCGATGAGGAGATTTCCGTGATGTCGAGACTTATTCTGTCTCTGATACCGATGATTCTGGGTCTCCCTGGGCCTCTGGCTGCGTCCCCCTCTCTGCCGGTCCTCAACGAGGTACAGGAGCTCTTCGCGTCCGACGCTCAGTCGGGAGATCAGTTTGGCTACCCGCTGGCGATTGAGGGAGGCCGATTGGTTACCGGAGCCAGGATGGACGATGACCTCGGAGAGGGGGCGGGATCCGCCTACGTCTTCGAGCGCAACGAGGAAGGCGAGTGGCTCGAGACGGCCAAGCTCACAGCCTCGGACGGTGACATCGAGGATCGGTTCGGGTGGGTGGCACTGAGTGGCGACACCATCGTCGTCGGAGCCGAGTTCGAGGACGAGGGTGGTCTCCAGGCAGGGGCGGCCTATGTCTTTGAGCTGGACGAAGGAGGCGAGTGGGTTGAAACGGCTAAGCTAATGGCCTCCGACGGTCGCGACGGCGACACCTTCGGGGAGGCGGCGGTGAGGGGCGACACTGTGATTGTGGGAGCGGACGAGCACGATACCCCAACGGGTGAGAGTACGGGCGCTGTCTGGGTCTTCGAGCGCACCGAGAGCGGATCCTGGGTCGAGACCGCGAAGCTCACGGCCTCCGACGCCGCGCCTGTCGATCGGTTCGGCTCGGCGGTCGCAATCGATCGGGAGACGATCGTCGTGGGGGCTCGAAGCGCTGACCCGCTGGGTGCCAGCTCTGGAGCTGCCTACGTCTTCGAACGTGGGGAGGACGGCTCTTGGGCTGAGACCGCCAAGCTTCTGGCGTCGGACGGTGCAAGCGGAGACACCTTCGGTGGTCTGTTGGCGATCGATGGGGACACGATCGCCGTCGGCGCGGTCGGCAGGGACGATCAGGGTCTCTCGTCCGGGGCCGCGTACGTCTTCGAACGCGGTGGCAATGGAATATGGGTGGAGACTGCGAAGTTGCTGGCGCCGGAAGGGAGGGCCTTCGACTCGTTCGGCAGGGTGGCGCTCGACGGCGATCTCCTGGCTGTGGGCGCGGACGGTGGTGAGAGCCTGCCCGGGGTCGATTCGGGCACCGTTGACCTCTATGTCCGAGATGCAGTTGGGTGGTCTCACACCTCTCGTCTCCTGCCGTCTGAGGGGCGGAACCTCGACCTCTTCGGCATCCGGGTGGGCATCGATGGCGATACGGTCGTCGTTGGCGCTCGGATGGACGACTCCCGCGGGCTCGACGCTGGCTCGGTCTACGTCTTCGAGCTCGAGGAGTGCGTGCTGGATGTCCGGCTCGACCCGGCCGCAGTCCTTCCCGGTGAGGAGCTGCGAATCGGCATTCGGCTCGAGCACCGTCGTCCGGAGACGGTGACCGTGCCGTTCCGCATCTGGATCGAGGACGCGGAGGGCGGCCTGGTGGCCAGCCGAACGACCGAGCCGCAGACCTTCCACCACGGCGACGCGGTCCGGCGCGAGCTGACGATCCGGATTCCCGAGGGCACGCCCGCAGGAGAGTACCGGGTGCTCGTCGGCGCGGAGCGGATGCAGCAGGGGCTGGCAGGGGCGGAGCGGTCGTTCACGGTGCTCGGGCCGGCGCCTCCGACCTTGGTTCGGCCGAGTCGCTGAGGCCCTCGGTTCATCCCTGATCTCGGGGACGGGCCGCGGCGCTCGTCCGCCATGTTGGGTTTTCCGTTCTCGCCCTCGTGGCGCTCCGATCGGCGGTGCCTGTCGAAGCCGACATTGCGGAAAATGGAGAGAAGCGGCTCGCACGATACGGCTGTGGGAGGTCGGTCGACAGTCTCGGGGATGGGGTATGCTCCTGCCGTCGTGACCTGGGTGGCTCCGCTCTTCGCTTTCGTCGTGCTCGTCGCGACGACCTCGGCCTGTGGCACCCCGCAGGAGATGCCGACCGGGAATGATGAGAAGGTCCGGCGCATCGAGGATCTCTACGACGGTTACATCGCGTCGTTCCCGGAGGTGCCGGCGGTGACGGCCGTCGAGTTCCGGCAGCGCCTCGCTGACGGCGAGATCCTGCTGGTCGATGTGCGCAAGCCCGAGGAGCAGGAGGTCTCGATGATCCCCGGGGCGATGACCCGGGAGGAGTTCGAGAGCCGGGCGGACGAGCTCCGCGGCCGCGAGGTAGTGACCTACTGCACGATCGGCTACCGCAGCGGGCTGTACGCGCAAGAGCTGCGCGCCGAGGGTTGGGACGCGAGGAACCTCCGTGGCTCGATCCTCTCCTGGACGCATGCCGGCGGGCCGCTCGCCGGTCCGGACGGCCCGACGCGGCGGGTTCACGTCTACGGCGAGCGCTGGGCCCTGGCCGCGGACGGTTACGAGCAGGTCTGGTAGCGCCCCGAGCGGCACCCGGTCGAGGAGTACAGCGGCCGCAAGCGAAGCGTGTCGGGAAGCGAATCCAAAGGCCTGTTGACGATACGTTTGGAAGTACGCTAGGTTGTCCGCATGCGACGGTTACGTCTCGATGAGGACATCCGGCCGCTGACTGAGTTCCGCGCCAACGCGGCCCGCCTGATCGACCGCGTCCGGGAAACCCGGCGCTCGCTCGTGCTGACACAGCGAGGTCACAGTACGGCGGTCGTCGTCGACGTCAGGGAGTACGAGCAGCTCCTCGAGGAGCTGGAGTTGCTGCGTGACCTCCAGAGCGCGGAGCGAGAGCTCACGGAGGGCCGGGGCGTTGGCCACGAGCAGGCCAGAGAGCAGGTTCTGGCAGCGCTCGCCCGATGACGATCGTCTGGTCGCCGCTGGCGATCGAGCGGTTGGTCGAGGCGGCGAGGTACATCGCTCGCGACAAGCCCGAAACAGCTGAGAGGTGGGCGGCCGACGCGTTCGCAGTGGTGGAGCGCCTGGCGGGGATGCCGCGCAGCGGACGGGTCGTTCCCGAGCTGGAGCGGGACGACGTGCGCGAGGTGGTCTACGGCGCCTATCGCTGGATCTACCGGGTGGTTGGCGAGGATGTCCTGATCCTCACCGTACGGCACGGCCGGCGGCGATTGGACGAATCGGACCTCGAGGAGTGATCGGAACGGTGCGCCGCCCGACGGTCTCGCCCGAGGTGCTCGACGGCTTTCGGGCCGCCGGTTGCGGGGTCGTGATCGATGTGCGCGGGCCCGGGAACTGGAGGGCATCTCTGGCACCGGTGGCCTCTCACGGCCCGACGACCAGAGCCGTCGCCGCGTTGCTCTTGGACGACGTCGCCCCACCCTCGCCGCGGCGCATGACCGCCTGCACCGAGAGCTCGAGGCCCCCGTCGTCGGGCGAGAGCTCCAGCGAGAAGCGGGCGACGCCCTCCGCGTCGGCGATGGCGGAGCCGGCGAGGCCCGGGTCCAGCAGGTCGACGCACAGGCCGCCAAGCCCGGCGAAGCACGGACCGGGGCCGGTGCCGGCGAAGGTCGAGAGGAAGAAAACCTTCTCGCCGGGCTCGGCGTTGAGCACCTCGATCTCGACGGGGACGCCCGCCATGGGCTCGCCCATCGTCAGGATCTCAGGCGTCGGGGGCGCCCACAGGCCCGCCTCGATGGCGCGTAGCCGGCGAGTCGCCGGGATCTCGAGATCGGGCTCGTTTTCCAGGTCGACGTCCGCGCCGATGGCCGGCCAGGGGAGAGCGCCCCAGAAGTCGGGCGGCCCGACCAGGTAGTGGGAGGCGGGGATCGGCGCCGGGTCGCCGTTCCACTCGAGCACGCCGTCCACCAGGTTGCCGTCCACCAGCTCGTCCTTCACCTCGCCCATGTAGACGGGGTAGCCGAAGAGGATGATGTCGGGTCCCTTGCGGATCTCGATGCGCGGGGTGGTGTTGCCGACGACGTTGGTCATGTCCGAGTGATCGCGGACGCTCACGCCCTCGTTGTCGTGGAGGCGGTTGCGGAAGACGGTGGTGCGCGGTCCCGAAGGGCCCCACCAGTCGGAGACGACGGCCTGCTCGGCGTCGTTGCCCTCGAAGAGGTTGGCGTAGTTCCAGTGGCCGTGGCCCACGGCGTCGGACTTGGCCTGGCGGTTGTCCTTGGAGTCGTTGTAGGAGAAGACGTTGCCGTTGGCCCCCTCCTTGGCCATCATGGCGTGACGCAGCGTGCGGAAGATGTTGTTCGTGACCAGCACGTCGGAGGTGCAGTCGGCCAGCGTGACCCCGTAGCCGTGACCGCCGCCGCCGTAGTCCCAGGCCTCGTGGAAGTAGTTGTGGGCGATGGTGAGGTGACTGGAGTAGAAGGCCCAGACGTGGGATCGATAGCTCTGGCGCGACTCCACCCAGCGGACCCAGCAGTCCCGCGCCTCGGAGATCGAGATCGTGTAGGCGTCGGCCTGGTCGAGGCGCTCGAGATAGAGCCCCTCGACACCCGCGCCTTCGATGGGGTCGACGACCCGGACGCGGGGGGTCAGCTCCGCCCGGTAGTCGTGGCGCAGCGGGTCCTCGAGGGTGACGGTGTCGCCGTCGACCCCCGTGATGCCGACGACCTGGCCCATCGAGTGGACGGAGTAGTCGGTGCGCCAGTAGTCCGCGGTGTACATGAGGCCGTCGTCGTCGTCCTGGAACAGCCACAGGAGGGAGCCGGCGGCCAGCCCCTCCGTCGACTCCAGCGTGATCTCGGTGGAGCCCAGGCCGAAGCCGCCGAGCACCGCGGTCTCCGCCGCTTCGAGGCTGCCGTGGATCTCGATGCCGCCCCGGAAGCCGAAGCCCGGAAGGTCGAAGAGGAGACGGGACTCGGACGGTCCGGCGCCCTGGAGGACGACGCCGTCGGCCAGCTGGACCACCGTCGCGATCCGGTAGACGCCGGGCGGCACCCAGACGAAACCGGGTGCCTCGGCTGCCGCGATGGCGTCGTTGAAGGCGGGGCCGTCGTCGGCGACGCCGTCGCCGACGGCTCCGAAGTCGGTCACGGAGACCCGGTACGGCACCCAGGGAACGCCTCCGCGGACCCCGGGATCCCAGTCGACGAGGCGATCCGGCGGGATGATCTGAGCGCTGGCTGTCGAGGCGGTGATCCCGACGACGAGGACGAGGAGGAGAAGATGCGGGACGAAGGGGAACCGGACGTGAAGCGACAAGGGGCAACCTCCTGAGCGGGGAAGGTTCTGACGGCCGGCGCCGGAGGCGGGCCGCCGCGGTCACTGCCATGGGACTGTCCGGGAGACGCGCTCTGAGAATAGCCGCCGCTCCTCTTCCTCGCAAGGGAGGCTCTGCGACGCTAGCAGCCCGTGGTGGAAGCCGGGCGCGAGCGAGAGCGCGCAATCTTCTTCGGAATCCAGGCGGGAATCCGCACTCGATTCGGTGAATCGGGGAGGATTCCCAACGAAGAGTCCGGAGAAGAGGGCCGCTCGTAGCGTG
>CAJQNK010000053.1 GCA_905479655.1 uncultured bacterium | reverse complement strand
GCTCGGCGAACTTGGAGTTGTAGAGCTCGATCACGCCGTCGTACTGCTCGTAGAAGTTGGCGACATAGGGCCCCGTGTGGCAGACGGTGCATACCTGGACCATGTTGGCACGCCGGGTCCGCCAGTCGACCAGGGCCATCTTCTCGAGACCCAGCTTCGCGTCCGAGACCTCGGGACGGATCGAGGCCGGCGGCCGGTTGTTCCAGCTGATGCGCAGTCCGACGTCGTGGGTGACCGGGATCAGCTCGCCGTCCTGGGTGCGCACCGCGGACATGTGGCAGGTGGCGCAGGTGGGCGCCGCGGTGTAGTCCTCGCCGAGCACCCACTTCGCGCTGTCGAGGGCCAGGTCGTCCTCGTGGGCGCGGAACGCGATCCCGTGCTTGGACTCCTCGTAGATCTCCATCTGGGGGTGGTCCGGACCCAGGTGGCACTTGCCGCAGTTCTCGGGGCGCCGGGCCTGCTCGGCCGAGAAGGCGTGGCGCTGGTGGCAGGCGGTGCAGGCCCCCACGCTGCCGTCGGGGTTCAGACGGCCCATCCCGGTGTTGGGCCAGCCGGTGGGATGGAGGGCCCCGTCCTCTCCGACCTCCACCGGCCCGCCGTGGCACTGCTTGCAGCCGCTGACGGTGAGGGCCGAGCCGCCGTAGAAGTTCGTGTCGCCCTCCACCACGTCGGCCAGGAAGTTGTCGAGCGAGCCCAGGATCAGTCCGGCCTTGGCGTGGTGGCTCTCGTTGAACTCAGCCACCTCCTTCGAGTGGCAGCGGGCACAGTCCCGGGGCGACACGATGATCGAGATCGTGTGTCCGAAGTGGTCGAAGGCGTCCGCGTCCGCGGTCTCGGCCGCGTGACACTCGAAGCAGCCGACGTTGCCACGGAAGTGCTTCGAGGTGCCCCACTCCTGGTAGATGCCGCGCGTCTGATCGACGTGGCACTCCATGCACTCGAGAGTCTCGGCCGAGAGCTCGGTGGGGGTGGTCTTCTGGGCTCGGAGTCCCATCGGAGACGCTATCGCCATGACGCCGGCCACGGCGAGAGCCAGTCGCTTCGAGTCGACACGGGGTCTCATGTCTTCCCCCTTTCTGTTCCAGACGAGAAGATTCTATCGCGCCCGGCCCGGTCGAGCCTCCGCAGCCAGCGGGCCGGCGCGCTCATCGGCCGGCCCCTCGTCCCCCAGGATGGCCTGGCCCTTGGTGCACCAGGAGAGCCCGAACGCGACGATGGCGGTCGCCTCGAGCCAGAAGACGGGATCCAGGCGCTGGATCGCCCCCGAGTCGTCGGCCAGCCAGGAGACCGCGGCGATGAGGACCAGGCAGGTCAGGATCGTGACGCCACAGGCGGTGTAGACCCGGTTGCGCCGCACCTTCTGCGGCGTCATCGGCGTCTCGTCGACCCGGCGGAAGAGGACGCTGCGTTCGTCGGTCCGGCGGAAGAGATCGAGGCAGAAGTAGGCCAGCGTGAGGAAGAAGAGGCCGGCGAAGACGACGTGGAGGGCGGGAAACGAAACGCCGCGCGGCTCCCCCGCCTCGGCCGCCACGGGGAAGAGGGCGGTGCCGATGGCGAAGACGCCGGCGAGATTGCCGGTGACGTTGTCGATGCGGTAGCAGTAGAAGAAGACTCCGATCGCGCACAGGCTCCCGACGAACACGTCGCCCATCGTGGAGTGGTAGTAAGCGCTGACGGAGCCTCTGATCCCGGCCCCCTCGATCACGAGCCCGCCGAGCGCCAGCACGAACGGCAGGGCGATGCCGATCAGGCCCACGGCGGTGCGCAGGCTCAGGTACGAGATGACCAGACGGCCGTCAGGATCTCGCTCCCTCATGACGGTGCCTCCTCCGGAAGATGGTCGTGTGCAGGGAGCATACCGCCGCACCGGACGCCAGGCTCCGGCTGCGGTACCGCGGTCGCCCCGGGGCTCGCCGGCCGAGCGACTCTGGCTCCTCGGGTCATCCCGGGACAGGGTGGAGGAGATTGACACGAGGGTGGCGGTTGTCTACGGTGGCCCGAAGCGATGTCGACTCCTACGAGAGCTCTTTGGTTGGGTGTAGCGGCGTCCCTGGCGGTCGCCGGGAGCGCCGTGGGGCAGAGTTACCAGCTGGTGACCTCGGGATCGTGCCCCGGCGAGATGATCGTCACCGTGGCCTCGGCGTCACCCGGTGGCTCCGTCGCTCTCCTGCTGGGTCAGGCGGGCGGGCGGCAGACGATCCCCGTGGGTCCCTGCGCCGGTACCGAGGTGGAGCTGGGAGCCCCGCAGATCGGTGCCTGGGTGATCGCGGACACGGACGGCGGGTTCGCAACCACGCTGGCGCTCCCGGACTCGGAATGCGGGCGCCTCCTCGTGGCGCTGGACGAACAGACCTGCGAGACCACCCCGCCCGTGCCCCTCGTGACCGGAGTTCCCGTACCCGTGGCGGTCACCGGCCGCCGCAAGATCGAGGAGCCCGGCGACGACGGCGACGTGCGGCGCGGGCGGGTCTCGCCACGGCCGCGGTTCACCGACCGGGGCGACGGTACCGTTGAGGATCACCTGACCGGTCTCCTCTGGCTGCGGGAGGCCGGCTGCCTCGGCACCGGAGACTGGTCCACCGCGCTCGCGGCCCCCACCCAGCTGGAGGATGGCCTCTGCGGCCTCACCGACGGTTCCCGCGCCGGGGACTGGCGACTCCCCAACGTGCGGGAGCTGGCCAGCCTGATCGACTACGGAGAGGAGAACCCCTCCCTTCCCGACGGCCACCCCTTCGTCGGCCTCCCGGCGCCCGTCTACTACTGGAGCTCCACCACCGTCTCCCTGGTCGCCCCCCAAGCCTGGGGTGTCCGCTACACGGTCGGTCACATCGACACCCTCTTCCGGGACACCGAGCGGTGGGCTTGGGCGGTCCGCGATCCATGAGCGGTCGCCGAATCCAGCCGGAACGAAGGCACGTTCCCGTCCGAAACCACTCCACCCGCCGGTAGATCCGCTGGCCGTCGAGCTCGTCGAGCTTGCCCGAGCCGATGTCGTAGTCGACGGACCCGTGGCGGGAGCTCGTCGCCCCTCGACACCGAGACGATGAGAGGCGAACCGCACCAAGGAGCCGAAGGACCCACGCGGCGCCGGGCGGAAGTTCTATCCACTTCACCAGCGCGACGTCGGTGCCACTTCCCGAGCGATTGCGGCGCCCGATCGCGTCCATGTCTCTATGGAATGCCACGCGATCTGCGCTACGTGCCCCCGGGCTCCCTCGTCGAGGTGACCTGCCGGACGATCCAGGGCCGGTACCTGCTGCGTCCGTCGCCCGAGCTCAACGAGATCTTCTACGGCGTCCTCGGCCGGG
>CAJQNK010000052.1 GCA_905479655.1 uncultured bacterium | reverse complement strand
GCGAAGCAGGAGTAGCCGCTGTGGAAACGGGCCAGCCGCGCGATGAGCTCCTGGATGATGACCGTCTTGCCGACACCCGCGCCACCAAACAGACCCGCCTTGCCGCCGCGGACGAGGGGGCACAGCAGATCCATGACCTTGATCCCGGTCTCGAACAGCTCGGTCTTGGCCGACAGCTCGTCGAGCTCGGGCGGCTCGCGGTGGATGGGCCGACGCTCGGTCACCTCCACCGGGCCCAGGTCGTCGATGGTCTCACCCACCAGGTTGAAGACGCGGCCGAGGTTCTGCTCGCCGACGGGCACCTGGATCGGCGAGCCCGTGTCCTGGACCTCCTGACCGCGGGCGACGCCGTCGGTGGAGTCGAGGGCTACGGCACGGACGCGCCCGCCGCCCAGGTGCTGGGCGACCTCGCACCAGAGGACCTCGCTCTTCGTCTCGCCGAGGACCTCCCGGTCCACGTTGATCTTCAGGGCGTTGTAGATCGCGGGCAGGTTGTCGTCAGCGAACTGCGCGTCCACGATCGAGCCGATGACCTGCGAAACGTGGCCGACATTGGAATCCGTCATGGTCTTTCCTTCTGCTATTTGCGGGCCGGAAGCGGCGATGGTTGAAAGTCGGGTTCGGGCTCCGAGTCCATGCTCAGGAGAGCGCGTTCGCGCCTCCGACGATGTCGAGGAGCTCCATGGTGATCGAGGTCTGACGCGCCCGGTTGTACTGCTGGGTCAGGCGCTTGATCATGTCGCCGGCGGCGTCCGTCGCGGCCTTCATCGCCACCATCCGCGCCACCTGCTCGCTGACGGCGGAGTCGACGAAGGCCTGGAACAGCCGGATGCGGAACGACGCCGGCAGCAGCTCGTCCAGGAGCTGTCGCGGCTCGGGCGAGAACTCGTACTCGAGGGTCGGCCCGACCGCCTCGCCGTCGTCCGCCACCTGGGCGGCCAGCGGCAGCAGCCGCTCCACGGTCGGCACCTGCTTGCCGGCCGAGATGAACCGGGTGAAGACCACATCGACGGAGTCGAGGGTCCCCGCAGCGAAGCGCTCGAGAAAGTCGTTCGCGATCGGCTCGACCTGATCGAAGGCCGGGAAGTCGCTGATGTCCGTGGTCCGCCGGTCCATCTCGCGGCCCAGGAACTCGAAGTAGCTGGTTCCCTTCTTGCCGACGACGTGCACGTCGGTCGCGCGCCCCTCGCCCGCGAGATGGTCGAGATGCTCGACGCCGAGCCGCAGGACGTTGGAGTTGTAGCCACCGCACAGGCCCCGGTTGCTCGAGACCACGAGTACCGCGGCCCCGCCGGACCCCGAGCGCTCGGCCAGGAGCGGATGGTCCGTCCCCGCACCGGCCCGGGTCAGGTCCGCCACGAGCTCAGCCAGCTTCTCCGTATACGGCTTGGAGGCCACCGCCCGCCCGTGGAACTTCTGGAGGCGGGCGGTGGAGATGAGCTGCATGGTCCGCGTGATCTTGCGGATGTTGCGCGCCGTCTTGCGGCGCTTCACGAGTACCCTTCGGTTGGCCATGACTCCCCCGCTCTACGCGTCGGCGCCGGAGGTTTCGAAGTGGCTCTTGAAGTCGTCGACGATCTTGCGGATCGTGTCCGCGCCCTCGTCGGTCAGCACCTTCTTCTCCTTGATCGTCTCGAGCAGCTCCGGGAACTCGTGGCGCATGTGGTCGAGCAGCTCCTGCTCGAACCGAGGCACATCGGCGACCGGCAGGTCGTCGAGAAGCCCCTGGGTGCCGGCGAAGACGCTCACCACCTGCTCCGCGACCGGGTACGGGCGGTACTGGGGCTGCTTGAGCAGCTCCACCATCCGCTCACCGCGATCGAGCTGACGCTGGGTGGCGGCGTCGAGCTCCGTGCCGAGCTGGGCGAAGGCCTCGAGCTCACGGAAGGCGGCCAGGTCCAGGCGCAACGAGCCGGCGACCTTCTTCATGGCCTTGATCTGGGCGCTGCCGCCCACACGCGAGACGCTGATGCCCACGTTGACCGCGGGCCGCACGCCGGCGAAGAAGAGGTCGGGCTCGAGGTAGATCTGCCCGTCGGTGATGGAGATCACGTTGGTCGGGATGTAGGCCGAGACCTCGCCCTCGAGGGTCTCGATGATGGGCAGCGCCGTCATCGACCCCCCGGAGTCCCGGAACTTGTGGAGTCGGTACCCGTCCCCGAGGGTCTCCAGGAAGGCCTGGGCCCGCTTCCGGCCCTCGCCCCGGTGGAAGAGACCGGACGCGTCGGGACGCTCCTCCTCCGGCGCCTCCAGCCCCTTGGGATGGGGGACGGCGACCGAGCGGTCGATCGAGTCGGCGGCCGTGTCGGCCGGCACCACCGCGTACTCGTCGCGCAGCTTGACCGCGCGCTCGAGCAGCCGGGAGTGCAGGTAGAAGACGTCGCCCGGGTAGGCCTCGCGACCCGGCGGGCGGCGCAGGAGAAGAGACAGCTGGCGGTAGGCGTGGGCCTGCTTGGAGAGGTCGTCGTAGACCACCAGGGTCGGGCGACCGTCCTGGTACATGAAGTACTCGGCCATGGCCGCGCCCGCGTACGGCGCGATGAACTGCAGGGGAGCCGGATCCGAGGCGCCGGCCGAGACCACGATCGTGTAGTCCATGGCGCCCTGCTCCTCGAGCTTGTCGATGATGCCGACGACCGTCGACTCCTTGAGCCCGATGGCGACGTAGACGCAGATCACGTCGCCGCCCTTCTGGTTCAGGATCGTGTCGATCGCGATCGCGGTCTTCCCGGTCTTCCGGTCGCCGATGATCAGCTCGCGCTGACCCCGACCGATGGGAATCATGCTGTCGATCGCCTTGACGCCCGTCTGGAGCGGCTCGTCGACGGGCTGGCGGGCGGCGATGCCGGGGGCCTTGAACTCGAGCGGCCGGAGGTTGGGCGTGTCGATCGCGCCCTTCCCGTCCAGCGGTCGGCCCAGGGGGTCGACCACCCGGCCGATCATCTCCGGCCCGCAGGGCACGCTCAGGAGCCTGCCGGTGCGGCGGACCTCGTCGCCCTCCTTGATGTCGAGATAGCCGCCGAAGATGACGACGCCGACCGAGCTCTCTTCCAGGTTGAACACCTGGCCGAACTGGCCGTTGGAGAACTCGAGCAACTCGCCCGCTAGCGCGTTCGACAAGCCATAGACCCGGGCGATGCCGTCCCCGAGCTCGAGGACCCGGCCCACCTCGGCGAGGTCCACCTCGTTGCGATAATTTTCGATCTCTTCGGTGATGACCGACGAGATCTCGTCCACCCTGAACTTCATGGCATAGCTCCCCAGCAATTGAAGAGCCGGGGCCACGGCCTCGCGTGGCCCTTCGGCTCGGCTATCGCGACTCTTCCTCCACGTAGGAGGTTCCGGCGTGCAGGTCCCGCGACATGCGATCCAGGAGCTGCTCGCGCACCCTCCTGAGCTCGCCGGCAACGCTGCGGTCCAGCTTGTGATCCTCGACCTGGATCACCAGGCCGCCCAGAATCTCCGGATCCACGGACTCGACGAGGTTGGCGCGACGGCCGGTGTAGCGCTCGGCGACCGCGACGACCTGCTCCCGCAGCTCCTCCGTCAGGGGCACGGCCGTGGTCACGAAGACCTCCACGATGCCCCGGAGCTTCTCGTACTCCATCCGGTAGGTCGCGGCGATGGCTCGCAGCAAGCTCAACCGGCCCTTGCGGTTCACCACCTGGGCGGCATCGGCCAGCAGGTCGCTCACCTTGCCCCTCAGGAGCGTCTCGATCGCGTCGCGCCGGACCTTCCGATCCAGCAGGGGGTTCGCGAGGTACTCCTCGAGACCCGACTGGTCGTCGAGCAGGCCCACCACGCCGTCGAGCTCCTCGAGGATGCGCTCCGCATCCCCCTGCCCCTCGGCCAGGCTCAACAGGCTCCGGGAGTAGACCCGGGCCACGGCGATGTGCTGTTCGTTCACGGTCGGACGACCTCCGGTGCTCGCGTTCGGACCCTCGCCCCCGGTGGGAGCACCGGCCCGCCCGCCAGCGGATTCAATTCTGCTCCAACTTCTCCAGCTCGCCGATGGCATCGGCGATCAGGCGCTGGTGATCGGCGCCCGAGAGGTCCTTGCGGATCACCTTCTCCGCCACGTCGGTAGCGAGACGCGCCCCGGTGGAGTACAGCTCGCGGACGGCCTCGTCCTTCGCCAGCTCGATCTCGCGGCGGGCGCGGGCGATCATCCGGTCGCCCTCCTCCTTCGCCTCGGCCTCGATCTTCCGTTGCACGGCCTCGGCGTCGCGCCGCCCTTCCTCGACCAGAGCGGTCGCCTCCGCACGCGCCGCGATGAGCTTCTCCTCGTACTCCTTCAGCCGGGCCTCGGCCGCCTCGCGGTCCTCCTTGGCCTGGCGCAGCGACTCGGAGATGAAGGTCTCGCGACTCTTCAGCCCGTCGAGGACCGGGCCCCAGGCGAACTTGCCGAGGACGAAGATGACCAGCAGGAAGATGATGAGGGTCCAGAGCGCGGTCCCCACGTCGCCCGCGAACGGGTTGTTGCCGCCTCCGCCCTCCTCGGCGGCCCAGGCGAGCGTCGGGACGAGGGAGCCCAGCGCGATCGTCAGGATCTTCTTCATGGTTTCGAGGTCCCGTTGGCGACGCCCCGCCGCGCACGGCGGGCGCCTGGTTCTTCGGTCCGCCGGGCCGGGGAGAACCCCCGCCCCGGCGTTCCCGAGGTCGCGCGGCCTATAGGACCGCCAGGAGTCCGACGATGACGGCGAACAGCGTGACGCCCTCGATGAGGGCGGCCGTGATGATCATGGCCGTGGAGATCTGACCCGTCGCCTCCGGCTGGCGGGCGATGGACTCCACCGCCGAACCGCCGATGCGACCGATGCCGGCGGCGCCGCCCATGACGACGAGGCCCACGCCGATGGCGCCGCCGAGCTTGCGCGCGCCGTCCGTGGTCAGGAACGTGGCGGACTCGTGCCCCCCCTCCTCCGGAGCCTGGTCGGCGTATGCCGCAGGCGCCAGCGAGAGGACCACACCAAACACGAGTGCCAGGAGGAAGAGCTTCGAGAACGTCTTCTTGCGGTTCATGGTTGCGATTTCCTTCTCATTGGCGCCCGTGCGGGGCCGAGCGCCGGGTCTCGATCCGCCATCGCAGTCACGCCTTACGGCCCGCGTGCCCCGCGCATGTCCGGGCATGGCGAAATCTAAATCTCTGATCGGGAGGCCGTTACTGAGCCTCGGCCTCCCAGTACTCCTCGTGGATCGCCGCCTCCTCGTGCCCGTGGTGGAACACGGTCGACATGCCGAGGAAGAGCGCGGTCAGAAACGTGAAGATGAAGGCCTGGAGGAAGGCGACGAAGATCTCCAGCAGCGAGATCGCCACGCTCCCCAGGACGACCGGCACCGCCACTCCCAGGCCCACGCCGGCGCCCATCGCCGTGCCCGCGCCCAGGATGAAGCCGAGGAGGACCGCCAGCAGCACGTGCCCCGCCAGCATGTTGGCGAACAGACGCACGGCCAGGGCGAAGGCCTTGGCGAGCATGCCGACCAGCTCCAGCGGCACGAGCAGCGGAGCGAGCCAGAGCGGCCCGGGGCAGAGGTGGGCGAAGAAATGCTTGCCGCCGAGCCGGATGCCGTTGAACACCATCATGAAGAGGGTCGTCAGGGCCAGGGTGCCCGTGACCCAGATGTTGCCCGTCGCCGTGCCGCCGATGTGGAGACCGAACGCCAGAGGAGAGAGGGCGGCGATGGGGATCAGACCCAGGATGTTCATCGTCAGGATGAAGAAGAAGACGCTCCAGACGTACTTGATGAACCGGTCGGTGTGCTCCTGGAGCGCCGGCTCCGCGACCTCCTTGCGCAGGAACTCGCAGACCGTCTCGATGAGGTTGGCCGAGCCGGTGGGCACCAGCCGGCCGACCTCGTCGCTACCCCGGCGCCGACGCACCAGGAAGGGCAGTCCCAGCATCAGGATCACCCCGGCCAGGATGATCATCGAGATGTGGTCGGAGAACAGCGTGATCAGCCCGTCTGGGGTCAGCAGCCCCAGGTCCGCTTCACGCTGGACGATGGGGTGTTGGACGATGTGATCGAGGGGGCTCGCCCCCGATCCGCTGACGCTCGATCCGATCATGTTCCGGAGTCCCTATTTCCTGGTCGATCCGAGGGCGAAGTGCGTGTCCACGGTCAACAGGGTCAAGTAGCTGATGGCAATCCAGAGGAGGAGAGGAGTGCGCTCGAAGGCGCCGGTGACGGCGACCGCCGTCCCCAAGGCCACTGCCGAGAGAAGGCGGAGCGCCATGGCTGCAAACGCGGAGTGCAAGGGTACGGCGCCGGAACCGCCGGCGCCCATCGCTATCGGAATCCCTCCGAAGGCCGAAGCCATCCAGCTGATGCCACAGCCGGCCAACATGGCCGCTACCGCGGCGCCGCCCCCCAGGACCTGGCTCGGCCACCAGCCGACGAGGGCCGTAACCCCCGCCGCCGCTGCGGCCAACCCGAGAAACCTCAGGTAGCGGTTCAACGTACTCTCTTGTTGTCGCCCGACCCGCTCCCCTGCCCGTCCCGGTCGTCCGGGCCACGTCGTGTAGCCGCCAGTGCGGCCCGCACGAAATTCAGCATCCCTCCGACGAGACCCAGGATCGCTCCGATGATCGTTGCGGTGGGGGTTGTTGCGAAGTGAAGGTCGAACCAGTAGCCCAGCAGCGTCAACCCGACGACGGCCGCCACCAACTCGATTCCCTGGCCGGAGAGGCCGACCCAGGATGGGTAGCGTCGTTGCGCCATGGCCAACTGGTCACCGCGCAGCGGGGCCGGCTCATGAGGATAGTCCTCCACCGCCTCCCGCAGCGGGCGCGCGTAGTGTAACAACACCCTCCCCGGCTTTCAACCGTCACGCGAAGGAACTCTCCAGCCGGCCCGGTCTCTTCAGCGAACCCGGTCTTTCAGCGAGCCCAGTCCAGGCGGACCTCGGCACCGCCGGGCCCGGGGCCGACCGTCATCCTCAGCGTGCGCCCGCCCTTGCTGTAGGGCCGAGCGCCGGCGCCCGTGAGCGGCTGCGCGACCCAGCCGCGCTCGACGAGCGCCGCGTCCAGACGGTCGCGAACCTGGTCCGGGGCGTCGACGGCGTACAGGACCACCCAGCCCGGCCCCACGTCGACGACGCTCGCGGGTCTCGGCACCGGCACGTCGGCCGGAAAGTCGGCCGGCAGAGCACCGGCCAGGCCGCCCGCCTCGCTGGGCGTCGCGGGCGCCGCGTCCTCGACCACGAGGCCCGCGTCGGGCGGCGGCGGCACCGTCCCCGTCTCGAGGGCCTGGGGATCGCCGCCCCGGCGGTCGCACCCCAGGGCCGTCGCGACGACGACCGCCAGAAGCAGGACGACCCCGGGCGCGGCGCGGAGCCGGCTCTCGTCCCTCACCGGTCCACGACCGGCAGGAGCTCGGCGCCGGGCTCGGTCAGGTCACGGGGCACCCGGATGCCCTCGTCGAGGATGCGCTCCTGGCGCCGCACGAGGTCGCCGAGGCTCCAACCCTCCAGGAGATCGTCGACGACCTTCTTGGCGGACAGCAGGACCTCCCGGATCGCACAGTGCTCCGGGCCCACCTCGATGTCACACCGGAGGGTCAGGATCTGGTCGACCGACGTCGTGTGCCCCTCGAGGGCCACGAAGATCTCGCGCAACGAGATGTCGTCGGCCGGGCGCGCCAACCGGTGTCCCCCCTGGGGGCCCCGGACCGAGCGCACCAGCCCGCTCTTGCCGAGCTGCGCCAGGATCTGTCGGAGGTAGGGCTCGGGGATCGACTGACGATCCGCCACCTGGCGACTCGTGACGGGGCCGGCGGCGTCGTTCATGGCGACGTAGAGCATCGCCCGGAGCCCGTACTCGCCCTTGGTGGAGAGCTTCACGGAAGAGAAAGTAACACAGCGGGGCCCGGCCCCGACCTCAACGGAGAGCCTCGGGCAACTCGGCCAGGGTCGCGAGATCGCCGTTCCCGTCGCGCGACAGATGCATCGCCTCCAGACCGGCCGACCGGGCGCCCTCGAGGTCGTCGCGACGCCGGTCCCCGATGTGGACGACCCGCTCCGCCGTCAGCCCCAACCGGGTCAACGCCTCTCGGAAGATCGCCGGATGGGGTTTTTCGACCGCGACCTCCTGGGAGAAGACCACGGTCTCGAAGCGGTCGGCCACGCCGAGCCCGGAGAGCACCGCGGGCAACCGCTCGTCGAAGTTGCTGATCACGGCGAGGCGCAGGCCGCTGTCGACCAGCTCGTCCAGGACGCCGGGCACCTCCGGGTAGAGGCTCCAGGAATCCCCGGCGGAGAAGCGGTGGTAGAGCTCGGCGGCCGCGAACGGACCGGCATCCGGCTCGCCGAGATGCTCACAGAAGCGCTCCAGGAAGCGGGCCCACCACCCCCTCGCTCCCCCCGGGAAGGTCGAGAAGCGGTCCTCGCCGAAGCTCGCCCGACAATCCATCTCCTGCCAGACCGTCCGGATGAGGGTCCGCGCGCGGTCGGCATCCACGGCGACCCCGTGGCGGGCGAGGACCTCGGCGTAGATCTCTCCGGCCGCGGGGCAGTGGAACAGAGTGCCGACGGCGTCGAGGGAAACGGCCGCGTACCTCATTTCAGGTCGAGCCCTCCCGAGCGCAGGGCATGGAGCAGGAAGGCGGCGACGACCAGCGCGTGACGGATCTCGCCGGCAGCGATGCGGGCGGGGATCTCGGCCAGGGGCACCGTCACGATCTCGATCTCCTCATCGCCCACCCCGAACGGACCCTCCGAGACCCGCTCGAGACCCGTCGCGTGGTAGGTCCAGACCCGGTTGGACTGGATCGCCGGATTGGGCTCCAGGGTCCCCAGGTGCTCGAGCCGGGCCGCCCGGTAGCCCGTCTCCTCCTCGAGCTCCCGGGATGCGGCGGCCGCCGCGTCCTCTCCGGGATCGACCATGCCCCCCGGGATCTCGAGGGTCGTCCGCTCGACACCGTAGCGCCACTGCCGCACGAGCACCACCCGGCGGTCGTCGCGCACCGCCACCACGTTGACCCAGTCCGGTGTCGTGACGACCAGCGCCTCCCGCCGGGCCTCGCCACGCCCGAGCTCGCGCCGCTCCAACGTCATCACGCGGTGAGTGAACAGGCGGGTCGTGCGGAGGCGTCGCCACATGGCTCGTTCCGACTCGTGGTCCCCGGGCTACGCCCGCAGAGCCCGCCAGGGAAACACGACGAGCGCGAGACCCAGGAGCCCGTGCGTCACCCCGCCCCAGACATTCCCGGTGAACAGCAACACGAGCCAGAGCGACACCAGCGCGAGGGCGATCGCGGCGCGGGGGTAGGGACGCTCGGAGACACTCATTCGCGGTACAGGCTGCGCAGGTTGTCCGCCGCGCGGAAGACGTAGAAGGTGAGGAAGGCCGCCGCGACCCCCGTGATCGCCGCCAGGTACCACGGGTAGCTCCGCGTGGTCATCGTGACGATCGTCACCGCCGCCGCGACGAACGTGGCGACGACCAGGCGGATCACCAGGCGCCGGCGGTCGTCGCTCATCCGTGCCCCTCCTCGGCCTGCAGCCGGCGCACCGGGTTGGCCAGCACCCCGACCCCCGGGATCTCCACCTCCATCAGGTCGCCGTCGACCAGCGGGCCCACCCCGGCGGGCGTGCCGGAGAGAAGGACGTCGCCGGGCTCGAGGGTCATGGAGTGGCTAGCGTACACGAGGAGCTCGATCGGTCCCCAGAGCATCCAAGAGGCCGATCCTCGCTGCCTCTCCTCCCCGGACACCCGGCCGATCACCTCGAGCCGCTCCGGATCGACGTCGGTGCGGATCGCGGGCCCCAACGGGCAGAAGGTGTCGAAGGACTTGGCCCGCGCGAAGGTCGGCTCGCTGCGCTGGATGTCCCGCGCCGTCACGTCGCAGGAGCAGGTCACGCCCAGGAGCCCTCGCCGCGCCTCGTCCGGGCTGGCGCGCCGCAGGCGTCGGCCCACCACGAGGGCGATCTCGGCCTCGTGCTCCACCCGCTCGCTCTCCGGCGGCAGGAGGATGGCCTCCCCGGGGCCCAGCACGGAGGTCGGCGCCTTGAGGAAGATCACCGGTGCCGGCGGCACGGGGTTGCCCAGCTCCTCGGCGTGGGCCCGGTAGTTGCGGCCGATGCCCACGATCTTCGGCGGACACACCGGAGCGAGGGGCCGCTCGGGCACCCCCTCCGGCTCGCCCAGCCGCCAGGTCTCCGGCGCCGTGGAGAAGGGATCGTCGAGGAGCCGCCGCAGGCCGTCGCCGGCGTCGGCTGCGAAGCGCCCGTCGGGGGGGAGGCGGTAGAGGAGCATGATCACAGACTCTCGGTTCGTGGGGTTCGTGGGGGTCGTGGGTCGCAGTTCGTGCTGAATTGTGTCGCCCCGAGCCCGGCGGCGCCAGCCACGAAACCTATCTCGCCCATCCCGCGCGCTCCTAGCGCCCGGCGCCCCCCCTTCCCAGCAGAAGCCACAGGAAGAAGACACCCCCCACCAGGGCCGTCACGACTCCGACCGGCAGGTCCATGCCCCGGGGCAGGGTGCGGGCCACGAGATCGCAGAACACGAGGAAGGCACCGCCTCCCAGCAGACAGGCCGGCGTCAGGACGAGGTGGCCCGGCCCCACCAGCCGACGCAGGATGTGGGGCACGATCAGGCCGACGAATCCGATGGGGCCGGTGACGGCGACCAGGGCCCCGACCATCGCGGAGACGGCGGCCAGGACTCCGACGCGCACCCGGCGCAGGTCGACGCCCCGGCCCGCGGCCACCTCCTCGCCGGTCAGCAGGACGTCGAGCTCCCAGCGGTGGCCGACCAGGACGGCGGAGCCCAGGGCGGTCCAGAGCGCGAGCCAGCCGACCTCCCGGTAGCCCACGACCGCCAGACTTCCCATCATCCACTGGACGATGTGGCTGCGCTGGTCCATCGTGCCCTGGCTCTGCAGCAGCAGGATCATCGCGGAGCAGGTGATCGAGAGGGCGATGCCGGCCAGCAGCAGGGTCTCGCTGCGCACCCCGCGACGACTGGCGGAGAGCCCCACGATGACGCCGCCGATCGCCAGGGCGCCGGCGAAGGCGGCCAGCGAGATCCAGGGCAGGCCGACCGCGAACCCGCCACCCAGGACGATCACGAAGGACGCCCCCAGGGCCGCGCCGCTGGCGACGCCGAGGGTGTACGGCTCGGCCAGGGGGTTGCGGAAGACGGTCTGGAAGGAGAGGCCCGAGACCGCCAGGGCACCGCCGGCCAACAGGCCGAGGAGAACCCGGGGCAGACGCAGACGCCACAGGATGACCGCGTCGCGACTCCCCTCGACGAGGCTGTCGCTCAACGACACGGACTCCTCTCCGACCAGCAAGGCGACCACCGCGACGACCAGGGTCACGGCGACGAGCGCGACGAAGGCGCCGACGAGGGACCTGGCCGCCGTGCGCCCGACGAACCCGGCGCCGCCGGCGGCGCCCCCGTGCCTCAAGAACCGAGCTCCAGGACCGTCACCGGCCGCGCCCCCCCTCGGACCACCTCGAAGGGCGCCCCGAAGAGCTCGGTGGCGCGACCGCGGGAGACGAACTCCTCCGGTCCCTCGCAGGCGAGGATCCGGCCGTCCGCCAGAGCCACGATCCGGTCGGCCAGATGGTAGGCGAAGTTGAGGTCGTGAGTCGCCGCCACCACCGTCCCCGAGGAGTCGTGACGCAGCCGGCCGACGAGGTTCACCACCTCCCGCTGGTGACGCGGATCGAGATGGGTCGTCGGCTCGTCGAGGACCAGGATCTCGGCCTCCTGCGCCAGGGCGGCGGCGATCCAGGCCGCCTGGCGCTCCCCGCCGGAGAGCTCGTCCAACGGCCGATCCCGCAGGCGCCCGATCCCGACCCGGTCGAGGGCCCGCTCGACGGCGGCCAGGTCCTCGGCAGCCGGCCCCACCTGGAAACGGCGGAAGTGCGGGTAGCGACCCTGGAGGACGAGCTCGCCCACCGTCAGCGGGACCCGCGCCGGGCGCACCTGGGGCACGTAGGCGATCCTGCGGGCGAGCGCCCGGCGGCCCAACTGCCGCATCTCCCGTCCGCCCCAGAGCACCGAGCCCCGGCTCGGGTCGAGGACCCCGGCCAGCAGCCGCAACAGGGTCGTCTTGCCGGCCCCGTTCGGTCCGACGACCATGAGGCACTCGCCCGCCCTCACTCGCAGGTCGATCGGGCCGAGCACCCGCGCGCCGGCGGCGGACCACTCGACCGCCGTCAGCTCCGCCACGCTCGCCCCGGAGGTCGCCGGGGACCCGGACGTCGATCGGGCTCCGGAGGTCATGGGGGTCCGGGGCGTCACGGCTCCTCCCCGGCGCAAGCGTCGATCGCGGTCTCGAGCTCTCGATAGAGACGGGGCAGCCGGGGACCCGGGATCAGGGTGTGGTCCCCCCCGAGGGCGACGAGACAACCCGACTCCACCGCCGGCAGCGACCCCAGCTGGCGCCAGTCGACGGCCAGGGCCGCGGAGTGCGCGGCGTCCAGAGCCTGCGGCATCAGGTCGACGATCACCTCCGGTCGGGCCGCGACGATCGACTCCGGCCCGAGACTGGGGTAGGGCTGCGGACCCGCCACGTTGGTCAATCCGAGGCGAGCAACGAGCTCCCCCAGGAAGGTGCCCTCGCCCGCGGCGTACACCTCCCGGATCCGGCCCGAGGTGCGGCCGACGACCACCAGCACGTCCAGGTCGAGCGGCTCCTCGCGGGGGGCCAACCCCGATCGCAGATCGGCGATCAGCTCCTCGCCGGCGGCCTCCACGCCACACCGGTCGGCGATCCGGCGGATGGCGACCTCGAGATCCTCCAGGGTCTCGTGGGGCACGGTGAGGACCGGGATCTCCAGGCGGGTCAACGAGCCGGCCAGCTCGGCCTGGCTGGGCAGCAGCACCGCGAGATCCGGATCCAGGGCGACGATCGTCTCGAGGCGCGGGTCGTAGAGGCCCCCCAGTCGGGGCAGCTCCGCGGCTTCCGGCGGCCAGCTCGTGTGCTCGCCCACGCCGACCACCCGTTCCCCGAGACCGAGCTCGAAGACGACCTCGACGACGTTGGGCGCCAGGGTCACGACTCTCCGGCATCCGGGGGCGGCGGCCGACGGCCCCGCCTCGCCCCCCTGGGCTGCCGACGACGGCCCCCCACCCACGCCGATGAGCGCGACGAGGACCGCGGCCGCCGCCCGGGCGAGCGCCCGACCGCGGGCCGGAGGGCCAGATCGCGGTGCGCTCATCGGAGGTCGAAGGCCAGGCCGACGATCGCCGTGCGACCCAGGGCCGGGAAGCCCAGGGCCTCCTGGTAGCTCTCGTCGAAGAGGTTCTCGAGGCGGGCGTAGGGAGCCCAGCGGTCGCCGAGACTCCAGCGGGCGGCCAGGTCGACGGTGGTGAACGAGGGGTTGGCCGCCCGCTCGAAGGTCACCGGGTCGACGTCGGGCCGCTCGCCCACCCAGCGCGCGAAGAGGTGGAGACCGAGACGGCCGGGCCGCCACCCCAGGGCCAGGCTGGCCGACTCGTCCGGACGTCGCAGCAGGGGCTGCCCCGTCGTCGCGTCCTCGGCCGCCAGCAGGGTGAGGTCGAATCGGCCGGACCAGCGAACCCCTTCCGCCACGGCGGACAGCTCCAGGCCCCGGCTCTCCGCCTCGCCGATGTTGACGTTGCGGAACTCCACGAAGTCGAAGTCGATGAGGTCCCGCTGGCGGGTGTCGAACGCCACGGCGGACAACAGCCAACGCCCGCGCCGGTGCTCGATCCCCAGCTCGAGGCTCTCGCTCCTCTCGGGCCGCAGGTCCGGGTTTCCCGAGAACGGGAAGAACAGCTCGCCGAGGGACGGGGCCCGGAAGCCCTCGCCGTAGGAGGCCCGGACCCGGGAGCGTTCGCCGAAGGCCCAGGAGAGGCCCAGACGCGGGCTCCACTGCTCTCCGTAGACGTCGTTGCTGTCGTGCCGGCCTCCGAGATCGACGGTCAGGCCGCGCCAGCGGAGCTGCAGCTGGGCGAACCCCGCCCAGGTCTCCTGCCGCACACCGTCGAGGTCGGTGCCGAAGTTGCTTCCCGAGGTGACCTCGAGACGCTCCGCCTCGCTCCCCACGGCCAGCCAGAGGCTGTCGCCCGAGGTCCGCTCCGGCGGCGACCAGGTGGCCACGAGGCTGGCGCGCTCGGCGAGCGAGTCCGTCGCGCTGTCGGTGAAGCCGAACGGGTCGTCCGGGTCACGGAAGACGCTCTCGAGATCCACCCGCGAGAGCTGCCCGTCGAGACTCCAGTCCGCGCTCGGCTGGGCGCGGAGGGGGACGGCTACCTGACTCTCCCGCCACGCCACCGTCCGGTTGGGGGTCGGCTGGCCGCCGGAGAGCGGGATGCCGGTCTCGGAGTCGTTGGCCCGTACCAGCAGTCCGCCCCCCCAACGCTCCCGTGAGCCGTCGAGGCGCGCCACGATCTCCTCGCCGTCGAAGAAGGAGTTGTCGAGCTCACCGTCGCCACGCCGTGCGTGCCCGGCGAGATCGAGGTGCACCCCGCCGAGGCGGGTGCCGCCCTTGGCGCTACCCCGACGGTAGGCGTTCTCTCCGGCCTCGACGGTGAGCCGGACCGAGTCGTCCGAACCCGTGATCACCTGGACGACCCCCCCGACGGCCTCGCTGCCGTAGAGCGCGCTCGACGGGCCGCGCACGACCTCGACCCGCTCCACGCCCTCGGTGGGGAGGAACGCCCAGTTGAAGCCGCCGAAGTACGGGTCGTTGAGCTCCACGCCGTTCCACAGGACGAGGGTCTGATCCGACTCCGCGCCGCGGACGAAGAGTGACGCCTGCTGGCCCGGCGAACCCGAGCGCACCACCGCGAGACCCGGCAGCGCCTCGAGGGCCTCCGCGACACTGGTGATCTGCCGCGCCTCGATCTCCCGGGCATCGACGTGGTCGACCGTCACCGGCAGCTCCCGCGTCTCCGCGGGCTGCGCGGAGGCGGTCACGACCACCGCGTCCTCGTAGTGGGCCTGCGGCTTCTGACTCTGGGACGGGCTCGGCTGAGCCGAAGTACTGGGAACTTGGGACCCGCACGGGAAGGCAACCCCGGCCAACCCGGCGGCGAGCAACAGTGCGCGCACCATGAAGCTCTCCTCTCTGCTGGGACACCCCAGTCGTCCCGGCAGGATGGGGAGGCGGGCGCGCGCGGCGCCGGCCCACATCCCCTCGACCCGGGGGACGGCGCCCAGACGCCGACACCCCGGATCGACACGGAGTCGACAGGGTCTCGGGCGCCCGGAACGGGCGTCGACGCTACGGCAGGTCTCCTGGCTCCCGGATCTTCCTACTCCCGGACCTTCCCACGCGTTCGACCAGCTCGTCGCCGATCGGGCGCGCAGTGGCACTCCGGTTTCGTCCTCGGTCACAGTGGCGGGGACCGCGCCGGCCTTGCACCGGCTTCCCTCTTGACCCCGGGGGCTCGCCGCCCGTCGGGGGTCGGCCGGACGACGCTCTCTCGTCGTCCGGCACCGCAGGTCTCGGTTGTCAACGAACAGAGCCGGTCGGCCACGATGGCCGCCGGCCTCTACGAAACTCCGGGCCCGCGCATCTCACGCCGGGCCCGGGGGTGTCATCTCTGAGGTGGCCTGTCACTCTGCGGCGGCTCGCCGGCCGAAAGGCCCCGCGAGCTCGCGCCGCCACCCAACGGCGGGGTGTTGGTGTTGCTCATCCAGATCGGGATGCCTCCGGAGGCCGACGGCTCGGCGAACTGCGGAACGGTGTAGTTCTCGCGCGGCGCCGACTGACGCTCCAGCAGGTTCAGCAGACGCTCCTGCGGATCCAGACCCACCTCCTCCCCCGGAAGGGGAGCGTCGTTGGGAGCCCAGCCCAGGGCGATGGTGTTCGTGCTGATCACGACGCCGAAGCCCCGGACCTCCGACTCCTCGGTGATCGAAGCGACCTCGTCCCGGGAGATGGCGATCCAGTTGCCGACGTCGGTGAGGATCATCATCATCCCCTCGTCCCAGGAGGCGACCTCCGGCCGGTAGAGCGTGTCGAAGCTCGCGCCGTTGTTGAGCGAGACGGTGTAGAGCTCGGCGGATGCCGGCGGCGCGAGAAGCGCCAGGAGCACGAGCACGAGCACGGGCACGAACAGGAGCGGGGCCGGAGCGTTGCGTCGAAGCATAGTGGGGTCTCCAAGGGACTGGACCCGGGGAGTATAGCACTTCCCGGCCCGTCCTCGAACCCGCCGCGACGCCCCGGTGACCACCAATGTGGCCCGCGTCACGGGGATCACTTCACGGGGATCACTTCACGGGGAGCCCTTCACGGGGAGCCCTTCACGGGGAGCCAGTCCACGGCAGCCAGTTCACGGGGAGCCGCATCAGGGGGACCGGCCGCCTACGGGACCTGCACGACGTTCGAGACCGCGCACGAGGTGAGGTCGACGGTCTGCACGTAGTAGCCGCAGTCGGAGGCGTCCGCGGACAGCGTCGTCAGGTCGACACCCTCGGGGTCGATCTTGCCCTCGCCGAGCAGCAGGAGCGGCGCGGCGAGCCCGACCTCGGTGCCGGTGCAGTGTCCGGAGTCGAGGATGGCGTTTCCCGGCTGGCTCGAGGCGTAGAGCGAGCCGAAGCCGCGCGGCGTCAGATCCTCCGTTCGGACCTCAATCGTCCCCGGGCACGTACCGCTGATCTGTGCGACCGGGTCGACGATCCGCGGGCGGAAGACATAGGCCGAGCCGTCGGGCGGCTTCGAGGGGTCGGTCACCCAGACGAAGCCGTCCTCGCGCAGGGCCACGGAGTCGCCGAAGTCGTAGGCTCCCCCGTCGAGCCCTCCGTCGGTGCTGGCTCAGGCTGGGGCGCCGGTCCGCCCGGACGGATGCGGGAAGCGCCAGGAGCACGATCGATGCGATCACGCAGAGGCTTCGGGTCGGCGGGGAGAGGGTACGGTCTTCCAGGCCGGGCCGCCGGTGGGGCCGACGATGGCCGACAGGCGGTGGCGGCGGCAGGCCGCAGGCGCCCGGCCAGGAAGGCGTCCCCGGGCGCGGGCGCACCGGCCAGGGCCAGAGAGCCGGCCGTGGTCAGCAGCGGACCGGCCGTGTCGATGTTGTCCTTGAGCAGCACCGGGACGCCGTGGAGCGGGCCGCGCACGCGGCCGGCAAGACGCTCGTCGTCCAGGGCGCCGGCGGCCTCGATGGCGTCCGCGGCGACCTGCAGGACGGCCCGCAACTCGGGTCCCCGACGATCCAGGGCCTCGATTCGCCCGAGATAGAGCTCCGCGAGCTCCCGGGCCGACCAACGCCCCTCGGCCTGGCCGGCGGCGAGCTCGGGCAGGATCGTCTCGTCGAGCTCGAACGGCTCGATCCCCGCCCCGGCGTCCAGGCCAGCGGGTGCCGGCGGCCCGACCAACTTCAAAAGGGTCCGGCAATCCATCCTCCCCTCCTTCCTGGTCGGAATCTGCGGTCCGGCGATCCTACCGGCTACCCGGAGCGAGCGGCGAGCGGCGAGCGGCGAGCGCCGGGCCGTTCTCCGCGCGGCGACCGCGGGCCCACAGACCGACGAGCGCAACCAGGAGTACGCCGACGCTCAGGAGCTGGTGGGGATCGAGGGGCAGCCAGGCCCCCGGGGCTCGAACGACACCGTCCGCCCGCAGGAACTGGCTGGCGAAGCGCCAGACCGCGTAGGCGGCCAGGAACGAGTAGACGATCTCTCCCACGAAGCGTCGACGCCGGTACCGGGCCCAGAGGAGAGCGAACAGGACCAGGCCGGCGACCGCCTCGTAGAGCTGGCTCGGGTGCACCGGCAGAGACGCCTGCCCGACGCCCACCCAGCCGAGGGCGGCGTGCTGCAACTGCGCCGGGCTCCCGGGCGGGTACGAGACGGCCCAGGGCAGCGCCGAGGGGCGCCCGAAACAGCAGCCGTTCAGGAAGCAGCCCACCCGCGTCACGCCCAGGGCCAGGGCGCTCACCGGGGCGACCAGGTCCAACAGGGCCAGCGGCGCCACCCCGTTGCGTCGGGCGGCCACGATCAGCACCACGGCCCCCCCGGCCAGTCCGCCGTAGTAGGCCAGCCCCCCCTCCCACGGCCGGAGGAGCGAGGCCGAGGCCTCCAGGGTGGGGCTTCCCGGGCCTCCCCAGGAGACTCGGGGTCCGAGGGCGACGACGACCCGGTCGAGCAGGTGGGCGCCGAAGAGGCCCGAGACCACGGCCAGGAAGCCGCTGTCGAACAGCTTCAGCGGCTCGACCCCGAGCCCCCTCGCTCTCCCGGCCGCCAGCGTCGTCGCCAGCAGGAAGCCCAGCGCCAGGAACACCCCGTAGACGGGGATCGGCAGGGTGACGCCGCCGGGCAGCGGCAGCTCGAAGAGGACCGGAGTCACGTCCGGCGGAGAGCCCCGCCCGCCCCCGTCGCGATGACCGGCGCGATCACCCGTCGTCCCCGTGGGGGGCCGAGCCGGGCAGGCGGCCGACAGCGGCCGCGAGCCCGTCGAGACGGCCTGCGAGCGCCTGCGTAACGCGATCGGCCGAGGCGGCCGCCCCGGCGGGAACGCCGGCCATCTCCTCGAGACCGCCCGCCACGGAGACCAGGCGCTCCGTGAGCTCCAGCCACGGCTCGGGATCCTCGGCGAGCCCGGCCTCCAGCCCGGCCTCGATGCTCCGGACGAGCTCGCGCGAGGCCGTGGTCACCCCCGACACGTCGAAGCCGCAGTCGGGGATCCGGGCGCAGGTCTCGGCAGATCGGGCCGTCCGCACGGCGACCTCCAGGTACCCGCCGGCGGCCTCGGCAACCTGGAACGCCCAGCGCCCCGGGTCGAAACGCTCGGCGGACGGGAACACCCAGATCTTCTGGACCGACTCGGTGACGTTGCCGTGGCCGTCGTGGGCCTTCCAGGTGACGTCCGTGACCCCGGGCCGGAAGACGCCGCCGTCCGGGGCGTCGTTCCACACCTCGACCTCCGGGGAGCACGTGTCCGAGGTCGACGGGGAGCCGAGCCCGAGCTTCATCGACGAGACCCCGGGCGGCAGCAGCGCGAAGACGTCCGCCGGCACCTGGAGCGTCGGCGGCAGGCCGTCCCGGACCTCGATCTCGAACTCGTCGGTGCTGAGGACGCCGGCCGTATCGCGAACCGCGAGCGTCATGGCGTGCACGCCCCAGGAGAGCTCACCCGGCGGCACCATCGCGACCGGCCCCTGCCCGCGCAGCTTCTCGGTCACCAGACCGTCGTCCTCGATCCAGCGGTAGGCCGACGCGGGGAGCGGGTCGCCGTAGATCTCGAAGGAGCCGGCGGCGTCCAGCCGCACGGGGGTCGCGTTGCCCCGGCCGGACTCCGGGTTCCACGAGCACTCCGCCGTCCTCTGCGACTCGCGGGCCACCGCGTGGGGAGCGAAGTTCCGGAAGTGACCCGCCAGGTCGACGGTGGTCATGACGGTCGTCGGCCGGTCGTTGAACGTGGTGGAGAAGACCAGGGGTCCGCCCTGGAATCGGACCAGTCTCTTCGCGTGGTCGATCTGGAGGTCGACCGCCAGGGCGTTGACGGCGGCGTACGCCAGGGGCTTGCCGTCGAGCTTCATGGTCTGCTGCACGACGAGGTCGCCCGCCGCGATCCGGTAGGCGTCGCACGGCGAGGCCCAGGGCGGCGACGCGTCCAGGCACTTCGCCACCGGGGGCGCCAGCAGGGCGACGCGGATCTCCGAGAAGGTGCCACCCGAGGTGGAGATCGACCCCAACTCGAGCTCCAGTCCCTGCAACCGGACCTCCAGCATGCGGCCGAAGTCGTCGAGCAGGTACTCGAAGCGGAGGTCGCCGGTGACCGGGTTGGTGTAGACCCCACGGCCGACGATCTCCACCTTGGCCGTCGACGCCTGGACCGCGGCATCGAAGGCGATCACCGACGAGCGGACGAAGCTCGCGGGCTCGACCGTCAGCCCCGTCTTCTCCTTGACCACGGCGGGATCGGCGCACGAGGAGAGCATCGTGCACCGCGGGGGTCCGCAGGTCTCTCGGGTCAGCGCATGACCGGCGAGCCGCTCCCGACAGGCCTTCGTCGCCCCGGCCACGGCGCCGGCCGCGTCCTGGTAGCAGCCGCCGTGCTCGAGGGTGAAACGGAAGTCGTCGGGACCGACGTTGCCGCAGTCGATCTTGCTGTTCGGCACCAGGATGACCAGGTACATCGCGGCGTTGCGGGGATCGAACCCGGAAGGCACCGGCGCGGGCTTCTGGTGGAGGTTGCCGGGCAGGGTGAAGCGCACCCCCCCGGGCGGCGTGCTCACCCGCTCGAAGAGCTCGAGGGGCACCTGCTTGGCGCCGTCGGGCGAGGCCACGACGAGGGTGAGGGGTTGGCCGGAGGCGCTCCGCAGCGGCCAGTAGGTCGGCGAGGCCAGCCACGGGGGCACGCCCCCCCGGACGTCGTAGGCGAGGTAGAGCCCCTGGAGGTCGGTGCTCCAGGAGGCCTCCAGGAACGGATCCGAGGTCTCGTGCCGATCCTCCTCCCTCGGGGCGATCCAGCTCGCTCCGCGCAGGGGCGGATAGGCGATCTCGCGAACCTCCCAGTTGCGGTCGCAATAGGGCGTCACCCCGACGCCGAGCCCGCTGCGCAGGGCGTAGCAGCCCCCGGAGGCCGCCGGCTTCGTCACCGGGGCCGTCAGCGCCACCGGTTGCACGTCGCAATCCCAGACGTCAGCCTCGCAGCGGTAGCGATCCCCCTGGACGGGCGAACTCTCGTACGCCGCGATGAGATGGCAACCCACGCCGAGCAGCACGATGACGCCTACCTGCAGCAGCGCGCGGAACACGAAGAGAGTGCGTGACATCCGAACCCCTTTTCCGAGCCCCTTCTCCCCTTTCTTCCTCCTTACCACAGAAACGACGGCGGCGCCTGCCGCACCGCGGCAGGAGACGTGCCGGGGGGGCGGCGGCGGACCTCTCGACGGGCTGACGGCTCCTTCAGCGCCTCGGGAGCAGCGGCCGGGCGTACCGCCGCACGATCGCCCCCCAGGGACCGGCGGCCCGCAGGCGCATCAGGTTGCCGAAGTGCCCGGCGATGGAGCGATCCACGAAGATCACCTCCTGGGGGAAGCGCAGGTCCGTGGCGTGACGCCAGTTGGCCATGCCCAGCTCCATGACGCGGTCGAACAGCCGCTCGTCCTCGCCGAAGCGGTAGACCGGCTCGTCGCGCAGGAGCTCGGCGAAGAGGTCGACGTACGGGTCGATCAGCTCGAGCTGCAGGGGCGAGCCGTCGCCCCGGGTGAGGCCGAGGCCCGCGAGGACCCCCGGGATCGCCTGCCGCCGGTCCTCCATCACGGCGGTCACCAGCGCCGCGTAGCTCTCGGCCAGCGCCCGCGGCACCCGCTTGAGGCAGCCGAAGTCGTAGACGACGATCGAGCCGTCCTCGCGGAAGGCGAAGTTGGCGAGGTTGGGGTCCGCGTGGAGCTCCCGGTGGCGGTAGAGCCCGCGCATCTGGAACTCGAAGAGCGTCTGCCCCCAGCGGTCCTTGAGCTCCTGGGGGAAGGCGTCCGAGCAGGCCGCCGCCGGGTCGATGCCGTCCACCCGCTCCATGGTGAGCACCCGGCTCGTCGAGCGCTCCCCGATCACCCGGGGGATCACGATCTCCGGCCGGTCGGCCTCGAGCTCGGCCAGCCGGCGCATGTTGTCCGCCTCGTGCTCGTAATCCAGCTCCTCGAGCAGCCGGTCCCGCATCTCCGACCACAGGGGGGCGAAGTCGGCGTCGAAGACCATGGAGAAGAGCGCCTTCAGCAGCACCCGCAGGTTGTCGAGGTCCGCCTGCACGACCTCGCGGATCATCGGGTACTGCACCTTCACCGCCACCGCCCGCCCGTCGGCCAGTCGAGCGTGGTGTACCTGGCCGATGGAGGCCGCCGCGAAGGCGTCGTCGTCGAACTCGGCGAACAGCTCGTCGATTGGCGCCCCGAGCTGCTCCTCCACCTCGTAGCGCATCACCTCCGAGGGCACCCGCGGCGCCTGGCCCTGGAGCGTGCGCAGGACCTCGCCCACCTCGTCGGGCAGAAGCCCCTCGTAGAGCGACAGCATCTGCCCCACCTTCATGGCCGCGCCCTTCATCGTGCCCAGGGTCTCGACCACGCGGATGGCGTTGCGCACCAGGTTCTCCGTGCGTTTCAGCTCCTTCACCGGCCCGGAGCGCACCAGGCTCGCCGTGCGCTCGGAGAGCACGGAGGCGCCCACGCGGCCGACCAGGCTCCCCAGGCGGGCGACGCGTCGGACGGAGGAGGTGGGGAGGTTCGTGCGGTCGCGGGGCATGCTCGGGCGCGGCAGAGTGCGGTCGGAGGAGGAAGCGGCCGTCGTCGCCGGGAGCGCTCGTCCGGACCCGGAGGAGCCGGTCCGGAAGGCGCAGTCCAGAAGGCCCGGTGCCGAAGCCAGGACCGGCATCATGCCACGGGAAGCTACCAGCCCAGAACCCGGAGCGCAGCCAGCAGGTAGACGTAGGCGGAGCCGTCGGGCTCGTCCAGCGGGGCACCCACGATGGCGGACCTCGACGAGCTCGGCGACCTCGACCCAGGCCTCTGGATCGTTCGGATCGGAAGCGAAGAGGGTGCCATCGAAGGCGATGGGTATGACCGAACCATCCTCTGCCAGGCGCCGTCAGAACCGCGACGACCTCCCATTCCAACCTGTCGGTTCTCCGGAACACCCGGACGCTTTCCCTCTCTCCCACCAGCAGAGGGTCGTCGTGCAGAACCAGGGAAACGCCGTTGGCGACGAGCACCCCCGGACCCCAGATCGTACCGACCTCGGGATCTCGCTCCCACACGTAGACCCGGCCCATCCCGGGCGCGGACATAGCCATCAGCTCGAGCGCGGGCGATGACCCGACCGCGACCGCGCTGCCGAGATCGGCTTCCGGCTCGAGGACGAACGAGAAGAGGTCGGCGATCCGACTCCACGTGAGACCACCGGGTTCCCGCTGAAACAGGTACCCGTAGCCGCAGGGATACCCCGGGTCGGCGGCGCAGCGGCCGGCTTCCACCACGGGCTGCTAGCCGCCAAAACCGTCGCCAGGAACCGTGCCGAGGGGTGGCGTCGAGGCGGCGGACCCGTCCGCCGGGGTGGGGTGGGGACGGTGCCGGCGTCAGCGGTCCCCCGAGCCGTCTTCGGCCCCGCTCGCCGATCGCGCCCGGCCGAGCAGCTCCCCCATCTCCTCCATCGTCCGCTCGAGCCACTCCAGGCGCTCCCCGGGTGACAGCTCCAACCCGAGGGCCGCCTGCCGCCGATCGTGCTCCTCCCGGCTCCATCCGAATCCCGAGTTCCGATCATCGGCCACGGTCGCTCCCTCCCTCCGGATCGACGCCGCCACGCCCACCTCGCTCCCGAGACTCCGCGATCGCCCGCAACGCCGCTACGTCCTCGAGGTCCCGCGGACGCCCCGCCCGGCGTTTCATGGCCACCAGGTCCTCCAGGGAGGCCACCGCGATGCGGGCCCGCTCCGTCTCGACCTCGGCCCGCCGCTCCCAGGCGTCGTCGAAGTCCAGGGGCCGGGTCACGAACAGGTCCACCTCGAATCCCGGCATCTCCGGATGCCAGAGGGAGAACACCTCCAGGTTCTTCTCCTCGATCCACCGCTGGCGGATCGCGGCATCGGCGAACTCCTCGATGGCCACGGGCGCGCGGGGTCGGAAGCCGTCCGCCGCCAACGCCCGGACCGCTCCCGCGACATTGTCGGGCTCGAGGTCGATCACGAGATCGAGATCCGCCGTCGTCCGGAGGTGGCCATGGAGCACGACGGCGACACCCCCAACGACGAGGTAGCGCACTCCCGCGGCCTCGAGGGCCGCAAGCACCCGCTCGATCCGACCGACCACGGCCCGAGTCTACTTCGGCTCCCGGCGAGCGCGGGCCACTTGACGTGCCATCATGTTGTGCTTACACTTGATTCATGATCCGCACCCAGGTTCAGCTCACCGAGACGCAGCACCGGCTGCTCAAGAGGGCCGCGGCCGACCGGGGCGTCTCTGTCGCGGAGCTGGTTCGACGCTGCATCGATCGTGCCCTCGAGGACGAAGCTCCTTCGAGGGCCGAGCTCTACGATCGGGCGACCCGCCTGGCGGGAGCCTTCCCCGACCTCGATGGAGCGACGAACGTAGCCGAGGACCACGATCAGTACCTCGAGGACGCCTTCTCGTGAGCGAGGAGGTCTTCCTCGACACCTCCGCAGTCTTCGCCTATTTGAGCCCCGGGGACTCTCGACATCCGAAGGCCGTCGATGCGTTCGCCCGCCTCGGAGCCCGGAGGGCGCCCCTGGTGACCACCTCCTACGTACTGGTGGAGAGCTACGCCCTCCTGGCACGCCGCCTGGGAATGGCGGCCGCTCGGGCCTTCGGGGAGCACATCGCACCTCTCTGCGACGTCCTTTGGGTCGACGCCGCCCTCCAGGACGAGGGGTTCGAGGCCTGGATCGAGCGGGGCAGTCGACACCTCTCGCTCGTCGACTGCGTCTCGTTCGTCGTCATGAACCGAAGAGGAATCGACTCGGCCTTCGCCTACGACGACGACTTCGCGAAGGCCGGCTTCCTCACCCTCTGAGGAGCCCGGCGACCTCCTCGTAGTCCACCCGCACATCGTGCCGCCAGCCCTCCGCGGGGGCGGCGGTGAACTCGACGACCGCGCCGGGGTGGAGACGGGCGTCGGCGCGGCCCCGGGAGGCGAGCGCTCGAGGTCCGGACTGCCGCCCTCGCCGGTGTGGAGGAAGGTCAGGGGGCCGCAGGACCCCGAGCTCGATGATACGCCCAGCGCCGAGAACCGTCTTCCCCTTCGACGACCCCGACCCGAACCCTGACTCCCTTTGAGCGTACCATCGACGTGTCGCCCCACCCGATCGAGCCGCGGCGGAGAACGCCCGACAGAATGGAGGTTCCGAGATGACCACCTCACCCACCCATGAGTCGATGAGGTCACCCTCCCTCCGCCTGTGGCCCGGCGTGGCGGCCGTGGCCGCTCAGTGGCTGGTCTGGCTGGGCCTTCCCGTCGTGGTCGCCGCCAACGTCGCGGGGATGATCTCCGCCATGGCCGCCCTGGCCGGGGGGCTGGTCGTCGTCGTATGGTGGGCGTTCTTCAGCCGGGCTCCCGGGGTCGAGCGCTGGGGCGCCCTCCTCCTCATGGTCGCGGGCGTGATCGCCACCCGGTCTCTGCTCCACGAGTCCGTCGCCACCGGCGGCATGGGGTTCATCTTCTACATGTACGTGGTTCCGGTCCTCAGCCTCGCCCTGGTGGCCTGGGCGGCGGCCACGCGGCGACTCGCCGCCGGGCCGCGCCGGCTGGCCCTGGTCGGGACGATCCTCATCGCCTGTGGCGTCTGGACCCTCGTGCGCACCGAGGGGGTCTACGGCGCCGGGTCCCAGTTCGCGTGGCGCTGGTCGGCGACTCCGGAGGAGGCCCTCCTGGCGCGCTCGGAGGGCGAGACGGCGGCGCTCCCGGCGGCCCCGGCGGTCCTGGAGTCGGAGGCCGAGTGGCCCGGTTTCCGCGGGCCCCGTCGAGACGGCGTCGTACCCGGGGTGCGGCTCGAGACCGACTGGCGGCAGTCGCCACCGGTCGAGGTGTGGCGTCGGCCGGTCGGACCGGGCTGGTCGTCCTTCGCCGTCCAGGGCGACCTTCTGTACACCCAGGAGCAGAGGGGCGAGGAGGAGGTCGTCTCCTGCTACGACGCGGCCGCCGGCGAGCTCGTGTGGCAACACGGCGACGCCACCCGCTTCTGGGAGTCCAACGCCGGCGCGGGTCCGCGGGCGACGCCGACCCTCGCCGACGGCCGCGTCTACACCCTGGGCGCCACCGGCATCGTCAACGCCCTCGACGCGCGCGACGGCTCGCCCGTCTGGTCGCGCGACGCGGCCGCCGACACCGGCGCCGCGCTGCCGATCTGGGGCTTCGCCGGCTCCCCGCTGGTGGTGGGCGACGTGGTCGTCGTCGCCGCGGCCGGCCACCTGGCCGGCTACGACCACGAGACCGGCGAGCTGCGCTGGGCCGGACCCGACGGCGGGGCCGGCTACAGCTCCCCCCAGAGGTTCACCGTCGCCGGCATCCCGCAGGTCGTACTGCAGAGCGGGGCGGGAACCCTCGCCGTCGACCCGGCGGACGGCACGGTGCTCTGGGAGCACGCCTGGCCCGGCTACCCCATCGTGCAGCCCGCCCAAACCGCGGACGGCGACCTGCTGGTGAGCACCAGCGAGAGCGAGGGTCTGCGCCGCCTCGCCATCGGGCGCAGCGCGGGCGGCTGGACCATCGAGGAGAAGTGGACCTCGATCCGGCTCAAGCCCTACTTCAACGACTTCGTCGTCCACGAGAGCCACGCCTACGGCTTCGACGGCCGGATCCTCGCGGCGGTCGACCTCGCGACCGGCGACCGGGTGTGGAAGGGCGGCCGCTACGGCCAGGGACAGATGATTCTGCTCCCCGACCAGGACCTACTCCTCGTGATCTCCGAACAGGGCGAGCTGGCCCTGGTCGAGGCCAAGCCCGACGGCTTCCACGAGCTGGCCACTTTCCCCGCGTTCGACGGCAAGACCTGGAACCACCCGGTGCTCGTCGACGACCTGCTGCTGGTGCGCAACGACCGGGAGATGGCCGCGTTCCGCCTGGCGATGGCGGACGGACGCTGAGCCGTCTCCCCGCGCGGGAGTCCGAGGGTCAGACTAGGATGACGGCCCCCACGACCCTGGGAGACCTGACGAGCGACATCGACGAGTTCCGCGCCTACCGCGAGAAGATGACCCGGCGGAACTCCAGCAACTTCTCGCCGTGGCCCTGCAGCTCGGAAACGTGGGCCTGCGCGTCGACGAGCATTCGTCGCAGTCGTTGGGCGAGTGACTGCCTGCTGGCAGGCCTGACGAAACTGCCCGGTCGAGATCATGCGTCCTCCCAAAGCTCCGAGTCTCCGAGGGCGAACCGAGGCCTGAGACGCCCGCGGGGCGCTCGCGTCCATCGGCTCACGGACTCCAAGGCGACCAACAGGAGTCGCATTCGCCGCACGAGTCGTCAGGTGGGAGGCGCGACCTGACCCGCGACCGTGCCGGCGACCGGCCTCTACCGAGGCAGCTTCTCCGGTGCCGAGAGAGTGAGTTACCGCGCAAGACTACCACATCGAAAGTCGCGCAGACGCTGCCTCCCTGTCCGTGCGGGGAACCGGGAGGCGCTGCCGGGAGAGCGGAGGGAAGCGGTGGGCCCGGGAGGATTCGAACCTCGGACCCACAACTCCGATCGTCGCAGATCCCCCGACGCTAACTTCCCTCGGGCGAGCTCGGAGTTCCCTCGATGCCGAGAAGCTCCACCTCGAAGACGAGGGTCGCCCCCGGCGGGATCCGCGGCGGGGCACCCTGCTCGCCATAGGCGATCTCGGGCGGGCAGACCAGACGGGCCTTGCCGCCCACCCGCATCTTCTGCACCCCCTCGGACCAGCACGCGATCACCTGGTTGAGCGGGAAGGTCGCCGGCTGTCCCCGCTCGACCGAGCTATCGAAGACCGTGCCGTCGGCCAGGGTCCCCGTGTAGTGGGCGGTCACCACGTCGGTGGCGCTCGGGCTCTCGCCCTCGCCGGCCGCGACCTCGAAGTAGATCATGCCCGAAGCGGAAGTCTCGGCCCCGGGCTCCGCCGCCTCGGCGACCGCGAATTCCGCCCCCGCCGCCTTCTCCCGCTCGCCGGCGGCGACCATGCGACTCCGGGCCAGCTGCTCGAGCTTCGGCACGTACTCGGCGAGCTCGACTTTCGCCTCCTGCCCGAGGACCACGTCGGCCACGCCCGCCTGGACGAAGGCCAGCTCCTCCTCGGAGAGCTCGAAGGTCGCCAGGTTCTGGGCGACGGCCATCCCGAGAGCGTAGAGGGTCTTCTCCTCCTCGGTCGCCGGCGCGACCTCGGAGACCACCTCCTCGGCACAGCCCAGCGGCACGAGAGCGAGGAGAACGAGGGAAACGAGGATGGATCCGCTGCGGCGCAGGTGGGTCATGAAACGGCCTCCTGCCGGTCGCGACTCTCCGTCGGCCGGCCTCCAAGAGCCTCTCTCGAGGCGGGAAATCAGGCGCGGGGAAGCTGCCGACCCGCACGCCCCGGGCTGGTCGCGAGCATCTCCTCACAAGCCCGGCTCACTTAGCGCGCCCGCGTCTTCGGATCCCTTCCGAGGGGCTCCGGAGAACCGAGGGTTTGCGCCGAAACGGCGGCGGGAAAGTGGTGCGCCCTAGAGGATTCGAACCTCTGACCTACGGCTCCGGAGGCCGTCGCTCTATCCAGCTGAGCTAAGGGCGCATTTTGGGGTGAGCGAGGGGACTCGAACCCCCAACCACCTGAGCCACAGTCAGGCGCTCTACCTATTGAGCTACGCTCACCATACGTCTGCGCACTTCGAACTTCTCGGCACCTCGACCTTGCGGGCGCCTCGAACTTCCGGTGCTTCAAGGAACGGATCGCCGCCCGGGGGCGGCGAGTGGTCGGGATCTTGGCCTGCCTGGAGGGATTCGAACCCCCGACCCGCGGCTTAGAAGGCCGCCGCTCTATCCAGCTGAGCTACAGGCAGCTCGTGAGGCGACTCGGTCCTGGCCGCCTCGCCACCCTTCCTACCATCTGTGGGCGACCGGTGCAACGATCCACAGATGCCGGTCGAACGCGTCGCACCCGCCCGGTGAAGAATCGGGGCGCCCAGATTTGAACTGGGGACCCCCTGCGCCCAAGGCAGGTGCGCTACCAGGCTGCGCTACGCCCCGACCGAATAGACGAGTCTAGGCCTTGGACCCTCCCGCTGTCAATCCGCGGGCTCCCCTCCCCCCGGCTCCAACCCGCCACCCACCGCGACGAGGGGTGGCGAGGCGGGTCGAACCGACCGGTCAGCACTCCGGCGTCTTGTGGGCGCCGCCGCGTCGACCCTGTCGGTCGGATCGCAGCCGACTGCCCGGGGTCCTTCCACTTCCTCGCTCCGCTCGGTCGGTCAGGACGACACCAGCGGGCTCACCCGGCCGCCAAGCCTCCGCTCCCGTTCTCGCCTTGGCGCCCTTGGCGTCTTGGCGTGAGGGGGATCGGGGTTCGGGCCGCAGGTTAGACTCGACCCCGGCAGGGAGGTCGAGACGATGAGATGGCTGACGACGGGTGGTCTACTGGTTCTCCTCGTGCTGGCGAGCACGAGCGCGGGAGCCCAATCGACGAGCGCGATCCTGGAGGGCGCTCTGGAGCTCGAATCGCGCCTGCTGGACCGCGACCTGGAGCGGTACGGGGCGACCCGGCGGGCCGGGAGCGAAGGGCTGGAGCGGCTGCGCACCCTGGTGCGGGACCTGGACCGCGCGTTCTCCGACCCGGCCGCCGACGTGGAGGTCCTGCGGCGGCGCGAGGTGGAGCTCGCCGTCGCCCGGCAGTCCACCCAGGCCCTCCTGGAGGAGTCCGCCACTCAACGGCGCACGATCTACGCGCGCATGGAGCGGATCACGGAGCTGGAGGCCGATCTCTCCGCGGCGCGGGATCGCGAGACGGAGGAGCAGGGAGTCCTGGATGGAACCTGGCGGGTGACCCTCGACGAGGTCGGGATCACCGGCGTCTTCGACCTGGAGGTCGACGGCGCCCTGGTCACGGGCCGCTACCTCCTGTCCACCGGGGCCCGCGGATCTCTGCGCGGCACCCTGGGCGGAAACCGCCTGGAGCTCCAGCGGATCGACGCGGGGCAGGGTTTCGACGCGGTCCTCCGAGCCGAGCTCGAGAGCGACGCGGACGGCCTCGTCCTGAGCGGCAGCTGGGAGATGCTGGAGGTGGGCGGCGGCGCGCCGGCCGCCGGCCGCTGGCAGGGTCGGAAGATCGCCGAGTGAGGCTGCTAGACTTCGCGCCTCGGCGCCCTTCCCGACCCCCGACTCTCCGCGGGACACGCAGGCCCGCCCCGGCCGGAGACCGAGGCCGCCGCCAACACGAACCAGGATCCCGGACTCTCCCATGCGCATCGTGATCGCCCTGGGCGGCAACGCCCTCCTTCGTCGCGGCGAGCCGCTGACGGCCGCGAACCAGCGGAAGAACGTGAAGGTGGCGGCGCAGGCGATGGCCCCCATCGCCCTGGAGCACCAGATCGTCATCTCGCACGGCAACGGGCCCCAGGTGGGGCTCCTGGCGCTGCAGGCGGCGGCCTACCTGGACGTCGAGCCCTATCCGCTGGACGTGCTCGGAGCCCAGACGGAGGGGATGATCGGCTACATGATCGAGCAGGAGCTGGGGAATCTCCTGCCCGTCGAGGTGCCGTTCGCCTCGATCCTGACGATGGTCGAGGTCGACCCGAACGACCCGGCCTTCCAGCGCCCCACGAAGCCCATCGGCCCCGTCTACACGGAGGAGGAGGCGCGGCGCATGGAGCTCGAGAAGGGCTGGACGGTGGGGCGCGACGGCGACGGCTGGCGACGGGTGGTGCCCTCGCCCCACCCGAAGAGGATCTTCGAGATCCGGCCGATCCAGTGGCTGCTCGAGAAGGGGACGATCGTGATCTGCGCCGGCGGTGGCGGCATCCCCACGGTGTACAGGGAAGACCGGACCCTCAAGGGCGCCGAGGTCGTGGTCGACAAGGACCTCGCGAGCGCGGTACTGGCCGAGGAGGTCGGGGCCGACATGCTGATCATGGCGACCGACGTCGACGGCGTGTACCGCGACTGGGGCGAGCCGACGGCCGAGCGCCTGGTGCGCACGACCCCCGACGAGCTGCGCTCCCAGGACTACTCGACCGGCTCCATGGGGCCGAAGGTCGAGGCCGCCTGCCAGTTCGTCGAGCGGACGGACGGACGGGCCGCCATCGGGGCGCTGGAGGACCTGGAGCGCATCGTGAGGGGCGAGGCGGGGACGCGGATCCTGCGCGAGCGGTAAGGTCCGGCGTCGACCACGGTCGGCCATTCGATCCGGCCGGTTCGGGGTCCCTCGCCGCCTCGCCGCTCCGGTCCATCCGGCCCACTGGCCCCCGCTCGTCGTGGGATATCTTCCCGCCGGAGGAGACTGCCGATGGCTCGAAGAATCCCGCCCAGCCCCGTACCCAGCGACCCGATCGACCGCCTGGTCGGCCCCATTCAGCGCTTCCTCCACGTTGAGGCCGCCAGCGGGGTCGTGCTGCTGGCCTGCACGGCGATCGCCCTCGTCCTAGCGAACTCAGGCTGGTCCGATGCCTTCGTCGGGCTCTGGAAGACGAAGGTCGGGTTCGCGTTCGGCGGCTTCGAGATGAAGCACTCCCTCAAGCACTGGATCAACGACGGCTTGATGGCGATCTTCTTCTTCGTGGTCGGACTCGAGGTGAAACGCGAGATCGTGGCCGGCGAGCTGCGCAACCTGCGCCAGGCGGCGCTGCCGGTGGCCGCCGCCATCGGGGGCATGGTAGTGCCGGCGGGCCTCTATCTGCTGCTCCAGGCCGGGGAGCCGGGAGCCCGCGGCTGGGGCATTCCGATGGCCACCGACATCGCCTTCGTCGTGGGCTGCCTGGCCGTTCTGGGCTCGCGAGTGCCCTCCTACCTGCGCGTCATGCTCCTGTCGCTCGCCATCGTGGACGATATCGGCGCCATCCTGGTGATCGCCATCGGCTACACGGAGAAGATCAACATGTCGGCCCTGGGGCTGGCGTTCGCGGGCCTGGCCCTGGTGTTCCTTCTGGGGCGGGTCGGGGTCCGCAGCTTCGCCGTCTACACCGGAGTCGGCGCGCTGATCTGGCTGGCCTTCCACGAGTCCGGCGTCCACGCGACCCTGGCGGGCGTGCTCCTGGGGCTGCTCACCCCGCACCAGACCCGGGTCGCCCACGGCCAGCTCGGCGAGCTGCTCGAGTCCGCGGGACGCATCTTCCGCGGCGACGACGAGACGCCGGCGGAGGCGCCGGGCACCGACGACGTCCAGCTGCTCCAACAGACGGCTCGGGAGTCCGTCTCACCGCTCGTCTATCTCGAGAGGTCCCTCCATCCGTGGGTCGGCTTTCTCATCATGCCGGTCTTCGCCCTCGCCAACGCCGGAGTGGTGCTGACGCCCTCGGCCTTCAGCGACCCGGTCGCGACGGCCGTGATGGCCGGCCTCGTCGTCGGCAAGCCGGTGGGGGTCTTCCTGGCCACCTTCCTCGTCGTCCGCCTCCTGCTGGGGAAGCTCCCCGGCGGACTGGGCTGGGGCACCGTCGTGGGAGCCGGCTTCCTGGCCGGCATCGGCTTCACGATGTCGCTGTTCATCGCCGGCCTGGCCCTCGAGGGGGCGGCGCTGGAGGCCGCCAAGGTCGGCATCCTCGGGGCGTCGGCCGTGGCGGCCCTGCTCGGGATGGGCCTGCTGCTCCGGTTCCCGGACGAGCGGGTCGCCCGATAGGCGTTCGGGGATCGGGCTAGGATCGGGCCGACGGGAGCGCGTCGGCGCTCCGGAAAGGAAGGGGATGGCTGCGGGACAGATCCTCGTGGCGGCGGCGCTGGCCCTGACGGTCGCCGGCTGCGCGGCGGGCGAGGACGGGACGCCGCAGCCTGCTGCCGATCCCCCGCTGGCGCACGTCGGCTCGGCGACCTGTGCGGAGTGCCACGCCGAGGAAGCCCGGGCCTGGCGGGACTCGGACCACGACCTCGCCATGCAGGAGGCCACGCCCCGAACCGTGCTCGGTGACTTCGACGGCGCCAGCTTCACCTACGCCGGCGTCACCTCCACGTTCTCTCGCGACGGCGACCGGTTCCTGGTCGAGACGGACGGAGCGAGCGGCGCCCTCGAGACGTTCGAGGTCACCTGGACCTTCGGCTTCGAGCCGCTGCAACAGTACCTGGTGCTGATGCCCGACGGCCGGGTGCAGGCACTCGACATCTGCTGGGACACGAGGCCCGCCGAGGAGGGCGGGCAGCGCTGGTTCCACCTCTACCCGGACGAGGCCATCGACCACGAGGATCCCCTGCACTGGACGGGGATCTACCAGAACTGGAACTTCATGTGCGCCGAGTGCCACTCCACCGAGCTCCGGCGCCATTACGACCCCTCGTCCGACACGTTCGACACCACCTGGAAGGAGATCGACGTCGCCTGTGAGGCCTGTCACGGCCAGGGGTCACGCCACGTCGCCTGGGCCCGTGGCTGGGAGGAGCGGGAGCGACGCGACCGCCCCCCAGGCCTGGGCCTGCCCGTCGACTTCGAAGCCGGCGACGGCACCTGGGCGTTCGGGGCGGACGGCATCGCCCGGCGAACCGCTCCCCGGACCTCGGACACGGAGCTGCAGACCTGCGCGCGCTGTCACGCGCGTCGGGCACCGCTGGTCGAGGAGGAGCCTCGGGGCCTGGATCTGCTCCAGACCCACCGACCCGCGCTACTGGACGACGACCTCTTCTTCCCCGACGGCCAGATCCGGGACGAGGTCTACGTCTACGGCTCCTTCCTCCAGAGCCGGATGCACGCGGCCGGCGTGACCTGCGGCGACTGCCACGACCCCCACACGCTCGAGCTGCGCGCCGGCGGCGGACCCGACTCCGCCTGCGCGCGCTGCCACGACCCGACCGTCTTCGCCGCTCCGGCCCACCACCACCACGGGACGGAGTCGACGGGGGCGAGCTGTGTCGCCTGCCACATGCCGGCCCGCACCTACATGGTCGTCGACCCCCGTCGCGACCACTCCTTCCGCGTCCCGAGGCCCGATCTACGGCTCTCCCTCGGGACGCCGGACCCGTGCTCCGACTGTCACCGGGACCATAGCGCCGAGTGGGCGGCCGAGCGCTTCGCGGAGTGGTACCCGGGTCCGCAGCCCGTCTCCTGGGGCCCGGCCTTCGCCCGGGCGCGAGCCGGCGACCCCGCGGCGGCCGACGCCCTGGTCGACCTCCTCGCCGACCCCGGTCGGCCAGCCATCGTCCGAGCGACGGCCGCCAAGGAGCTCGGCGCCTTCCCCGACGGGAGAGTTCTGCGGGCGCTCGAGAACGCGCTGCGCCATGCGGAGCCCCTGGTACGTCTCGGGGGCCTCACCGGCTCCGAGCGCCTCCTCGGCTTCGGTGGACCCGACCTCGCCCGCTCGATGGCCTCGGCTCTGGACGACCCGGTTCGAGCCGTGCGGATCGATGCGGGCCGGATCCTGTCCGGGGTGCCGCCGAACGCCCTGCCGCCCGCTCAGCTCGCGAGTCTCGAGGCGGCGGTCGAAGAGCTGCGGGCGACGCGCCTGACCTACGCCGACCGGCCGGAGGCGCTCGCCCAACTCGCCACTCTCGCCACGAGGCGCGGCGAGCCCGACCTCGCCGAGGACTACTACCTGCGAGCCCTGGAGATCGCGCCCTCCTCCCGGCTGGCCCTGGTCAACCTGGCGGACCTCTACCGACAGCTCGGACGCGACCTCGAGGGCGAAGCTCTCCTTCGCCGCGGGATCGGGATCTACCCCGAGGACGCCGATCTCCGGCACGGCCTGGGACTGAACCTCATCCGGCAGGAGCAGGACACGGAGGCTCTGCGGCACCTGCGACGGGCCTGGGAGATCGGCAGGTCCACCCGCCACGGCTATGTCTACGCGGTCGCCCTCCAGGACGCCGGCAGGACCGGAGAGGCCGTCGAGGTTCTCGAGTCTCTCCGGGGGCGCGGTGATCCCCAGGTTCTCGAGGCTCTCGTCGCCTTCTACCGTAGCCTGGGGGACCTGACGAATGCCGCCGCGGCCGCCCGGGACCTCGCCCGCCTGCGAGCCTCCGGCCCGTAGACTTTCCGAAGGCCGAAGACCCTCCGAGGGCCGTAGACTTGCGAGGGGCCCTCGATCGGGACCCGAAACCAAGGAGATCGTCCATTCGTCCCTCGCAGAGTTCCCGGCCGCTCCCACCAGGGAGGCTCCTGGCCGTCGCGCTCGCGCTGCTCGCCGGGGCCGGGCCTTCCTTCGCCCTCGACGGGGTCTCCCTCGATGGGGGAACCCCCGATGGGCACGAAGAGCTGGCCTGGACACGCCTGGCCTTCCGCGCGTCCAAGCTGGGGATCGCCATCGAGCCCAAGGTGCGTCTCGAGCTCGTGCCGCGAGAGGCCGCCGCGACGACCTGGGAGCCCGCGCCGCCGGATCGCCGACCGATCCCGCCGCCCGGGGACCCCGTGGCGCGGCTGACCCTGGACACACGGTTCCTCGGCCGTGAGTCCAGCCTGATCCTCTGGTTCGATCCGACGACCGGGCAGGCCGTCCAGCGCGAGCAGGTGGAGACGGGATCGAAGGACCGGCGCAGGATCTACCGTTTCACCCGGGACGGCGCGGCCCGCGTCACCTGGGGCGAGAGGACGACGGGGGCCGCAGGGGGAGACGTCTGGAGTGACCGACACGACGCCTGGGAAGCCTTCCCGGACGGGCTCGGGGAGCGCCCCGTGGTGGAGACGTCGGCGCTCCTGCACCTGATCTCGCGGGCGGACCTGGACGAGACCGGCGAGCAGCTGGTGGTCCTGGCCTTCACCAAGGGGCAGGTCCTCGAGGTCACCGCCCGGGTCGAGGGCTGGGTGAGTCAGCATGTCGACTACCGACTCTCCTGCGGCCCCGGAGAAAGCCGGATCCACGGCAAACGGTCGCTGATCCGCCTCTCTCTCAGCGGTCGGCCCGCGGGCGAGCCCGACAGGTCGAGGAAGGACGAGCCGCTGGAGCTCCTGGGGCTCCACGGAGAGATCGCGATCCTGGTCGACCCGGAGTACCGGGTCCCCGTGGCGCTCGAGGGTAGGATCGCCTTCTTCGGCAAGGTGCGGGTCCGTCTCCGGGAGGCGGACCTGGCGGCGCCGGCCGAGCCTCGGGAGATCACCCCTCCGGAGTGAGGCCCGGACCTAGCCTGACCTTCTCACAGGGTGTCGTCGCGAGAGGTCGTAAGTGCCTGAGGATGCAAGGCTTGCGACCGCGGCTGACGCAGGCGTATGTCGGTACGTCGAGGAGGCCGACGGGAGCGTAACGCAGCAGGCTCAGGCACATACGAGCTCGCAGTAGAGACTTGGGTAGAAGGGCAGGCTAACGCGGGAGGCGCTTGAGGATCTTCTCGACCGCCTTGTCGACCTTCTTCAGCAGCTTCTCCTGGTCCGGGGCCACATCCGTGGCCCACCCCCGCCAGATCACCGCGCCGGTCTCCGGGTCGATGAAGTGGATCACGAGCGTGCCCTCCTGGTAGGAGCGGGCCGTCAGGCCGATGGGAGACTCGTAGGTGATCCGGTCCGTGATCCGGTAGCGGAGCTGCTCGGAGTCGAGCCGGTCCTCGGTCAGGCCGAAGAAGCGAACCCGCACGTCCGGCGCCTCGCCATCCTTCACCTCACGCAGGCCCCGCTTCCCCAGCTCCTCGGCGATCTTCGCGGAGATCTGGTTCACGATGGGCGAGCCCGGCACGAGCTGGGAGCCCCCGAACGCGTCCGGGAGGTCCGCCCACTCCCAGGTCTCGGCGCTCTCCACCCGGCCGCCCGCCGTGAGCTCCGAGCGGACGGTCATGGCCGCCGTCGCAGCGGTCGCCGCGAGCGCGAGCACCGCGGCCAGGAAGACGACTCGGCCGGTCGCCGACCGGACGCCATTCGTCGAGCTGTGCGTTGGTTCCATGTCGTTCTCCCTTGCCGCCTCCGGGACGCTCCTCGCCGGAAACGCCGGATGATAGCAGCCCGCCCGCCGCCGGGGCGGGCGGGCTGCCGGGGAGACCGTGGACTTACCAGCCGTAGGACACGTTGGCCAGGGCGCGCCGCTCCAGGAGGTCGCCGCCGAAGGCCTCGAAGTGCTGGTCGTCGAAGAGGTTGGCTACGTTGAGCCCGATGCTCCAGTTCTCGTCGATGCGGTAGTTCGCGGAGAGGTCCAGGGTGGTGTACGACTGGACGTCGCCCTGGAACGGCCCGACGACCCAGCGGAAGTCGTCCACCCAGCGCCCGCTGATGCCGAAGTCGGCCCGGTCTCCGACCCAGGAGATGCCCATGGCGATCTTGTTCTCCGGCGTGTTGGGAAGCAGGATCTGGTCCAGCCCGGGAGCGTTCTGCTGGATGTCGAAGTCGAACCACGAGTAGTTCGCCGACAGGGTCCAGTCGTCCCGGAAGTACCAGTTGAGCCCGAGCTCGATCCCCTGGGTGTCCACGGAGCCGAAGTTCGTGTACGACGCGGCCGCGAAGATCGGCGTCCCGTCCAGGTTGTTGGAGAGGATCCCGAAGCTGGGGCCGAGCGCGCCTTGGAGGGTCGCCAGGAGGACCGCCTGCAGCCCCGGGTCGAGATCTGCGGGCGGCTGGTAGGGACCGAAGGCCGGGTTGATCTTGCCCAGCGACGTCGTGAACTCCGGCAGCAGATCGGTGATGAAGTTCTCGTTCTCGCTCCGGTAGTAGTCGATGGTCAGGTAGGCGCGGCCTCCGAGGATGCCGCTGTAACCCACCTCGACGGTCCGCACCTCCTCGAGCTCGAGGGCCTCGTTGCCGAGGGCCAGGACCCGCGTCGGACCGGGGGCGAAGCCGCACGACACGCCACCCAGCAGGCAGATCCCCTCGATCGCCGACAGGTCCACCGGCGGCGCCGCGTTGGCCTGCAGGAAGTACTCCGAGTAGTTCGGCACCTGGAACGCCTCGTTGTAGGTGAGGCGCAGGGTGTGGTCCCGGGCCACGGACCAGACGAGCGAGCCCTTCGGTGAGAACTGGGAGTCGTGCAGGCTCGAGTCGTCCCAACGCCCCGCCAGCACCAGCTTGACGTTGTCCGAGAGGTTCCAGTCGATCTGCCCGTAGATCGCCTGGAAGTCGGCGTCCACGGGCTCGAAGATGAGGGTCTGGGCTCCCTGTCGCGGATCGAAGCTGTCGATGGAGTCCTCGCTGTACGAGCCGCCGAGGACGACGCGCCCCTTGTCGTCCGCGAAGTCCCAGTTGCCCTGGAGCTCCACGTTGAAGTTGTCCGTCTCGAGCGACAGGTTGGTGCCCGCCGACAGCGCGAGCTGCTCTGGCGCCGAGCGCTTGTTGTAGTAGGCCAACAGGTTCCAGCGTGGGGCCGAGAAGTTGAACCGCGCCCAGGGGCGCTCGATGTCGATGAGCTGGACTCGGCCGATGCCGGTCTGGAACGCGGGCCCCTCGATCGTCGCCTGTCCACCCTCGAAGGTCAGGATTTCGCCGCTGTTCAGCTGCTTGTCGAAGCGCAGGCCGCCGAAGATCACCTGGTCGTCGTCCTCGAACGCCAGCGGGACCGCCTCCTGGGGCAGGCAGTCGGTCTGCCCGGAGACGGTGCACGGCACCGAGTACTCCGCCGCTCCGTTGCGCGAGACCGTGAAGTCGCCGTGATCCCGCAGGCCGCCGAGGGCCTTGAAGTACCAGCCCGAACCGATGTCCCCGGCCCAGCGCAGATCGGCGTTGAGGGTCGACAGCTCGCCGCCGGTGAGGCGTACGCTGCCACCCTGGCTGTAGCGCGGCGACTTGGTCGTCAGGTTGAGGACGCCGCTCGAGGCGTTGGGGCCGTAGAGAGCGGCGCTGGGACCGCGCACGAGCTCCAGACTCGAAATGTCGTCCAGGGGAAACGAGACGGCGGCCCACTCCTGGGCGCCCAGGAACGGGACCGAGGGGTCCCGGCCGTCGATCAGCGTCGCGACCCGGCGGTTGAGGGAGCTGTTGAAGCCCCTGGTGTTGAAGTTGTAGTCGTAGACCCCGCTCTGGGTGACCTCGACTCCCGGTGTGAACTCGAGGAGCTTGGGCACCTGGCCGTGGGAGGCCTGGCGCTCGATCTCCTCTTCGGTCACCACGGTGACGGCCGCCGGCGCCTCCACGATCCGCTCGGCCCGCCGCGAGGCCGAGGTCACGGTGATCATCTCGGCGAAGCTCACGACCCAATCCACCTCCACCCGCATCTCGGTGACGCCCAGACCGACCTCGACGGTCTCGGTCGTCGCGTTGTCCCCCAGGGTGAAGGTGACGGTGTAGGTTCCGGGCTCCAGCCCCGACAGAGCGAAGGTGCCCCGGGAGTCCGTCAAGGTCGCGGCGCCGGTCTCCGCGACCACGACGCTGGCGCCGCCGACGGAACTGCCCGTCTCGCGGACGAGCGCTCCTTCGATCCGCGCCCCCTCCTCCGCGATCGCGGGAGGTGCTCCGAGTGTTGCGACGAACGAACAGGCGACGATCCAGCCTGTGAGCAGATACACCTTCGACCGCATGGCGGTTCTCCTTCCGCGAACTGCTGCCTCGAACCCCGCCACTGAACGGCGGGAGCCCCGGATATGGCGACCTCTCGCCGCCGATCTGAACGGACTTCCTGGCGAAGTTCTAGCAGTGCCACCGGGCCGGGTCAAGCCGCTGTGAGACGAAGCGGCCCCCGCGACGCGGGGGGTGGAGACGGTTGTCGAGCGTGTTATCTCTCGTTCAGGGGAGCCGCTAGATCATCCGCAGCAGTCGAGTCATTCCCCGCTTTCCGTACCGAGGCCGGGCATCACGCTGAGCCCACGCGGCTCTCCGCCTCCGATTCGCCGGAAGGTCGCGATGCCGCGGCCTTCCGGCTTCTCCTTTTCGGGCCGAGGCGTCATCTCTTCGCGCTGCTAGGATCGTCGCGTTCCGAGGAGGTTCGGAGGGAGGAGGCGGGAGCCGCGGATGGAGAGCAAGCGATTCGTCGTGATGGGGGCAGGCGAGGTGGGCTTCCATCTGGCCCGGACTCTGTCGAACGAGGGTCACGACGTCACCGTCATCGAGCGCGACGCTCGCCGACGCGAGCGCATCGAGGACGAGCTGGACGTCCTGGTGGTGGGCGGTAACGGCGCCCACCCGCAGGTCCTGAAGGCCGCCGGCGTCGCCTCGTGCGACCTCTTCATGGCCGTCTCCTCGTCCGACGAGGCCAACCTCGCCGCGGCTCGGATCGCCAAGCACTACGGCGCCGAGAGGTGCGTCGTGCGGATGGGGATCGCCGAGGAGGTGATCACCTACCGGCGCCTGCTGGAGGAACTGTTCGGCGTCGACCTGCTCCTCTCGACCCAACTGCTGACGACGATCCGGATCCTCAACCAGATCCGTGGCCACAACACCATGGACGTCGAGTACCTGGCGAGCGGCCGGGTGCAGCTGCGCAGGATCCACCTGGACGCGGAGTCCCGGCTCACACGCCATCCGCTGCGCGACGCGCGTCTTCCGGCCGGCAGCCTGGTGGTGGCCTACTTTCGCGGCGACTCCCTCGTGATCCCCGGCGGCGACGACATCGCCCAGCCGGGCGATGATGCCCTGATCCTGGGCACGGCCGACGCCATCGAGGCCGCAGAGCTGCACGTCTCGAGCGCACCGATCGAGAAGGGAACGGTGGTGCTCGCCGGGGCGGGCAGCACCGCGGTGGCGGTCGCCCAGGCGCTCGAGGGCCACGACGTGCCCGTGAAGATCATCGAGCGCGACCGGGGCCGGGCGCGCGAGCTGGCGGACCAGTTCCCCCGTTTCGAGGTGCTGCACGGCGACATGACGGACATCTCGCTCCTGCGCGCGGAGCGGATCTCCCGGGCGCACACCTTCGCGGCCCTGTGCGGCAACGACGAGAGCAACCTCATGGCGTGCCTGCTGGCGCAGGAGGAGGGTGTCCCCCAGGTCCTGGCCCTGGTGCAGCGCACGGAGACCTCGGAGCTGTGGCGCCGCCTCGGCCTGGAGCAGGTCTTCTCGCCCCGCGCCCTCGCCTACCACCGGGTTCGGGACTACATCGACAGCGGCTTCTCCTCCAACATCGTGTCGCTGCGTCGTGGCGCGGCGCAGGTCATCGAGCGCTTCCTGGCCCCGGCGAGCCCGGCCGCCGGCGTCACGCTCGCGGAGATGAAGCCGCCGCGAGGAATGATCGTCGGCGCCGTCGCGCGCGGTGAGAAGGTCTTCGTGCCCCGGGGCAACGACCGCCTGGAGGCCGGCGACCTGGTGATCCTCTTCGTCCACGAGGACGAGCTCGACACGGTCCGGCTGCTGTTCCCCGGTCCCGAGCTCGAGATGCCTTGAGGCGCCCGTGAACCTGCGCCCGGTGGTCCGCTTCCTGGGCCGGCTGCTGCTGCTGCTCGCCGGAGCGCAGTTCGTTCCCCTCCTGGTGGCGGTGCTGTACGAGGAGGGAACGACCGCGCTGGCGTTCCTCCTCTCCGCGATCGTCACCCTGGCGGCCGGCGGCGTCCTGATCTTCGTGGGCCGGGGGCAGGGCAACCTCTACCGGCGGGAGGGCATCCTCATCGTCGTCGGGGGCTGGGTGCTGGCCTCGATCTTCGGGGCCTTGCCCTATCTGTTCGCGGGGGTCTTCACCAGCCCGGTCGACGCCCTCTTCGAGGCGGCGTCGGGCTTCACGACGACCGGGGCCACGGTGCTCCTCGATATCGAGGCGCCGGATCGGGGCATCCTCTTCTGGCGCAGCTTCACCCAGTGGCTCGGAGGCATGGGCATCATCGTCCTGTTCGTCGCGCTCCTGCCCGAGCTAGGCCCCGGCGCCCGCTTCCTGTACAAGCTGGAGGTGCCCGGCCCCACGGCCGAGGCCCTGCAGCCCAGGATTCACGACACCGCCGCGACCCTGTGGAAGATCTACCTGCTCCTGACCGGCGCCCAGACCGCGCTTCTGATGGTCGCCGGGATGGACCTCTACGACGCCCTGACCCACACCTTCTCGACCCTCTCGACCGGCGGCTTCTCGCCCCGCGCCGACTCCGTCGCGGCCTACGAATCGCCCTGGATCCACCTGATCGTCATCGTCTTCATGGTCCTCGCCGGAGCCAACTTCTCTCTCTACTACGGCTTCATCGCGGCCAGGGGGAAGAACCTCCTGGGCGACCAGGAGTTCCGCCTGTACATGGTGGTCCTGGCCGTCGCCACTCTCGTCATCTCGTGGGACCTGGTAGCCCGTTCCACCTACGAGGCGGGACCGCGGGTCGTCCTCGACTCCGCCTTCCAGGTCGCCTCCATCATGACCACCACCGGCTTCGCCACGGCGGACTTCGACACCTGGCCCGTGGTCTCCCGCATGGTCCTCGTCGCGTTGTTCTTCGTCGGCGGCTGCGCCGGCTCGACGGCCGGCTCGATGAAGGTGATGCGCATGGTGATCGGCATCAAGGCCGCCGCGCGCGAGGTGCGTCTCATCTTCAGCCCCAACACCGTGCTGCGTGTCTTCGTGGGCCGCAAGCCCGTGCCCAATGCGGTCGTGCGAAGCGTCATGGGGTTCTTCATCCTCTACATCACCCTGTGGGCGGTCGGCACCATGCTTCTCTCCATCGGCGGCCAGGATCTCCTCACCACCTCCACCGCCTCGGCGGTCACCCTGGGCAACATCGGACCCGGCCTCGCCGGCGTGGGACCGGTACGCAACTTCGCGTTCTTCGAGGAGTGGCACAAGCTGGTGATGGTGATGCTGATGTGGATGGGCCGACTCGAGGTCTACTCGATCGCCGCGCTCTTCACCCGGGCGTTCTGGCGGCCGTGAGTCGGGGCCACGATCCGCCACCGCCCGCTCGGTCGGAGCGGATGGACGACCCGGAGCTGCCGCTCGCCGAGACGGAGCGTGCTCTGTCCGACCTGGAGCGGGTCAACCGGTGGTTGTTCGGGCTCGCGGCGTTCCGACGGGTGGTGCTGCCGCTGGCGCTGGGGGCGGAGCGGACCCGGGTCGTGGACGTGGGGACCGGGAGTGGCCAGGTCGCCGCGGACCTGGCCCGGGCGGCTCGACGCCGGGGCGTCGAGGTCCGGGTCGTGGGGGTCGACCGCAAGCTCTCCCACCTCGTCTTCGGCCGCCGCCGGGGCCACGACCAACTCCGGGTCGTCGCCTCCGCGGACGCCCTGCCGTTCGCCGACGGAGCGGCCGACTGGGTCGTCTCCAACCTCTTCTTCCACCACTTCGGCGGCGCGGCGAACCGGCGGATCGTCGGGGAGATGACCCGCGTCGGACGCCGGGGCGCGGCCGTGGTGGACCTCCGGCGCTCTCGCCTGGCGGCCGCCCTGTTCGGCCTCGCCGCCAGACTGCTGCGCCTCGGGCCCGTAGCGGCCGACGACGGCCGGATCTCCGTTCTCCAGTCGTGGAGCGTCGCCGACGTCTCTCGCTGGCGCCCGCCGGGAGCCGACCGCCCGAAACGCCTCTTCCCGTTCCGCTTCGCTCTCGTCCTCGAGCGGCAACTCAGGCGGGAAAGGGGAGAGCGCTGAGGGCCAGAGGCCGATCCCAGCCCGGTCCTTCGCGCCTTCGCGCCTTCGCGTCTTCGTGTGAGCCGCCCCCCCAGCCTGACTACCTGCCCAGGTCCCGGACCGCCGGGACCACCCCGAAGCCGTCGGCCGCCCGCACCCCGCCCGCGATGGCGTGGAGGATCGCCAGCTCGGCCAACACACCCACCTGGTTGACCTGCGCGGGGACGCGGCCGGTGGTCAGCGCCATGACCAGGTCACCGTCGACCATCGACAGTGCCGGACAGAGGGCCCGGTGGAAGCCGCCGAAGGCCATCTGGCAGACCTTGAGGAGCGCCGTCTTGGACAGCGCCGCATCGGTGAGGACGGCAGCCAGCGTCGTGTTGCCGTCCCACGGATGAGGCGCGTCGCCGGGGAGCGCGGCGAGCACCCGGTCCGCGCCCACGAGCTCGTGGGAGTCGGGGGCGGCACGACAACCGGCCAGCGGTCGGCCCTCCTCGTCGCGGACGTCACCGAAGGCGTTGACGGCCACGGCGGCGGCGACGGTGGGGCCGCCCTCGGCGTTGAAGCTGGCGAAGCCGAAGCCGCCCTTCATGCAGCACGGCAGGCCCCGGCTCTTGCCGACCGTCGCCCCGGTCCCCGCGCCGACGCTTCCGACGGCGATCCGTCCGTCCGCAGCGGAGGCGATCGCGCCCCGGATCAGGTCGGTCGACGGTCGCGCCGTCGAATCGCGGAAGCCCAGATCGAAGAGGATGGCGGTCGGCACCAGCGGGACGACACCGAGGCCGGTGTCGAAGCCCCTCCCCATCGCCGCCAGATGCTCCACGACGGGGTCCGCCGAGCGCAGCCCGAAGCTGCTGGCGCCCGAGAGCACGACGGCGTGAGCCCGACTGGCCACGTGGTGCCCCAGGACCAGCGAGTCGAACTGCCGCGTCCCGGTCGCCGAGCCCCGCACCTCCGCCGCCGCCAGGGCGCCCTCCGGGCAGAGGATCACCGTCGCCCCCGTGCCCCCCGCCGGATCCGAGCCGTGCCCCAGGCGGAACCCCGGGATCCTCAGGTCGTGGGAGACCTCCGGGAGCGGCGGCGGCAGGGGCGGCGTAGGGGGGTAGGGATTGGGAGATGACATGGGGGGATTCTAGTGGCGGCACCCCCCGACCCCGGCTCCGCCTCCCACCCTGTAGAATCCCCCCGCCATGAAAATCAAGCCGATCTACGCCATTCTCATCGTTCTCCTCACAGGCTCCCTGGTGCTCGTGGCCGACTATGCGCTCGAGGGCGGATTCTCGCGGTCCGAGTACAAGCGGGTCTCGCCGGGACAGGACGGCCGGATCCACATCGGCGTGGCGGACCTGCCGGTCGACGAGGCGCGCTTCTTCCGCTTCCTCAACGCGGGCAACCAGGAGGTCAAGTTCTTCGTCGGCAGGGACACCGAAGGCCAACTCCAGGTGGGGTTCGACGCCAGCGAGATCTGCTACAAGCGCAAGCGCGGCTTCACTCCCGAGGACGGCTGGATGGTGTGCAACACCTGCGACAAGTCCTTCCACCTGACGCACATCAACGAAGACCGCGGCGGCTGCGCTCCGGTGGCCCTGGCGCACCGGGTCGAGGGCGACCAGGTGGTGCTCACGGAGAGCGACATCCTGCAGGGCTGGCGCTTCTTCCGGTGAGCCGACGCGGGGCGGCGCTCGCCGAGCGGGCGTCGAGGGCCCTCCGCGAGGCGCTCGACCTGCCGCATCCGCCCTGGATCCTCGGACATCGCGGGGCCGCCGGAGAAGCCCTCGAGAACACGCTACCGAGTCTGGCGCTCGGCCTCGCCCAGGGCGCCGACCTGCTCGAGCTCGACCTGAGGCTCACCGCCGATGGCGTCCTGGTCGCCTTCCATGACGACGACCTCGCCCGCCTGGCCGGACGCCCGGAGCCGGTGGAGACGCTCCCCGCCTCCGAGGTCGTGGGCCTGGGGCTGGTCGATCGGAGGAGCGGTCTCGAGGGCCGGATCCCCTCCCTGAACGAGATCCTCGAGCGGTTGCCGGGCTCGCCGGCGCTGAACCTGGAGCTCAAGGCGTCGCCCGCGGAGCCCGCGAGGATCGCCACCGCGCTGGCGCGGCAGCTCGGCGACCATCGCCGGGTACTGGTCTCGAGCTTCGACTGGAACCTTCTCGAGGAGGTGGCCCGGGCCGCCCCCGAGCTGCCGGTGGCCCCCCTCGGCAGCCGCTCGCCCCGACGCCTCGTCGCGGCCGCCCGCCGTCTGGACGCCGCGGCGGTCCACTGCCACCGGCGCCTCGCGCGGTCGCGACTCACCCACACGACGGCCGAGGACTCGCGGCCGCTCCTCGTCTACACCGTCAACCGGGCTTCGACCGCACGACGGCTCCTGGGCCGGGGCGTCGCCGGCCTGTTCACGGACCATCCGGGCCGCCTCCGACAACGACTGGGCGGCTCCTGAGAGGACGCCCGACGACCGGCGGGAGAGGGAGCGCGACCGGGAAGGCGGCGCGACCCGGCGGCTTCGCGACGGGATATAGGATCAGGTCCGACCTGCGAGCGGGTGCTCTCCGACCCGCGGAGGTGGTCGTCGTTTCGACCGGATGAGCCCATTCATCGCGGGTTCCGGATTCACTCCGTGTTCACCGCGGCGGCCTACGCTCCGACTTCGCCGGGTCGAGGCCCCCGGCGCCGCGACTCCCACGGGAGAACCATGACGAGCAAGATCCGATTCGGCTACACCCCCGACCCCGACGACGCCTTCCACTTCTACGCCCTGGAGAGCGGCCGGATCTCCGTCGCCGGGGTGGACCGGCTCGAGTTCGAGTGCCATCACGTCCAGACACTCAACCGGATGGCGGCCGAGGAGCGACTGGACGTCACCGCCATCTCCTCGGCGTTCTACCCGACCATCGACGACCGCTACGCGATCCTGGCCTCGGGCGCCAGCGTCGGCCGGGGCTACGGTCCCGCGCTGGCCGCGGCCGCCGACCGGGTGCCGGAGAGCCTCGAGGGACGGAGGGTGGCCGTGCCGGGCCTCGAGACCACCGGCTGCTTCCTGGCGAGCTACTTCCACCCCGGCTTCGATCCGGTCCCCGTCCCGTTCGACAGGGTGGCCGAGACCGTGCTGGCGGGTGAGGCCGACGCCGGGGTCCTGATCCACGAGGAGCTCATGCTCTGGCAGGACCGGGGCCTGGTGCGGATGGAGTGCCTCGGCGAGCGGTGGACGAGAGCGACCGGCCTGCCCCTGCCGGTCGGCCTCGTGGTGGGGCACCGACGGCTGGGGGAGGACGGGCTGCGACGCGTGCAGCGCGCCCTCGCCCGGTCGATGGAGTACGCCCTCGCCCATCGGGACGACGCCCTGGCCCACGCCTTCGCCTTCGGCGTCGGCGCGCCCCCGACGGTCAAGCAGGAGTTCGTGGACCGATTCGCCAACCAGGACACCCTGCGCATGCCCGGCGACGTGAGACGGGCGCTGGGCGAGCTCTTCCGTCGCGGCTGGGAGGCGGGCCTGATGGACCACCGGGCCGTATCGGAGGTGGTCGGCTGAGCGGCAGCCGGACGAGGAGGTCCGACCCCGCCGTGCTGGTGACCGGGGCAGCCGGCTTCCTGGGCTCCCACCTCGTGGCCGAGCTCCTGGCCAGGGGACACGGGGTGATCGCCGTCGTCCGTCCGCGCGACGGCCGGTCCGGGCTCGAGCGACTGACCGCGCTGCGCGACGACTTCGGCTGGGACGGCGCCGGTCCGCCCGCGGGCCTGGAGGTGGTCGAGGGGGACGTCGATCAGCCGTGGCTCGGCCTCGAGCCGACGACGGCGAGACGGCTGGCGGCCAGCGTCACGGAGATCGTCCACGCGGCCGCCCTGGTGGAGTTCTCCGAGCGGCGACGGCCCGAGCTCGAGGCCACGAACGGCCGGGCGCTCGAGCACTTCGCCCCGCTGCTCGCCGACTCGGGCGCCGGGTTCACCCTGGTCAGCACCGCCTACGTCGCCGGTGTCGGCTCCCGGACGGCGATCGAGAAGCCCGCGGAGGAGCCGCCCCCGCCCTTCCGCAACGCCTACGAGGAGAGCAAGCACCTGGGCGAGAGGATCGCTCGACGCTGCCTGTCGGCCGACGGCGTGCCGTGGCGGTTCCTTCGGCCGTCGATCGTCCTGGGCGCGAGCGGCGACGGCCGCACCCACCGATTCGACACGATCTATCGGTTCCTGCAGCTCCTCGACGGTCTCCAGGGGGCGGCCGAGGAGCGGGGCGAGAGCCTCCGGCTGCGGGTTCGCTGCCAGCCCGAGAGCGTCCTCGACCTGGTCCCGGTCGACTACGTGACGAGCGCCACGGCGGCCCTCGTGGAGCGCCCCGACGCCCGGGGCGTCTTCCATCTGACGAGCGCCGACCCGCTCACACTGGACGAGCTCGCGCAGCGCCTGGCGCCGCTCTTCCCGCTCGTGCACCTGGAGGCCGTCGACGAGGCGGCGTGGCGCCGAAGCCCTCCCGACAGCCGCGAGCGGCTGGTGGATCGCGCGCTGGTCTCCTACCGCGGCTACCTCGACGGCGGCCAGGGCTTCGACGATCGCCGGACCCGGTCGGCACTGCGGGGAACCGGCCTCACCTGCCCTCCGGTCGACTCCGCCTGGCTCACCCGGCTGGTGGACTACGCCCGGGCGGTCGATTGGGGGCGGTCTCGCACGCTCCCGCGCTCGACCACCGGCGACCTGGGCTTCGCCCAGACCTTCTTCGACCGCTTCCTGGCCGGCCGGGCCGGAAGCGAGCTCCTGGCGGGCGCCCCCCGGCTCACCACCCGCTTCGAGGTCCGCGTCGTCGACCTGCCGGGCTTCCGGCGCGTGCTCGACGTCGAGAAGGGGGAGCTCCGGGCCGTCGGCCCGGGCGGTCCGCCCGCCCGTTTCCGCTACGACCTGGAGAGCTCCGTCCTGCGCGGCGTCGCCACCGGCCAGCTCGATCCCCGAGATGCCTTCTTCGCGCGCCGCGCCGAGATCCGGGGCGATGTAGAGGAGGCCCTCCGCTTCGCCGCCCTCATGGTCGACTTCTTCCGTCGCAGCCCCTTCCCGGGAGCCCATGGGGCCTCTTGAGGGCATCCTGCGACGTCCCGGTCTCGCCGCCGGCGTCGTGCTGGCGCTGGCCGTGGCGGCGCTGCCCGTCGTCGCCGGTCTGGGCATCGACAACTCGGTCGAGGAGTGGGTGGACCGAGCGGGGCCGGAGTGGGCGACCTACAGGGAGTTCGTTCAGCGCTTCGGCAGCGAGGAGTTCATCCTGGTCGTCTACCCGCTGCCGGAGGCCGTCGACCACGAGTTCCTGATGCGACTCACCGACCTGCGCCTGACGCTGCAGGAGGTGCCCGGCGTCCGGACGGTCCACGACCTCTCCGGCATCTACGCCCGCTTCTTCCCGGGCGCCGACCCGCAGGCGTTCCTGCGCGACGCCGTCGCCACGCCGTTCTACCGGCGGTTCCTGGTGTCGCCCGACGGCCGGCTCGGTGCCCAGTGGCTCGAGCTCGACATCGATCGGCCGGAGAGGCGTCGCGAGATCGTCGCCGGGGTCGAGGCGGCCGTGGCGCGGCACGACCTGGGTGGGCCCGTGCACCTGGCCGGGTCGCCCGTGGTCAACGCGGCGCTCGACGTCACCTCCACCCGCGCGGCGGGGCGCTTCTTCCCCTGGGTGTTCGTCGTCTCGGCCACGCTCCTCGCCCTCCGCTACCGGTCGGTCCATGGCGTGATCCTGCCGTTCCTGGGCGCCGGCTGCGCCCTGGTGATGACCCTCGCCGTGCTGCGCCTCACCGGCGGCTCCCTGGACATGGTGACGGTGGCCCTGCCCCCGGTGCTCTGGGTCCTGGGCCTCGCGACCGCTCTCCACCTGACCTCCGACACCCGGCGCCGCGTGGCCGCGGGCGAGCCTTCCCGGGAGGCCGCGACCGCCGCCGTCCGCGCTCTGGCACGTCCCTGCGCGGCCAGCGCGGCGACCACGGCTCTCGGGTTCCTGGCCCTGGCGACGAGCTCCATGGCCCCCGTGCGCGAGATGGGACTGTTCGCCGCCCTCGGCGTCGTGCTGTGCCTCGGGGCCAACCTGGCCCTCTTCCCGGCGCTCGGGGGTCGCTGGATCCGGCGGGTGCCCGCCGCCGAGGCGACGCTGCCGACCGGCGGGTCCCTCGTCCGCCTGGCGACCCTGGCGGGGCGGCGGCCCGGGGCCATCGTGACGGTGGCCGGGCTCGCGGTAGCCGTGGGAGTTGTCGGCATGTCTCGCCTCGAGGCGGAGTCGGACGTGCTGACCTTCTTTCCCGACGACCATCCGCTGGTGCGCGCCTACCGCGACGTCGTGCCGCAGCTCACCGGCCCCTACTCCCTGGAGATCCTCCTCCGTCCACCCTCCGGCGACGAGCCGCCGGACGCGGCGGTGCTGCGCCGAGTCGGGAAGGTCGAGGAGGGGCTCGAGGCCGTTCCGGGGGTCGCCAAGGTGGTCTCGATCGTCGACCTCCTGGCCCTCGTCGAGCAGGTGGCGACGGGTTCACCGCCCGCGGCGACACGGCCCCCCGAGAGCGACGAGGCGGTGGCGCGGGCCTGGACGACGGCCGGAGACCTTCTGCCCGAGGAGCGCTCGGCCCTCGTGCGCGACGGCGAGATCCGCCTCATGACCCTGGCGACCCCGATGGGCTCGCGCTCGCACCGTCGCCTGGTGCGGGACCTGCGGGGGGTCCTGGCGGAGCGGGTGCCGGACACCTGGCGACCCCGCCTGACCGGCATCGTCGACCTCCTGGTGTCGATGCAGACGGAGCTCGTCCGGAGCCAGATCCGGAGCTTCGTACTCGCCTTCCTGGTCATCGTTCCGGCCACCGGGCTCCTCGTGGGCTCGGTTCGGGCCGCGCTCCTCGCCATCCCGCCCAACCTCGCGCCGATCCTGCTCACCCTCGGGGCCATGGGCTGGCTGGGGATTCCGCTGGACCCCGCCACGGTGATGATCGCGGCCCTGGCCCTGGGCATCGCGGTGGACGACACGATCCACGTCCTCCATGCCTGGCGTCGTCACGGCGGCCACCGCGGCGATGCCCAGGGGGCGCTGCAGGCCGTCTTCGCGCGCGTGGGCCGACCCGTGGCGACCACCTCCATGGTGGCCGCCGCCGGCTTCCTCATGCTGACGCTGGCGGCGTTCCGCCCCCTCGTCTGGTTCGGCCTCCTGACCGCGGCGACCCTCGCCTCGGCCCTGGCCGCCGACCTCCTCCTGCTGCCCGCCCTGCTGGTTCTTTCCGGCCGGAGAAGCGGAGGAGACCATGCGGTCGAGGTGGCCTCCCCGTGAGCTCGACACCGGCAGCTCCCTGGCTCGACGTGGACCCCGACGAGTGGCTGCGCCACGTGCTGGCGATCCACTTCCACCCCCGCCACGGCACGCCCTTCTGGCTCGAGCGTCAGGAGAGGCTGGGGATCGACGTGCTCGACGCGGTGCGCACGCGCGACGACCTGCTCCTGCTGGGTCCCATGCCGGAGGCGGAGCTCGCCCGGCGCCCGCTCGAGGATCTCGTGCCGCGACCGCTCCTCGAGCGGCGCTCGGAGTGGCGGATCGCGGAGACCGGCGGCACCCTCGGACGCCCGAAGACGACCCTGTGGCTCGATCGGGAGCTCGACCGCGTCTTCGTCGACCCCTTCACCGCGGTGGCCCGGCGGTGCGGCTTCCCCGAGGGCGAGCGCTGGCTCTTCGCCGGCCCCACGGGTCCCCACGTCATCGGACGGGCCGCCCGCCGCAACGCCCGCGCCCTCGGCTCCCCGGAGCCGTTCACGCTGGACTTCGACCCGCGCTGGGCCAAGCGTCTGGTGCCCGGCTCCCTGGGCCAGCGACGGTATCTCGCACACGTGGTCGATCAGGCTCTCCGCGTCATCCGCCAGCAGGGGGTCGGCGTCCTCTTCACCACGCCGGTGATGCTGCGCGAGCTGGCCCGGGAGCTCGACGACGAGGAGCGCGCCGGCATTCGGGGGGTCTTCTACGGCGGCATGGCGCTCGACGCCGACGACTTCGACCTCTTCACCCGCAGGGCGTTCCCGGGGGCGGTGCACCTCGCGGGCTACGGCAACACCCTGCTGGGCCTGGCCCTCCAGATCGCGCCCGCGACCGAGCCACGCTTCGAATACCACGTGCCCGGCGCCCGGCTCCACCTCCGGCTGGTCCGTCCCGACGACGACGAGACGAACGACGCCGAGCGCCTGCCCCACGACGTCCGCCCCGGCGAGCGCGGCCAGGTGGTGGCGAGCCGCCTCGACGAGTCGTTCCTGCTGGTCAACCTGATGGAGCGGGACGAGGCGGAGCGCCTCCCGGCCGCGGGAGCCGCAGCGCCCTTCCCGACCGTCAACCCCGGGCTCGGCGACCCCGCGCCGGCGGCCTCCCGCAGGGCCACCGGGCGGACGGGGTTCTACTGATGCCCGACCTCGGCCCGAGACACGAGGTGGTGGAAGAGAGCGTCGTCCTGGAGGGTCCGGCGGGCCACCTGGAGGCTGTCCTGAGCTACCCGGAGGACGCGCAGCCGCGGGGGGCGGTCCTGCTCCTCGCCCCCCATCCCCACTTCGCCGGCGATCTCGACAACAACGTGGTGCGCTCGGTGGCGCCGGCGCTGGCCGGCTCCGGGCGCGCCGTCCTGCGCTTCAACTACCGGGGCGTCGGCCACAGCGAGATGCACGGCGCCGAGAGCCCCTTCTCGTTCTGGGAGAGGGTCGAGGCCGAGAAGGCCTACGCACCCATCGTGGAGGAGGCCGAGACGGCGGCCCGGGCCCTGACGCGCCTCGCCCCCACCCCGGGGCCGCCTGCGCTGGTCGGCTACTCCTTCGGCGCCATCGTCGCAGCCCTCCTGGCGACCCGGAGAGCGACCGAGGCCCTGGTCTGCATCGCGCCGCCGCTGGCGCGCTACCCCTTCGACTTCCTGCCCCCGCAGGGCCCACCCACCCTCTTCCTTCTCGCCGAGGACGACTTCCTGTACGGTGCCGAGGAGGCAGCCGCCCTGCGCTCGGCGGTCGGTCCCGACCCGGGCATCGAGTGGCTCGCCGGCGCGGACCACTTCTTCCGCGGCCTCGAGGCGGCACTGGCCGAGAGGGTGGCGCGTTTCCTCGCAAGTTCCCCGGAACGGCAACCAGCCAAGTAAAGTCGTGAGCGATCCCCCCACGATGCCGGAGCCCATCGGGCCCGAGGCGGTGCTCGAGAAGAAGCGCCGCTTCCTCCTTCCCTGCCTCCACCACTTCTACCGCCGCCCGCCGCAGATTGTCCGGGGAGCCGGTCTCTGGCTCGAGGATCACGAGGGTCGCCGGTACCTCGACGGTTTCGCCGGCGTCTCGGTGCTCGCGGTAGGCCACTCGCACCCTCGCGTGGTGGAGGCCGTGCGGCGACAGGTCGGCGAGCTGGCCCACACGACGACGATCTACCTGACCCAGCCCATGGTGGACCTGGCCGAGCGTCTCGCGGAGTGGCTCCCCGACCCCCTCGGCCGCAGCTTCTTCTGCGCTTCGGGCAGCGAGGCCAACGAGGGCGCGGTGCTGGCCGCGCAACTCGCGACCGGCCGACGGGAGCTCCTGGCCCTGGACCGGGGCCTGCACGGCCGCACGAAGCTCGGAATGAGCCTCACCGGCCTCGGAATGTGGCGGGCTGACGACACCCCCGTCGGAGGGGTGCACCACGTCCCGACCCCCTACTGCCACCGCTGCCCGCTGCGGCTCTCGCACCCGTCGTGCGGCCTGGCCTGCGCCGACGAGATCCACGAGGTGATCCGCTTCCGCACGGCGGGGCAGGTCGCGGCCATGATCGTGGAGCCGGTGCTCGGCAACGGCGGCATCATCGTGCCGCCCGAGGGCTGGCTCGAGCGGGTGCGGGAGATCCTGGACCTGCACGGCATCCTCCTGATCGCCGACGAGGTCCAGACCGGCTTCGGCCGCACGGGGCGCCGCTTCGGGTTCCAGCACTCGGCCGTCGTCCCCGACGTCGTCACGGTGGCCAAGGCCCTGGGCGGCGGGCTCCCGATCGCGGCCTTCGTCGCCACCGACGCGGTCGCCGACGCCTTCGACCGACCCTCGGCCTCCACCTTCGGCGGCAACCTCGTCTCCTGTGCCGCGGCTCACGCCGTGCTCGACGTGATCGAGGAGGAGGGGCTGATCGAGCGCTCGGCCCGCGTGGGAGCCCACTTCCGCGAGCGGCTCGACTCCCTGGCGACGCGCTTCCCCGTCCTGGGCGACGTCCGGGGCCTGGGCCTGATGTTGGGAGCCGAGATCGTCGACTCCGACGGCCGACCGGACCCCGAACGCCTCGACGACCTGTTGGAGAGCCTCAAGGACTCGGGCATTCTGGCGGGGAAGACCGGAGCCGACCGCAACGTCCTGACCTTCCAGCCGCCGCTTCTCTTCGGCGAGGAGGAGGTCGATCTCGTCGTTCGGACCCTCGAGAGCTGCCTCTCCGGGCTCCCGAACCACGACGCTCGACGGTGATGCGCCACCACTACTCCCACGCCTCGGCTCCCGTCTGCTCCCTGGACGAGGGACCCCTCGCCGGGCTGCGCCACCGCACGGTCATCGACGCCCGCTCCGGCGCCGCCGCCCTCGCCCTCTGGCAGGAGGAACACGAGAGCGGCTTCCTCGTCCCGCCCCACTCGCACGACTGCGAGGAGATCATCTCGGTCCTCGACGGCGAGATCCGGGCGACGATCGGGTCGGAGAGCTGGCGGGTCGGACCCGGCGAGAGCATCCTGATCCCCGCGGGCGACCTCCACGGCTTCGAGGTGACGAGCTCCGGACCGGTGCGTCTGCTGGCCCTCTTCTCGTCGGCGTCGCCCAGGATCTTCCGCGCCGACGGCACGGAGTCGTCCCCGCCCTGGGAGGGTGGCGCCTCGGACCACCTGGTCCGGCCCGAGCGACGAGCTTGAGCGACGAGCCGCTGACCGGACGATCCGCCCTGACCCAGAGGGTGCGCGACGCCGTCTCGCGGGCGGCCCGCCGACCCGTGGAGGAGGTGCACCCCGACTCCGGCCTGCGGCAGCTCGGAGTGGACTCCCTAGCCGCCATCCAGCTCCTCTACGAGCTCGAGGACAAGCTGGGTATCGTCCTGCCGGACGAGCGGTTGGCGACCCTGGAGACGGTCGCCGACGTCACCGACCTCGTCGTGGAGATCATCGCCGCGTCGGTCCCGGAGCCGGCCCCGGGCGGCTCCGAGCCGTCGAGCTGAGCCGAGACCGGGTCACGCGCGCGCGTCACGCCGGAAGACCCAGCGGTCCGACAGGACGAAGTTGGTCGCGGTGGCGAGGACGGCCACCATCAGCCAGGCCGGTGCCGGGGGAGCGCCGAGACCGTCGACCAGCAGGCCCAGGGCGGCCGCGGTCGCTCCGGCAAGGCCCGCCTGCAGCGCCGCGAAGGCCCTCAGCGTCCCCCGTCCGCCGCGCGCGGCGAAGGTCCAGCGCCGGTTCCAGCTCCAGCTCCAGGCCACCCCGACGCTCCACGCGACGACCTGGGCCGCGGCGGCGCCGCCCGGCATCCCGCCCCAGGCGACGAGCCCGAGGAAGACGCCGAGACTCACGGCCGCGTTGGTCGCGCCGACCGTCAGGAACCGCAGCAATCGAGTGCCGCCGGAGCCACTCCCGGCCAGCGGAGTCATCGGGAGCGCACCAGGGTGAGCTCGGTCCGGGCGCCCCGAGGCTCTTCGTCCGCCCGCCTCGCCCGAGCGTCGTAGCCCACCGCCTCGCCCACCAGGAAACGGGGCCGGCGCTTCAGCGTGGCATGGAGACTCGCCACGTAGGTCCCGAGGATTCCCATCAGGACGAACAGGACGGCGAACATGAACGAGGTCAGAGCCATGGCCGAGGCCCAACCGGGGACCGTCTCCCCGCGGAAGTACTGCACGAAGATGTAGACGATCTCGGCGAGCGCCAGCCCGCCCGTGGCCAGTCCGAGCCAGATCCCGGCCTCGAGCGGCACCGACGAGAAGGAGACCAGACCGGCCGTCGACAGCCGCACCATCCGCGCCGGCGAGAACTTCGCCTCGCCGCGGGCGCGATCGTGCGCCCGGAACGTCACCACCTCCGTGGGGCCGCCCATCCACTGCACCATCCCGCGCAGGAAGAGCTCGCTCTCCCCCATCTCCAGCAGCACGTCGACCGCCCGCCGGTCGAGCAGCCGGAAGTCCGAGGTGCCGGGCGCCATCTCCAGGCGGGAGAGCGCCGAGAAGACCCGATAGAAGGCCCGCGAGGTCCAACGCTTGAACGCCGACGTGTCCTCGCTGTCCAGCCGGCGGGTCGCGACGATCCGGGCGCCCGCCCGCCATCGCGCCACCAGCTCGGGAATCACCTCGGGAGGATGCTGCAGGTCGCCGTCCATCGTGACCACGGCGCGACCCCGCGCGTGCGAGAGCCCCGCGAAGAGCGCGCCCTGGTGGCCGAAGTTCCGCCACAGCGAGAGACCCCGGAACCGGGGGTCGCGGCGGTGCACCTCCTCGACGCGACGCCAGGTGCGATCCGAGGAGCCGTCGTCCACGAGGATGACCTCCCAGCTCTCGGGCAGCGTCTCGAGGACGGAGCGCAGGCGGGCGACGAGCAGGTCGACCCCGGGCTCCTCGTCGTACAGCGGGATGACCACGGAGAGCTCGGGAGCGCGGCGCTGGGCAGTATGCATGGAATCTCTCCTGGTCAGACCGTCGGGCGCCGCGGCGCCTCGATCTCGTTCAGACGCTCGCCGGCAAAGCCGGCCCAGGGCGTCTCGGGGAAGTGAGCCAGCAGCTCGCGGAACGCGGCGGCAGCCAGGGCCGGACGGCCCAGACGGCGCAGGCACACGCCGACGTGGTACTCTGCCTCCGCGCGATAGGGGCTCTCCGGGAAGCGCCGCGCCATGCCCGCGAACAGCATCCGGGCCTCCTCCCAGCTCTCCTCGCGGTAGGCGGAGAGGGCGCGGTAGAAGTCCGCGTGCAACGCGGCCGAGGAGCGGGGCCCCACCTCCACCGCCTGATCGAAGGCGGCGCGGGCGGCGGCGAAGCGCTCGAGCTTGTAGTGCTCCAGGCCCTCCTCCCAGAGCTCGGACGGCAACGCGGAGCGGAAGGGGAGCGCCCCGACGGCGACGAGCGCCACCAGGAGAGGCCCGGCGGCCCAGGCCCACCGAAGCGGAAGCCGGGGCGCCCCGGACCCGGCCTCGACCCGATCCCGTCGCCGCCGACTTCCGGCGACCAGGCCCAGAACGGCCAGGACGACCCCGCCGAGAGTCAGCGCCCGGGCTCCCCGCACCAGGGGCGGGTCACCGAACACGAGCCGCACCTCGGGGCTCCGGGGCTCGATGACCATGAAGCCCGGCGCGGCCAGATGAACCGGCCCGCCGTCCTCGAGACGCCAACGCGGATGCCAGGAGACCCGCACGAGAACCGGGTGCCCGGGGCGGCTCGTCCGCACGACGATCTCCCCCGCGCCCAGCTCGGCCTCCACCTCGACCTCGTCGCCGACCAGCGGGCGGTGGGGAAGGGGGTCACTCGCGCTGGCGGCCCGCAGCTCGAAAGCTCCGCGGGTGACGGCGCCGAAGTCTCTCACCACCACGGGGTCGCCGGGCTGGTGGCCCTTGAACCAGTCGAAGAACTCGGCCTTCCAGTCGTCGGCCGTCAGGACCACCGGCTCCGCGCCCAGCGGCACGGCGTAGCCACCCGGTGCCGCGCGCAGACGATGCACCGAGTAGGGGCCGACCTCGAAGTCGAGGTCATAGAGGTCCGACTCCACCAGGTCCTCGCGGACCCGCGCACTCACCGCCACCACCCGATCGACGTTGAGCTCCGCCAGGTGCTGCGCCGCGCGGTCGACGTCGAGGCGGCCACAGTGGTAGTCGGGGATCGGGCACGAGGCGACCTCGGAGAGCTCCGACTGGACGTAGAAGATGGCCGGCGTGTTGAGCGAGGATTGGATGTAGAGGCCCTCGAGGGTGCTCCGGCCCGAGAAGTGGGGCAGCGACTCGAAGGCGCGGATCGACCCGGCCCCGTCGTGCGCGGGGTGGTGCTCGTAGACCACCCGCGGGTCGTTGGCGCTTCCGGCCAGGCGGCGGTTGACCTCGGCGAAGTCGGGCCACAGGGGCTTCGCCTCGAAGCCCGAGTAGTTCCACCAGGCCCAGTCGGGGACCCTCTCCACCCTCTGCTCGGCGGCGCCCAGGACCACGGCGGCCAGCACCAGGGCCACCGCCGGAGCGGTGTGCCAGCGGCGGAGCACGACACCGGCCGCGCCGGCCGCCGCCAACAGCGTGAAGAGCTGGAGGAAGGGCAGGAACCGAATGTCGACGACCCCCAGGGCCGGGGCCGCCAGATGGAGAGCGGTCGCCAGCGCCACGGCGCTCCACAGGACGCCGCCGCCGACCGGCCATCCGGAGTCGTCGCCCCGCCGTCGCCGAGCCGCCAGGGTCCCGACCGAGACGACGCCGATCGCCAGGGGCGCCCAGAGGGCCACGGGCACGAGCTGCCGCCACGACTCCACACCCCAGATTTCGGACAGGGGCGTCGTGAAGGGCGCGTAGGCGAGGAGTGGCACGATCCAGAAGCCCAGGAGCGCGAAGGCCAGCGCCCACACCCGGACGAGCCACGCCACCCCCCGCCGCGGGTCGGGGAGCCACAGGAGGTGGAGTGCCGACAGGGCGCCGGCGAAGAGCAGGGTGTAGGCGTGGGCCAGGCCCACGGCCGCCAGGAGCAGCGCGTTGGCCACCACACCCCGGCCGCGGCGGAGGCCGTCGTAGGAGAGGCCCACGAAGGCCACGGCCAGGGCGAGGCCCAGGGAGTAGGCGAACTCCCCGGCGAAGACGCTCGCCAGGTTGCCGCCCCAGACGGAGTGGGCCTCGTTGAGGAGGAACGGGAGCGTGAAGGCGGCTCCCAGGAGCGGCGCGGGCGACGGGAAGCCGAGCCTGCGCAGGCAGAGGGCGGCGGCGAGAGGCAGCAGCACCACGCCCAGGACCGTGCCGAGCTTGAAGGCCACCGCCAGGCCGACGGCCGGCTCGAGCGCGGCCATGGCCAGGAAGGGCAACGGGAAGTAAAGCTGGAAGAGCGGGAAGCCGGCGAGGTTGCCGTGACTCCACCCCAGGATCCGGCCCTGCGGCAGGAGCTCCTCGACCATCTGGCGCGCAGCGTAGAAGTGGGAGGCCGTGTCGCCCCCCGTCGTAGTGGTCGGCGACAGGAGGAGGTCCGGCGGTACGACGCTGGCCAACAGGGCGACGATGCCGGCGCCGGCGATCCACGGCGCGGCCACGGCCAGGAGTCTCACAGCCACCGCCCGCCGGGACGGGGGCCCCAGGACACAGAGGCCGAGCCCGAGCACCGCGAACGCGGCGAAGGCCGAGACGGCCGGCAGACGGAGGCCTTCCCAGACGCTCCGCGGCCGCTCCACCCGCAGGTTCGCCCCGGCGAAGCGCCACTCCCGTCGCCCCGGGGTCTCCAGGTCGAGGAGGGCGTAGACCCGGTACGAGCTCCCGGGCAGCGCTCCGGCGCTCCGCACCGGCAGCTCCAGGGCGACGGAGTCTCCCGGGTGGAGGACGAGGCGCAGCGGTCCATCGCTCTCGATCTCCCGCGGCAGGACGGGGGTCACCTCGGCGGTGACCGGCTCGTCGCCGAGGTTGCGGAGATCGAGGACCAGGGCGTCGGAGGCGCCGAGCCTGGAGGCTCGGAGCGTCGCGGCGACCGGGGCGGCGGGGGTCGGTCGGTCGCCGACGAAGCCGTGCCCGACCACCGACAGCGGGTAGCCGTTGCGGTCCCGGTACGCGACCCGCACGACGACGGGGCGTCGCCCCTCCGGCATCGGGGCCAGCGCGCCCATCTCGACCCGCCCGCTCCCTCCCGGCTCCAGTCGTCCGACGGAGGCGCTCGTCCAGGCGACCCCGCCACCCTCGATCTCCACCTCGACCCTGTCCGCCGCCTCGTTGCCCCGGTTGTGGATCTCGACGGAGCAGGACGGGAGCCCTTCCGCGACTCGACACTCGGAGCCCAGATCGAGGCGGATGCTTCCGGCGGCGGCCGGCGCCGCCGGCGCCAGGAGCCCGAGGACGCCACCGAGGGCGGCCGCCAGAGCGGTCGGAGCGAAACGGTCAGCGGTCACGGCTCGGCGTTCAGGTGGTCGTCGTTGTGGAGGTCGACGTCGACGTCGTCGAGCTGCTCGTCGTGTCGTCGTCGTTGCCGGTGGTCGACGTCGTGGAGCTCGAGCTGCTGGACGACGAGCTGGACGAGCTCGAACTGGACGAGCTCGAACTGGAAGACGAGCTGGACGAGCTGGACGAGCTGGACGCGCTGGACGACGACCTCGGCGGGGTCGGGGGGGATCTCGAGACCGCAGACTTTGGTCGTGCCCATGAGCACTACGGCGAGATCGACTCGACGAACGATCGGGCGCTGGCTTGGGCCCAGGAGGGGGCGCCCCACGGGGCGCTTGTCACCGCCGATCGTCAGCGCGCCGGTCGTGGCCGAAGGGGCCGGACCTGGGAGTCGCCCGACGCGGGCGATCTCTACTTCAGCGTCATCGTCCGCCCCTCGTTCTATGCCGGCGGATCCCCGGCCTCTTCGTGGGGCGCCTACAGCCTCGCGGTAGGGGTCGGTCTTCGCGAGGGGCTCAGCCGTCAGCTCGACGATCTCGAACTCAAGTGGCCGAACGATCTGCTCTGGCGCGGACGCAAGCTCGGCGGGATTCTCTGTGAGGGTCGCTGGCACGGGGGCGGCCTTCAGGTGATCGTCGTCGGCGTCGGGATCAACGTCGGTCGCCGCCGCTTCGACGGGCCGGAGCTTGCGAGCAAGGCGACCAGCGTCGTCCTCGCGAGGGATGAGCTCGCCGGCGGCGAGGAGAAGAAGAAGGTCGGGCGGAGGCCGATCCTCGCGGCGCTGCTCAGCGCGCTGGAGCGGGTCACGGCAGACTTCGCGGCGGGCGGCTTTCCGGCGCTGCGCGGTCGCTACGAGCCCCACTGTCGACTTCTTGGGCGCGAGGTCGTCACCGAGGGCAGCTCCCGCGTCCCGGCGTTGCGCGGGGTCGCGGTCGGTCTTGACGAGGATGGTGCGCTGCTGATCGCCCCCGCGCGAGGGGGTGCGCGTCAGCGGGTCGAGGCGGCGGACGTCTGGTTGGCGACGGAGCGCTAGGAGGCCGAACGAGGGCTCGCGGTCCCGAACGAGGTCCAAGCACGCTCCGTGCCTAGGCTCGCGGAGCAACTTTTGCCGCGGTGTCCTAGCGGGCGCGGCGGGTCGATGCTAGTTGTGGCCGGACGATGCTGGTCCGCGAGCGCCTCAACCACAAGTGGCCGATCTTTAGCTTTGAGCTCTTCCCGCCGAAGACCTCCAAGGGCCAGAGGATCCTCTGGCGGAGCCTTGAGA
>CAJQNK010000051.1 GCA_905479655.1 uncultured bacterium | reverse complement strand
CAAGGGCCGGACGGGAGGCGCTCGGGGGCCAAGGCGCGCCGACGCAGGCAATGCAGGGACATTGTCGAGGAGGCGGAACGCTGGCAGCCGAGATGCATCGCGGGCGGACTGTCGTCGAAGTTCGGAAACGCTGGTCTAGCCCTTGACCACGACGACGGTCCGGTCGTCCTCGGCGGGGCAGTCGCCGCAGAAGCCTTCCACCGCGGCAAAGATGGCATCGACGATCTCCCGGGAACTCGCGGACCGGTGGTCCCGTACGACCTGGATCAGCCGGTCGACACCGAACTCCTCCCCCACCCGCCCACCACGCTCGTGCCTCTCGGTGACGCCGTCCGTGAACATGACCAGGACATCCCCCGGCTCGACCTTCTGGAAGCCTCGTTCGTAGGTCGCGTCGGCCAGGGGGCCGAGCACCGCGCCCCCCTCCTGCAGACGGGTCACGGTGCCGTCGGCCGCCAGATGGAAGGGCGGAGGGTGGCCTGCGTTGACGTAGATGAACTGACCGGAGAGCTCGAGCTCGCCGTAGAACATCGACACGAAGCGGCTGGTCAGGGTCGAGTGGTGGATGATCGAGTTCATCCGCTCCACCGTGCGAACGATCTTGAGGTCCCGGGACATTCCCATGTGCAGGCCCATGTGGATGTCGCGCACCTGCAGGGCCGCGGGTAGCCCGTGGCCGGAAACGTCGGCGATCGCGATCCCGAGGATCTTGTCCGTGATCTCGAGAAAATCGAAGAAGTCGCCGCCGACGCTCTCCAGCAGGGCCGTTCGCCCATGAATGTCGAAACGGCCGTACTCCGGCGCCCGCAACGGCAGGATGGACTCCTGGATCCGGTGAGCCTGGCGCAGGATCCCGGCCCAACGGTCCTCCCGCAGCCGCTGGTTGAGTCCGTGCCGGAGGATGCCGAGGGAGTAGAGCACCCCCTCGGACGGGTAGCCCTCCAGCACGTCGAAGGCGACGAGATAACGACCCTCCCCCACCTCGACGGCCGCGAAGCTCTCCGCTCCGATCGAGCCCTCGAACTCCTTGTCGAGGCGATGGTCGTCCCAGGGCATGAGCAGGGTGCGACGCTCCAGTACGAGCCGGATCGGCGGGTAGCTCGCCGGCACCCGGACCCGCCCCGACACCGTCTTGGCGTCGCCGAACGTCGCCTGCAGGGCGTAGTCGTCGCCCTGGCGCCGGTAGAGCCGACCCCCGACGATGCCCAGCTCGCTCCGGAACCCCTGGACGATGGCTTCGATCACGCGGTCGAGGGAGCCGGCGGGGTCGTCCTCCCGCTCCATCCCCTCCACCACCTCCTCGACCTTCTTCATGAGGAGCCGGTAGTCGACCATCGGCTCCCGTACCGATTCGGCCACGCCTAGCTATCCCCCTTCGACCAGGGCCCGAACGATCGCGTCCTGGGCGGAGTCCGCCCGCCACTTCTCACGGACGTCGTTGATCAGGATCGAGAAGGCGAAGAGCTGGCCCGAACGACCCTTGGCGTAGCCGGAGAGCGCCGAGGCCGCCCGCAGCCACCCCGTCTTCGCGGCCACGTTGCCGCGCGTCGCGCCCGTCGCCAGGCGCCGCTCCCAGCGCAGGCCCTCCTCGCCGCTGTACGGCAGGCTGCGCATGAACTCCTCGGCCCAGCGGTGCCGGGCCATTTGGGTCAGGAGCAGCGTGACCTGACGCGGGGTGAAGCGATTCTCCCGACTCATGCCCGAGCCGTCGGAGAGCTCGTAGGCCGTGGGTTCCAGACCCACCTCCGTCAGGAACTCCGTCACGGCCCGGCGCCCCCCCGCCCAGGTGCCGGCCCCGCACAGCTCCGCGCCGAGGTTCTTGAGCAGCAACTCCGCGTGGAGGTTCTGGCTTCGCTTGTTGACGACCTCGAGGGTCGTGAGCAGATCGGAGCGGTGGACCGCGACCTCTCGCCAGGAACCCGCGTCGAGCGCCGCCGTAGCGACCGTGTCGCCGCTCACCGCGACGCCGGCCTCCAGGAGAGCGGCCCGCAACGCAGCGCCGAACCAGGCCGTCGGATCCGGGACCGCCACCCACTCCTCCCACAGGGTGGCCGCCGGCCCGATGCGGCCGGAGACGATCACGACGCCGTCGGGCGAACGCCCCACGTCGATTCGTCGCTCGCCTCGTCGCGCCGACGTCGTGACCTCGACCCGGATGCCTGCGACGTCGACGTTCGGCACCCGCTCCACCCGGGCCGGCACCCCGGGAGCGGCGCCGGGCTCGACCCGCAGGAGCAGGCAGTTGTCGTTGAACGTCAGGGCCCCCACCGGCGCCTCGTACCACTCCTGGAGCTGGTCCGGGGGCCATTCGGGATGGACCGCGCTGTCCTCGAAACGACCGTCGACCAGCAGGAGATCGCCTTCCACGCGGCGGACCCCGGAAGCCGCCAGCCCCCGACCCCAGGCCCGGAAGACCGCCAGGGGGTCACCGTAGTGCCAGCGCCCCGAGATCGTCGGATCGCCCGCGCCCACGACCGCGAGGTCGCCGCGCAGGACCCCACCGGAGAGCTCGCCGCGAGCGAGGACCCGGGTCTCGAACTGCCAGCCGGGACCCAACCGATCGATCGCCGCGGCCGTCGTGAAGAGCTTCGTGTTCGACGCGGGAATCCGCGGCTCGTCCGCCCGGTACTCGTAGACCGTCTCGCCGCCCGGCAGCGCGGCGACATGGACGCCCAGGGCCGGTCCGGCCGACTTCGCCGCCGCGACGCGCTCGTTGATCGCCCGGTTGAGGGCGCTCGCCCCGGACGCGGGGGCCACCCCGATCGTCAGCGCCCACAACGCGAGCGCCATCGGCAGAGGCCGAAGGGCGGAGCGAAGCCGGGAGGAGGGCGCGGAGACGAGGGCGAAGAGGCTCAAAGCAGCAGGCCGGCGATGGTCGCCGTCATCCACGAGGCGAGGGCGCCGCCGAACATCGCCCGCATCCCGATCCGCGCCAGCTCGTCCCGCCGCTCGGGCGCCAGGGCGGAGATGCCGCCGATCTGGATGCCGATCGACGAGAAGTTCGCGAAGCCGCACAGCGCGTAGGTGGCGATGATGATGGCTCGGGGCGACAGGTCGCCGGCGGCGATGTGCTGGGAGAGGACTCCGTAGGCCACGAACTCGTTGACCGAGAGCTTGATCCCGAGCAGGTTTCCCACCTCGCGGGCGTCGGCCCAGGGGACTCCCATCACCCAGGCCAGCGGGCTCAGGATCGTCCCGAACAAGGTCGCGAGGCTCCCCGGGAAGACGCCCTGGTACTCGCCGGTCGCGGCGAGGGTCTCACCGCCGAGCCAGACGCCGTCGACCCAGCGGTCGACGAAGCCGAACGCCACGTCCACGAGGGCGATCAGCGCGATGAACCCCGCGAGCATCGCCGCCACGTTGAGCCCCAGCTTCAGCCCGTCGGTGACGCCATTGGCCGCCGCCCCGACGACGTTGGGCGCCGTCTTGACGTAGGGCACCTCGACGGCCCCCGCGGTGACCGACTCCTCGGTCTCGGGCAGGAGGACCTTGGCGATCACCAGGGCCGCGGGGGCGGACATGACGCTGGCGGCGATGAGATGCCCGGGGTCGACACCCATCTGGATGTAGCCCGCCAGGACCCCGCCGGCGATGGTCGCGAAGCCGCCCACCATCACGGCGTGGAGCTCGGAGACGGTCATCTCCGGCAGGAACGGCTTGACGAGGAACGGCGCCTCCGTCTGGCCCACGAAGACGTTGGCGGAGCAGGAGACGGTCTCCGATCCGCTCGTCTGCAGGGTCCAACTCATGAAGCGGGCCATCGCCTGGATCACCCGCTGCACGATCCCCAGGTGGTAGAGGATCGACATGAAGGCCGAGAAGAAGATGATCGTCGGCAGGACGGAGAAGGCGAACTGGAAGCCGAACCCCGGCCACCCCTCCTGGGGTCCGAAGTAGCGCTCGACGGCCAGGTTGCCGAAAATGAAGCGGGCTCCCTCGTTCGACAGCGCCAGGAACGCCGCCACCTTCTCCGAGAGGAGGGCGAAGACGGTGCGGCCGTCGACGCCCCGGGCCCACAACGAGGCGAGACCCAGGAGGAGGAACAGGACGACGGACAGGCGACCCGCGGAGCGCCTCTGCAGCCGCGCCGCGACCAGGGCCGCCACCAGCGCCACGACGAGGAGCCCATCGGTCACTCCGGTGGGCTGGAGACGGTGGAACAACGCCACCAGACCGACGCTCCCGGCCAGCGCGCCCGCCCCCACGACGGCAGGGTGCCCCCAGCCCTTCGCCAGCTCCTCGGTGAGGTAGAGGACGAGGAGGAAGACGAGCAGGAACATCCCGACGAACGATCGGGTCCCGTCGCTGAGGATGATGACGGCCAGGACGAGCTGCAGACCCATGCCCCAGAGCACCGTTCGCACCCGGACGCGCCGCCGGTGCCGGGAGAAGAGCCAGGCGAGCCCGACGATCACGACCAATCCCAGAAGGCTGACGGCTCGCTCAGGCATCGGCTCCCTCCCCGCCCCACGGGGCGTTCATCCGAGCCGTCGGCCGCCCGCGCCACCCGCCGGGCAGGACCCCGGGGCGCACAACCGCCTCCGGCTCAATCGATCTCGGTCATATAACGATAGAAGTCGCCCTCCGAGGAGAGCACCAACCAGGTCTCGGAGTCAACGGTCTGCTGAAAGGTCTCCATCGTCTTCAGGAACTCGTAGAAGCTCCGGGAGTCATTCGACTGGTTGTAGGCCGCGGCGTAGATCTCCGTCGCCCCGGCGTCAGCCCGACCCCGGATCTCCTCGGCCTCGCGGAAGGCCTCCGATTGGATCCGCTTCAGCTCGCGATCCATCTCGCCCAGGATCCTGGAGGCCTCTCCCTGACCCTCCGACCGGTAGCGGTCGGCGATCCGGCGTCGTTCGGCGATCATCCTGTCGAAGACCTTGCGCTGCACCTCCTCGACGTAGTTGATCCGCTTGAACTGCACGTCGAGGATCTCGATGCCGAGATCCGAGGTCCGCATCTGGGCCGCCTGGAGGATCTCCTGTCGGATCTCCTCGCGGCCGTAGCGGATCTCCGTGAGCCCCTCGGTCTCCTCGCCCGGGATGTCCACCGCCGGCTCCGGCTCCCGGTTGCTGGATCGGATCACCTCGACCAGGTTGTGGTTGGCGATCGCGTTGCGCGTCTCGCCGTCGAGGATGTCGTCGAGCCGGGTCTGGGCGCCGAGCTCGTTCTCCAGGCGCTCGAAGTAGCGGATCGGGTCCGTGATGCGCCAGCGGGCGTAGGTATCCACCCAGATGAACCGCTTGTCCTTCGTGGGCAGCTCGTTGGCGTCGCCGTCCCACTCGAGGAAGCGCTTGTCGAACCGGTGAACCTGCTGAATCACCGGGATCTTGAAGTGCAGGCCGGGGTCCACGATGGGATCGCCCACGGCCTCGCCGAACTGCATGATGAACGCCTGCTCCGCCTCGTTGAGGATGAAGAAGGCGTTGTTGACGACCAGGACCCCGGCGATCACCAGGATCAGGAACGGACCGGTCAGCCGACTCACGGGCCACCTCCTTCCGACGCGCGAGGACTGACCAGGGGCACGCCTCCCTGCAGGTTGAGAAGCGGCAGAACGCCGGGCAGCGCCTCGTCCACAACGACCTTGCGACCCGCCCGCGGCAGGATCTCGGCCATCGTCTCGAGGTAGATCCTCCGGCGCGTCACCTCCGGAGCCTTCCGGTACTCCGCGAAGAGGGACGAGAAGCGCGCCGCCTCGCCCTGCGACCGGTTGACCCGGTCGAGCGCATAGCCCTCCGACTCCTGCACCGTCCTCTGCGCTTCGCCCTTGGCCCGCGGGATCACCTTGTTGTACTGCGACTGGGCCTCGTTGATCAGCCGCTCACGCTCCTGCTGCGCCTCGTTCACCTCGTTGAAGGAGGGGCGCACCTCCTGCGGCGGGTTCACGTCCTGCAACACGACCTGGTCCACCTTGATCCCGCTCTCGTACTGGTCGCACAGCGCCTGGAGCTTCTGCTCCACCAGATCGGCCACCTCCTGCCGTCCCACCGTCAGGACCTCGTTCACGGTCCGGTCCCCCACGACGTCGCGCATCACGGCCTCGCTCATGTCCCGCAGGGTGTCACGCACCCGCCGCACCCGGAACAGGTACTGGTACGGGTCGACGATCCTGTACTGGACGACCCATTCGACGACGGCCGCGTTCAGGTCCCCCGTGAGCATCGACGACTCGTCGGGCACGGTCTGGAACTGGCTGCGAACGCCGGCGGAGACGGTGCGGAACCCGAACTCCTCCTTGAGCTGGCGCTGGATCGGCACCTTCTGCACCGTCTCCACGAGGGGCATTTTGAACCGCAATCCCGGGCCCTCGGTGCGCACGAACTCGCCGAAGCGCAGGACCACCGCCTGCTCCTCGGCACTCACGGTGTAGACCGCGCCGAGCCCGAGCACCGCGAGCACGACGACGACGGCGACCAGGCGAGCTCCGCCGGCCGGTAGTTTGGGCATCTTGCCGAAGTCGGGAACCTCGATGACGGGGCCTCTTGGACCACCACTCTGTCCGTTTTCAGGCATAGTCTCGGGAGGTTACTCCCCCTCGCACCGCGTGACAAGGCGATCGATCCCCAAACATGGGGTGGCACAACCCCGGGCGACTTGGTAGCATCTGGTCCATTGTCCCTCGTCGGGTAGCCACCCGTGAGGATCCGGGTTCAGAGCCCGCAGCTCCAGACCGCCGTCCCAAGGAGAGTCCGATGCACGCCATCCGTTGGAAGATCGCCCTCGTCGCCCTGGCCCTGGTTCTGGTCGTGGGACTCGCGCCGTTCTCCGCGGCGATGGCTGACGATCAGGCGCCTCCGCCCGACACCGAGGACATCGACTCGACACCGTTCGACGACATCATCGACCTCATCCGTTTCCTCCAGGGAGAGGACGGAGGAGCGAAGATGGAAGGGGACGGCAAGGCCTGACCGAGGCTCGAACCCTCAACGGGCCGACGGTCCGACAGCATCGAAACCTGACTACAAAAAAAACCGAGACCTAGCCAGATCGATGAGCCACCCCGACCGCAAGACGCTGGACAAGTTCCTCCGCGGAGAGCTCTCCGCGTCGGCGAACCGTGAGGTGGCCCGGCACATCCTGCTGGGATGCCAGCGCTGTCAAGAGCTGGCGACCCGGATCCTCCCGGAGATCGACAGGGCCCTGGGCACCCACTCTTCCGCAGGCGAGACGAAGGCCACCCGTCAGGACTACGCCGACAGCTTCGAGCGTGTCCGCGACCTCGCGAGAGAAGAGGAGAGGCGTCTGGAGGAGGATCGCAACGACGCGCCACGGCTCCTCGAGAGCCTGCTGCAGCAGCCTCCCGCCCGACAGCTTCTCCTCATCCGGAACTCCCGGCGATTCCGCAGCTGGGCGCTGTGCGAGCTCATCCAGGAACGAGCCCGCGCCGAGGGCTTCCAGGAGCCCGAGAGGGCGGTGCAGCTCGCCGAGCTGGCGCTCGCGGTAGCGAAGAGAGTCGATCCGGACGATCACGGTCCACGCCTCGTGTGCGACCTCCAGGCCCGCTGCTGGGCGGTGCTGGCCAACGCCCGGAGGATCATCTCGGACCTGCCCGCGTCGGAGCGGGCGTTCCGCATCGCGGAGTCCCTCCTGCGCGAGGGTACCGGGGATCCTCTGGAGGAGGCCCGGATCCTCGCCATGAAGGCCGTCCTGCGTAGCGACCAGCGGCGTTTCGACGAGACGCTGAGCCTCCTCGACCGCACGCTGGAGATCTATCGCAGGACCGGCCAACGCCGGAGTCTCGGCCAGGCCCTGATCCGGAAGGGGACGGCGCTGGGCGAGGCCGGGGAACCCGGCGAGGCGATCCGCTTCCTGCGCGAGGGCGCCGAGCTCATCGACCCGGTCGAGGACCGGCGCTGGACCCTGGTCGCGAAGCACAATCTGATCCTCTACCTCAGCGACCTCGGCGAGGTGGAGGAGGCGCTGCAGCTGCTGAACGAGACGCGCCCCCTTTACGCCGAGATGGGCGAGACCATGAGCCTGCTGCGGCTGCGTTGGCTGGAGGGCCGCCTCGCTCAGGCGAGGGGAGACCTGGAGGAGGCCGAGGCCGCCTACCAGGAGGTCCAGGACGCCTTCATCGCACGCTCCCTGGGCCTCGACGCGGCGCTGGCGACGCTGGATCTCGCCACCGTCTACCTCGCCAGCGGCAGGACCGCCGAGCTCAAGCGCGTGGCGGCCGAGATGATCCCCATCTTCGAGTCCCTGGAGGTCCACCGCGAGGCCGTGGCGGCCATGCTCGCGGTGCGACGGGCCGTGGAGATGGAGAGGGTCACGATGCACCTCCTGCGCGATGTGAGCGGCTTCCTCGAGAAGTCGCGACAAGACCCGCGCCTGCGCTTCCAAGCCAGCCGCTGAGTCGCGAGAGCCGGGCCGCGTGCCTCCCCGCTTCGACGCCGACGCGCTGACGTTGCGGCTCTCGGTCGCCGACCTCCTGGACCCGAAGATCGGGCGGCACCTGGGGTTCACCCAGCGCGGCGGCCGCGAGCGCATGTGGCTCGGCCAGGCCATCCACAGCAAGTACCAGGAGGAGGCGCTGGCGACCGACGGGCGCTACGAGAAGGAGGTCGCCCTGCGCCTGGAGCTCGAGCACCGAGGCTGGCGTGTGGTGCTCGAGGGTCGAGCCGACGGCCTCCGCCCGGCGCCGGACGGAGCCCTCGTCGTGGAGGAGATCAAGTCCGTGCGGCGCGGCCAGCAGCTCTCGCCCACCGTTCTCGAGCTCTACCGGCGCCAGGCCCTGCTCTACCGGTGGATGCTCGAACGCCTGGGCCGCGGCCCCGTCGAGGCCGAGCTCGTGCTCATCGAGATCGGCAGCGGCAGGATCGAGCGGCAGCCCGTCGAGGGCGGGATCTCCACCGTCGAAGCCGCCGTGAGGCAGCGCCTGAACCGTCTGCTCCGGGAGTTCGACCGCCGCCGTCTCGAGCGGGAGCAACGGCGGGCCGCCGCAACCGACCTCGCCTTCCCCTACCCCTCCTACCGCCCCGGCCAGGAGGAGATCGTGACGGCCGTGGAGGAGGCGTTGGAGCGGGGCGAGCACCGCCTGGTGCAGGCGACCACCGGCATCGGGAAGACGGTGGCCGCCCTCTGGCCCGCGCTGCGCCACGCCCTGGAGTCGGACCGTCGGGTGTTCATCCTGACAGCCAAGACGCTCCAGCAGACCATGGCGACGACGGTGCTGGCCATGTTGAACCCCCGGGGCGTGTTCAACACCGTGCAGCTCCGCGCGAAGGCGAAGATGTGCGCCAACGACGAGGTCATCTGTCACGAGGAGTACTGCCCCTACGCCCGCGACTACTTCCTGAAGCTGCAGCGCCATCGTCTCCTCGAGGCGTTGACCCAGGAGCACGGGACGCTCCTACCCGACGTCGTCTACGAGCAGTCCAGGGCCGCCGAGGTGTGCCCGTTCGAGATCAGCCTCGAGCTCGCCGGGCGCTCCCAGGTGGTCGTCTGCGACTACAACTACGCCTTCGCCCCCTACGTGGCGCTCTCGGACTTCGCCCGCGGCGAGGACCTGGGCGACACCATCCTGGTCATCGACGAGATCCACAACCTCGTCGACCGCGGGCGCGGTTACTACAGCCCGGAGCTCTCGGCCCTGGCCGCGCGGCGGGCGGCGGAGTCGCTGCGCCGGGCCGGCGTGCCGGTCTGCCGTCGGATCGCCGGCATCTGTCAGGACCTGGCCGCGGCCATCGAGGGCTGGGTGGCCGACACGCTCGAGCTGCAGAGCCAGAGGGCGACGGCGGCGGAGACGGCCCCCCCCGACGACGTCGTCTGGGCCCTGCGGCCGGAGATGGACGAGGCGTTCGTCGACTACCTGGAGCACCAGAGGGAGACCAAGAGCTTTCGCGCGGAGGACCCGTTCGTCGCCCTGTACTTCGACTACCTGCGGTTCCTCGACGGCCTCTCGGTCGCCTCGGGCGAGCGCTTCAGCCACCTTGTGGAGAAGGCGGACGGCGACGCGCGCCTGAAGCTGCTGTGCAAGGACGCGAGCCCCTTCCTCGGCGAGGTCCTCGGTCGCACCCACTCCACGATCGGCCTGTCGGCGACCCTGTCGCCGCCCGAGTTCTACCGCGACCTGCTGGGCTTCGAGCCGGACCGGACCGTCGCCGTCGAGGTGCCGAACCCGTTCCCGCGGGAGAACCGCCGCATCGTCATCGACACGACGGTCGCGACGACCTGGCGCAAGCGGGCGGAGAACTACGAGCCCATCGCCGAGCGCCTCTCGGAGTTCGCCGACAGCGTTCCGGGCAACTGCCTCGCCCTCTTCCCCAGCTACGACTTCCTGCGCCGGGTCGCCGGGCATCTCGCCACCGGGTCGAAGCGGATCCTGGTCCAGAGCCGTTCGGACGGCGACCGGGAGAGGGAGGAGATCCTCGACGCCCTCCGTTCCGCGCTGCTGGGCGACGTGCTACTCCTGGCCGTGGCGGGAGGGGTCTTCGCCGAGGGCGTCGACTACCCGGGGGACGTGCTCAAGGCGGTCGCCGTGATCGGACCGTGTCTGCCGGCCGTCTCCCTCGAACGAGACCTCCTCCGCGGCTACTACCAGGAGCGCTTCGACAAGGGGTTCGAGTACGCCTTCGTGGTTCCCGGCATGACGCGCGTGGTGCAGGCCGCCGGCCGGCTGATCCGATCGGCGGACGACACGGGCGTCATCGCCCTCCTGGGGCAACGCTTCCTGCACCGCCCGTACCGCCGCCACCTGCCCTCCGACTGGCTCGAGGAGGAGGCCGGCGTCGAGGGGCTGACCGGCGACCCGGGGAGGGCCGGCACGGAGTTCTTCGGCGGACCCGGTAGAACCGGCGGAGCCCGCGCTTCGTAAGAAGGAGGGGGAAGGAACGGAATCTTCCTCTCTCACTCCTCCGGCCCCGCCTTCGGGCGGGGCGCTTTGTTTCCGGCCCTCCGGCGCAGCGGGCCGATCCGCTCCTCCACCAGACGCTCCACCCCGTAGCGCTGGAGCTCGGAGGCGAGCGCCAGGAGCTGATGGGGGTCGAGGTCGTGGCGCTCGCCCAGGAGCCGCAACACGTCGTCCAGCGCCGCCGCGAGCGCCGGGTCGGGGCGAGCCTCGTCGCGGGCCTCCGTCGACCGCCCGACCCGCTCATCCGACAAGACGGGCCTCCGACGCCGGATGCATCACTGCAGCCGGGTAGTCGTAGAGGAGCGAGCGCAGCGTCCGCCCCGGCGCCGCCGCGATGCCGGCTTCGTAGGGCCACATCTCGATCGTCTCCCAGGGGCAGTCGACCGCGCACAAACGGCAGCCGATGCAGCGCTCCAGCTCGACCTCCACCAGCGCGTGGAGACCCGGATGCTCCGGCCCCGGCAGAATCTCGACGCAGTCGACGGGACAGACCGCGACGCAGACCTCGCAGCCGGTGCAGCCCACCTGATCGACGACCGCCACCTCGTCCGGGACCTCTCGGCGCGGCACCTTGCCCGTGGAGACGCGACGGGCGTGCGGGAAGGGCTCTGCCGCTCGAACGGGCATCGTGCGGGGAGCGTAGCAGGGTCGATCCGTCGCTCATCGACCCGCCCTCTCCCGCCGTTCGGGACACTAGTGTCCCGCGCGGTAAGTGCTTTGCCCTGGGCGCGGAGTCATTCTTGGTTCTGGCCAGGCGCGCGACGCAAGGCGTAGCGGGCCCTACGCCGAGGAGCGCAACGCCGCCAGGACCGAGAGGGACCCGCGAGCCGGGTGAAGGAATTTGCCGCACGGGACACTAGAATCCCCCCATGAGTGCCGAGCTACCCGTGGTGGAGCGAATCCGAGAGTTCGTCGTCGCCCCCGATCCCGGTTCCTTCGACGAGCTCGCGCGGTCCGCGTTCGAGTTGCAGTTCGAGCGCATCGCGCCGATCCGCCGCCTGAGCCGGGCTCGCGGGGTGCAACCCCGACCGGGGCTGACCTGGCGCGAGGTCCCCGCCGTCCCCACCGGCGTCTTCCGGCGCCTCCGCCTGGCGGTCGACGAGCCGCGGGAGGAGTTCCACTCGAGCGGCACGACGGGGGACGAGACCAGCGTCCACCACCATCCGTTCCCCGATCTCTACCGCGCGACGATCGACGCCTCCTTTCCCGGCGCCTGCCTGCCGCCGGGGAGCCCACCCCCCATGCTCTCCCTGATCCCCGACCGGGAAGCCCAACCCCACTCCAGCCTGTCGTTCATGATCGACCACGTCCTCGGAGCCCACGGCGGCGAGCCGTCGGTCAACGGCTTCGGTCGTGCGCGGGTCGACGCCCGGGCGGCCCGCGCGTGGCTGGCCGGCCGCCAGCGGGCCGGACGGCCCGCCGTCGTCCTGGGCACCGCCTTCGCCCTGGCCGACCTCCTCGACTCGCTGGAGCGTCTCGACCTCCGCTTCCGGCTGCCGGCGGGGAGCACCGTCTTCGAGACCGGCGGCTACAAGGGTCGTCGCCGGGAGCTCGCGCGCGCGGAGCTGGTCGCGAGGATCGGCGAGTGGCTGGGCGTCGCCGCCCCGCAGGTCGTGCGCGAGTACGGCATGACGGAGCTCACGAGCCAGCTCTACACCCGCGCGCTGGCCGGCGGCGACCCGGACCTCTTCGTCCCCGAGCCGTGGACCCGGGTCCGCGTCCTCGATCCCGTCTCCCTCGAGGAGCTGCCCGACGGACAACCCGGCCTCGTCGCCGTCTTCGACCTGGCGAACGTCGGCTCCGCCCTCCACGTCCTCACCCAGGACCTGGGGGTCCGCGACGGCGACGGGTTCCGCCTGCTCGGGCGAGCCGGGCAGGCCGAGCTCCGGGGCTGCTCCCTGACCGTCGAGACGCTGGCCTCCGGCGACGCGAGTGCTGGCTGACGCGGCCCTCCCGCCCGGCTTCCCCGCTCCCGCCCCGGGCTCCGCGGAGGTCGGCGGCGTCGCGTTCCCCGCCGCTCGCTGGACGCCTCGGGAGCTCGCGCGCCTGGCCGCCGCCGTCGAGCTCGGGAGCGACTCCCTGCGCGCCGTCTCGGACGAGGAGCTCCTCTCGGCCTGGGACTCGACACTGGGCGAGCTGGCCGACCCCGGCTCGCCGCCGCGGCGACGGCTCGACCCCGCCCTGACGCGCCTCTGCCGTCTCTCACCGGAGGGGCTGCAGGCCGGGCTCGAAGCCGTCCTCGGCGGCATGACCGGCGAGCCGGCACGGCAGCTCCTCGCGGCGGCGCACTCGTTCCCGCCCGGAGGCGGGCCGGTGCTGGTCGTCCTCGCCTCGAATCTGCCGGGCCTGGCGGTGCAGCCCCTGCTGCCCGCGCTCGCCCTGCGGCGGCCGATCCTGCTCAAGTCCCCTTCCGCCGAACCCCTGTTCACTCCGGTTCTGGTGGCGGGCCTCTCCCGTCGGCTGCCGGCGCTCGGCACGGCCGTCGCGGCGCTGACCTGGCGCGGCGGCGACCGGGAGCTGGAGGGGCCGCTGCTCTCCGCGGTGAGCCGCATCGTCGCCTACGGTGACGATGCCTCCGTGGACGACCTGGCGAGCCGCGCGCCGGGGCGGGTCGCCCGTTTCGGCGCCAAGGCCAGCCTGGCCCTCCTGGCGGCCGACGCGGTCATCCCCGAGGCGGCCCGGGGCCTGGCCCGCGACGTGGCGCTCTTCGACCAGCGTGGCTGTCTCTCCGTCCAGGCCGTCTTCGTCGAAGGAGACGACGGCGCGGCGGCGCGGATGGCCACGGTCCTCGCTCGGGAGCTGGCGGAGCTGGCCGACCGCTGGCCCCCCGGTCCGGTGGACCCGGCCGCCGCCGCGCGCCTGCACCAGACCACGGCCGAGCTTCAGATGCGCGGGTTGCCGGTGAGCTCCGCCGGCCTCGGCCGGGGCACCGTCTGGGTCGAGCCCGAGCTGAGATTCTCGCCGTCCGCCGGCCTCCGTTCGGTGGCTGTCCACCCGGTCCGGAGCCTCCGGCGGGTGCCCGAGGCGCTCCACGAATGGTCCGGCCGCCTCCAGGGCGCGGCGGTGGCCGGATCGGTGCCCGACTCCGTCCGTGGCGAACTCGCGGCGTTGGGCGTCAGCCGCTTCACCGAGCCCGGGCGCCTGCAGGCCGCGGACGCCCTGTGGCACAACGGCGGCGAGCACCCCCTCGCGGCGATCGCGGGCTGACGCCGACGGGCGGAAGGGGCTACCCGATGAGCCCCAGGATCGCCTGCTCGGGCACCCGCCAGTCGTTGCCGGTCAGCCGACCGACCTCCTGGTCGCCCTGGTAGACGATCCCGGTGGGCACGCCGGTGACACCCCGGTCCTCGGCGCGCGGCTCGCCGGCGAAGGGCTTCGGCAGGCCGTAGAACTCGAACTCGATCTCCGAGCCCTCGAGCTCCGAGGCCACCCGCACGATGCGCGGCACCATCTGCTTGCAGGCCGGGCACCAGGAGCCGAAGTAGACCTCGACCTTGACGCCGGCCCCCTTCTCGCGGAGCTCCTGGAGGAGGACATCGGAGGGGCTGTAGAGCTCGGCGCCGCGAGCGTAGGCGGGATTCGAGCCGGCGACGGCGCCGACCGACTGGGAGCCCAGCAGGTACGGCCGCTCCCGCAGACGCGCGTCACGGCCGTCGATGGTGAACGAAACGTCGCCGCCCACCACGCGGAACGAGCCGGCGGGCGTGGTGGCGTCCGACAGGACGTCGATCAGACCGTCGGCGCGCCGGCTCACCTTCGCGGCGTCGACCGTCTCGGCCCGCCCGGTCCGCGGCCACAGAAGCACCGGCGATCCCGGGGCGTCACCGGGAAGAACCAGGAAGGCGCCCGCCTGCCGCGAGTAGTAGACCTCGGCGGTCGGCACCTCCACTCCGTCGATCTCCACCAGGTAGTCGCCGTTGATCTCGAAGCCGGAGGTCACCCGGTCGAGCGTCGGCTGGGCGGCGAGAGGCCCGGCCGCCGGGGCGAGGAGAACCAGGGCGATGGCCGGGAGGAGAGCGGAGATTCTGCGAGTCATGGGTCGATCCTCGGTGGTGATGGGTCGGCGCGAGGTCGCGCTTGGGTTTCGATAAGGAGTCAGGAACCGGGAGTTGCGACGGGTGCGGCGGGTGCGACGGAGCGTCAACCCGAAGGCGGGTCGATGGTGGAGGCGGTCCGCACCACCTCCCCACTGTCTACCACGAAACTGCGCGGCAGGCGCCGGTAGAGGGGGCGCAGGAGCTCGGCCGGCACCTCCCGGACCTCGAACGTCGGCCCCCAGCTCCAGAGGAAGGCCTGGACCTCGTCGCCGGGCGACGGGGTCAGGAGCCAGAGCTGTCGATCACCGGCCAGCGCCTCCTCGTTGAGCTGGTCGACTCGCTCCGTGAGCTCCTCGTCCGCGAGCTCGGCCAGGATCACCCGGTGGCTGCCGCTCTGGAGCTCGGGGACGACCACGTCGAGGCAGACACGACTGCCGTCGGCCCCGGAGCCGGCGCAGAGATCGCTGACCTCGACCCCGGGTTTCAGACGGGTCGCCAGGTCGTCGAGCGGCAGCTCCGGCGCCTTCCAGGCGAAGCCCGCCGACGCCACGCCGAGCAGGCCCGCGACCGCGTAACGGATGACCGGTGGCCGCTCCGTTCCTCTCCGGATCTTCCCCTTGCGCAGAAGGTCCCGCCGGCGACCGAGAAACGCCAGTCCCAGGGGTGGCACCAGGAGGAACAGATCCTGCCAGAAGGCCTCCGTCGGCGTCCTCTCCACCAGGCTGCCGAAGCAGCCGCACTCGGCCGTCTCGTCGATCAGGCCCTGGGAGTACTTCCAGTACGCCCGGCCGTTCAGGAACAGGAAGAAGGCGACCAGTACCACGGTGGCCCAGAGCACGGGCCGCGTCCTCGCGCCGAGCACCAGGCAGAGGCCGAGGACGACCTCGATCACGATAGCCCCGATCGCCGTCGCCCAGGGGCCCAGGAAGGCCACGCCCTCGCGCTCGATCACCTCGGCGAAGCCCGCCGGGTCCAACGCCTTCGTCCAGGCCGCCAGCAGGAAGACGGCGCCGAGGATGACTCCGCCCAACGTGCCGATCGTGTGCAGGGTTCGCTCGCTCATGGTGGCGGAATCCTAGCAGCCCAGGGTGCTTCCCAACGGGGTCCTTCCCCTCCCTCCGTCCGCTCGCTCGGCCGGTCGGGACGCCACCGTCGGGCTCACCCACCCATCACGCAGCCATCCCCCTGGATCTCCGCTGCGCGGACGGCATCTTCAGGATGCGCTCGACCGGGCGACCGGCGCCAGGGTCGGAACACGACTCCAGGCGCTCGCGCATGCACTATGCTTGGACCATCCTCTGACAACACCGGGGGGGGTCCGCTCGCCGCCTCCGTGCGGACCGCTGCCGGGAAGGGAGTCGTCGATGGACCGACACCGCCGCTCGTGCGGAGCCGGAGGGACCCGGCTCGCTGCCTCTCTCGCCCTCACCTTCGCCCTCTCGCTGCCAGGCGCTGGCGCGGGCCAGCTCCTGCGCGTCTACTACCAGGACATCGAGCAGGGGAGTTCCACCCTGGTGGTCTCCCCGACCGGCCGGGCCCTGCTGGTCGACGGCGGCAGCGGCCTGAACCCCACCGACGAGGACATCGTTCTGTTTCTCGAGGGGTTGGTCGGGTCCGGCATCGTCACCAGTCTCGACTACGTCGTGGCCACCCACTACGACGAGGACCACATCGGCCGGCTGGACGACGTACTGAACTTCGGCCCCGTGACGCCCGACGTGATCGCCTTCGACCGGGGCGACTTCTTCGACACGCCGGGGACCTTCGCCTACTTCGACTACCTCGACGCCGCCGAGGCCAGGACCCGGTCGACGATCACCCCGTTCACCGACATCGACCTCGGTGGCGGCGTGACCGTCGAGTGCCTGGTGGTCAACGGCGAGCTGCGCGACGGCTCGGCGGTGGACATCACCGGCTCGGGATCGTTCGAGAACTCGGCGTCCATCGGCCTGGTGGTGCGCTACGGCGACTTCGACCTGTGGATCGGCGGCGACCTCACCGGCAACCCGGAGTTCGGCAACAACACCGACGTCGAGGGCCCCGTGGCGCCCCTGGCGGGCGATCTCGACGTCTACACCGTGAACCACCACGGCAGCCGCTCGTCGTCGAGCCAGCTCTTCCTCGACACGCTGCGCGCGGAGGTCGCGATCAACCAGAACTCGGTGTCGAACAGCTTCGGCCACCCCAACGCCGAGGTCGTCACCCGCATCGTGTCGACACCGGACAGCTTCGGAGCGCTGCCGCCCTTCTACCAGCTCAACCCGGGCGACCCCACCGACGACCGCTCCGACGACACTCTGGCGAGTGGCATCGCGGACCCGGACGACGTCGACGAGGTGCTCGGGCTACCGGGCACCGTCACGCTGGTCTCCGACGGCGCCAGCTACCAACTCTTCGGCGGCGACCTCGGACCGGTTGCGCTGCCCGCCGATAGCGGTCCCGGCGGGGTCGCCGACTTCCCGCCCGCGATCCTCACCGCGTCGCGCTCCCCCCTCGTCCCCCTGGCGAGCGAGACCGTCGCGGTCGACGCCCGGGTCGTCGACGAGTCGCTCGCGACCGTCGACCTCGCCTGGTCGCTCGACGGCGTCATCCAGACGCCCATCGTCATGACGCCGGCCGGCGGCGACCTGTGGCAGGCCGTTTTGCCGGGCCAGCCCGACGGCGCGCTGGTCGAGGCCTGGGTCGAGGCCGCCGACACGCTGGGGCAGATCACGCGGTCGATACCCCGCGCCTGGGCCTCCGGAATCACCCCCATCGCGGCCCTCGAGACGGTCGACGTCGACGGCGTCCTGGAGCAACGGGGCCTCGCGGTGCGCATCGAGGGCAACCTCACCGTGGAGCCGGGGGTGTTCAACGACTTCGTCTCCCAGCTCTACGTGCAGGACGCGAGCGCCGGGATCTTCGTCTTCGACCGCGTCGCCCAACCTCTCCTGCGGGGGGATCGGGTGCAGTTCGTGGGCGAGGTCGAGCAGGGCGGCGGGCTCGCCGAGGTCAACATCGCGGAGGCCTACGGCAACTTCGGATACACGCTGATCGGACCCGGCGTTCCCCCGGCGCCCACCCTCGTCACCGCCGCCCAGGTGGGCGAGGCGGTGGAGGGAAGCCTGATCCGGATCGACGGTCTCACGGTGGTCGAGGGAGCGATCCCGCCCATCGGCAACGGCACCCTCGTCGTGACCGACGACGGCGGCGTCACCCTGTTGACGCTGTTCGTCGACGGCGACACCGACATCCCGGGTTCTCCCACGCCGACGCAGGCCTTCGACCTGATCGGGGTCGCATCGCAGTTCGACACCTCGTTCCCCTTCACCGCCGGCTACGAGGTCATCCCGCGCTCCCGCGCCGACTTCCTCACCGACGAGGTCAACCTGCCGCCGATGCTGGTCCACGAAATCTTCGCCGACCCGCACCCGACGTTCGGCGACGCCAACGGCGACGGGATCGCCGACGCCTCCGACGACCAGTTCGTCGAGCTGCTGAACAGCGGTTTCGACGCCCTCGACATCTCCGGCTGGAGCCTCGACACCGGCGGCGTCGAGCGTCATCTGTTCGCCCCCGGAACCGTCGTGCCGCCGCTCGAGGCCGTGGTGGTGTTCGGTGGCGGCGCCCCCACCGGCGACTTCGGCAACGCCCAGGTGGTGACCGCCACCAGCGGCGGGTTGGGCCTGGCTCCCATGGGCGGCACCATCACCCTGCGCGACGCCCTCGGCGCGGTGGTCCAGACGGAGAGCTTCGCCGGCCGCCGCTGGGTCTCCGTCACCCGCAGCCCGGACGGCACCAACACGCCCTTCGTCGACCACCGGCTGGCGGCCTCGGGCAGCACGGTCACACGCCTCTACTCCCCGGGCACCCGGGCCGACGAGCAGGCCTTCACCATCGCGCCCGGAACCGTCCTGCTGAGCGAGGTGATGTACGACCCCACGGGCTCCGACGACGGCCTGGAGTGGATCGAGCTCACCAACGCCACCGACACCGCCCTCGACATCTCGAGCCTGACCCTGGGGGCCGGCGGCGGCGACTACCTCAACACCCTGGTGCAGCTCACGGGGGTGATCCCGGCCGGCGGCACCTTCGTCATCGGCGGACCGGAGTCGACGCCCGACAACGGGACCCCGATCTTCGACCTGGTCGTCGACTTCGGTCCCGACCTGCAGAACTCGGGCGCGACGGCCGACGGCGTGGCGCTGTTCAACCTGCCGATCTCCCGCATCACGGCTCTCTCGGTACCGATCGACGCCGTCGTCTACGGCGAGACCAACCTCGACGGCCTGATCGACGAGACCGGCATGGTCAGCCCACCCGAGGTGGGCGACGCTCCCTCCGGCGCCTCCATCGAGCGCCTGGACCTCGCCGGCGAGTGGATCATCCAGCCCACTCCGACCCCCAACTCCTGGCCGCCGCCGCCCCCGCCGCCGCCGGTCCTCGGGGTGATCCTCACCGAGGTCTTCTACGACGCCGCGGGGTCGGACGACATGCTGGAGTGGGTCGAGATCCAGAACACCAACGACTTCGACGTCGATCTCGCCGACTTCAGCCTGGGCAACGGCGGCACCAGCTACACGTCGAGTCTCCTGCAACTCGCCGGCACCCTCCCGGCGGGGGCGGTGTGGGTGGTCGGCGGTCCGCTGTCGACGCCGGACAACGGCATGCCCGCGTTCGACCTGGCCGTCGACTTCTCGCCCGACCTGCAGAACTCGGGTGCGACGGCCGACGGCGTGGCGTTGTTCAACGTTCCGGCCGACCAGGTCACCGGCGCCACGGTCCCGGTCGACGCCGTCGTCTACGGCGGCGCCAACGACAACGGCCTCATCGACGAGACGGGTCTGGCGAATCCGCCCGAGGTGGGCGACGCACCGGCCGGCTCGTCCATCGAGCGGGTGGACGCCGAGGGCGCGTGGCAGATCCAGGGGGTGCCGACGCCGAATGTCGTCCCGTTCTGAGGGTGGTGCCACCGCCCGCGTCGACTCGCCGCCGGTCGGGACATTCTCTCGACTCGGCGCGGCCGCCTACGGGCTCTCCTGGTCCGACGCGCACCTCTGGGCCTACGCGGAGGTCCACGGACTGCCCGAGATCCTCTCCGAGGAGTTCGAGCACGGTCGCCACTACGGGTCGGTGCGGGTCGTCGACCCGTTCCTGGCGGCCTCGGGCGAGGTGGGCGAGCTGCCGGCGATGTACGAGGCGCGGTAGCTCCCGCGGAGCCTGCCGGCCCTACTCCCCCGGCCGCGGCCAGCGCAGATAGCCGCGCAGCTCGTCGGCCGTGGGGCTCTCCACGGTGTCCAGGAACGGCTCCAACGGCCCCGACCACAGGAGCCGGCCGCCGTGGACGCCGCCGCCGGGGCCCAGCTCGACGATCCAGTCCACCCGCGCGATGAGGTCCAGGTTGTGCTCGACCAGCACCACGCCGTGGCCCGCCTGGACCAGGCGGCGGAGCGTCCGATAGAGCAGGTCGATGTCGGACATGTGAAGACCGGTGGTGGGCTCGTCGAAGAGGAAGAGGCGGCGGCCGCCGGCCTCGGGGCTCTCGAGGAAGGTGGCGAGCTTGAGGCGCTGGGCCTCGCCGCCGGAGAGCGTCGAGGTCGGCTGGCCCAGGCGCAGGTAGCCCAGCCCGGCGCCGGCCAGCGTGCGCAAGCGCCGGGCGATGGGCTTCCTCCCCTGGAGTTCTTCAAGGGGAGGAAGCACTCCAGGGCCTCGTCGATCGTCAGCTCCAGCACATCGGCGATGCTCCGACCCCGGTAGC
>CAJQNK010000050.1 GCA_905479655.1 uncultured bacterium | reverse complement strand
GCCCTTCTCACCGGGTGTCGTTGCGAGAGGCCGTAGGTGCCTGGAGATGCAAGGCTTGCGACCGAGGGCGACGCAGTCGTACTGTCTGTACGTCGAGGAGCCCGAGCGGAGCGTAACGCCGCAGATTCAGGTACATACGGCCTCGTAGTAGACGGTTGGTGAGAAGGTCAGGCTAGCGTCGCGATGCGGCACCGTCGTCGCGCAGCTCTCGGCGACCGCGAGGCCGACGGGTCGGCAACGCCCACGACCCACGACTCTACGATACAGCCCGCGGGTGTCTCGCCGCCGCTGCTACGATCCCGAAATGTCCTCTCGAGCGGGCGCCCTGAAGGTCGCCGCCGGCATCCTCTCCAGCCGGCTGTTCGGCTTCGTGCGCGATGCCGCGGTTGCGTTCTTCTTCGGGGCGGGCGCCCACGCCGACGTCTTCCGCACCGCCCTGCGTGGGCCGAACGTGCTGCAGAATCTCCTGGGCGAGCAGACTCTCTCGGCCTCCTTCATCCCGGTCTACTGCCGTTTTCTCGAGGAGGGGCGCAGGGAGGACGGCGCGCGCTTCGCGGGCGCGGTCTTCGGGTGGCTCGTGGCGGTCGCCGCGGGCCTGGCGTTGGTGGGTGTCCTGGCGGCCCGGCCGCTCGTCGGCCTCCTGGCGCCGGGCTATCTCGGCGACGCCGCGGCGATCGCCGCCGGCGAGGCGGTGGTGGATCGTTTCGAGCTCACCGTCGCGGCGGTGCGGTGGATCTTCCCCATGACCGCGGTGCTCGTGGTCTCGGCCTGGTGCCTGGGTGTGCTCAACAGCCACCGCCGGCTGTTCCTCCCGTACTTCGCGCCGGTCCTGTGGAACGTCGGCATCCTGGCGGGCCTGTTCGCGGTAGCGGCCGGTCTCGTGCCGGCGGCCTGGCTCCCCGGGCCGGCGGGCACCCGGGAGGAGAGGTTGCTCACCGGGCTGTGCGCGGGGGCGCTCCTGGGCGCCGTGATGCAGGTGGGTGTGCAGCTGCCGTTCGTCTTCCAGCACCTGGGGAGGTTCCGGCCCAGCCTGTCGCGGCGGGTCGAGGGACTGGGAGCCGCGGTTCGCGCCTTCACGCCGCTGGTGGCCGGGCGCGGCGTCGTGCAGATCTCCGGCTACCTGGACCTGCTGCTGGCCTCGCTCCTGGCCGCCGGCGCCGTCGGTGCCCTGGGGTACGCCCAGCCCCTCTACCTCCTTCCCATCTCGCTCTTCGGGATGTCCGTGGCGGCGGCGGAGCTCCCCGAGCTGTCGCGTCGCGCCGCGCCGGAGGCGCGCGTGGAGGTCGCCGCCCGGCTCGACGAGGCTCTGCGGCAGACGGCCTTCCTGACCCTGCCGACCTTCGTCGGCTACCTGGCGTTCGGCGGCCTGCTGGTGGGCCTGATCTACCAGCGCGGCAGCTTCGGCTCGCCGGACGCCCGGCTGGTGACGGCGATCGTCGCCGCCTACGCCCTGGGGCTCCCCGCGTCGAACGCCTCGCGGCTCCTCAACAACGTCTTCTTCTCGTTGCTCGAGACGCGGGTGCCCGCCTGGATCGCGGTCCGTCGGGTGGCGGTCGCCCTCGTCCTCGGCCTGCCTCTCATGCTCGTCTTCGATCGCTTCCCGGTGGCGGGCCGCGACGACCTGCGGTACGGCGCGGTCGGACTGGCCCTGGCCGCGTCGGTGGCCGCCTGGGTCGAGGTCACGCTCCTCTGGCGCAGCGGTCGGGAGCGTCTGCCCGAGCTCACTCTGCCGCTGGTCGCCGCAGGTCGGATGACGGCGCTGTCGTTGGTCGCGGCGCTGCCCGCGGGGTTGGTGGCCTGGGCTCTTCGGGGCTCTCCCTTCCTGCTCACGACCCCCGTGGTCGTCGGCTCGTTTGCCGGCCTCTATCTGCTAGGGTCGTGGGCGCTCGGGGCGCCCGAGCTCCGGCTGTGGCTCCTGCGGGCGGGGCTCGGCCGGCGCGGTGACGACTCCGGGAGAAACCCATGAAGATTGCCATCGCCTCGGACCACGCCGGCTTTCTCTACAAGGGGAGGATCGTCGAGCTCCTGCGAGCCGCGGGGCACGAGGTCGTCGACTTCGGCACCGACTCGACCGACTCCGTCGACTACCCCCGCTTCATCCGCCCGGCGGCCGAGGCCGTCGCGCGGGGTGAGTGCGCGCGGGGCATCGTCCTCGGAGGATCGGGCAACGGCGAGGCCATGGCGGCGAACCGGGTGCGGGGCGTGCGCTGCGCCCTCTGCTGGGACACGACCTCCGCCCGTCTGGCCCGGCAGCACAACGACGCCAACATGCTCTCCCTGGGCGAGCGGATGCTGTCGTGGGAGGAGGCCCGCTCGATCGTCGAGACCTGGCTCGAGACGCCGTTCGAAGGGGGGCGTCACGTAGCCCGGATCCGACAGCTCGACGAGCGGAGCCCGGAGGAGACGCCGTGAGCGAGGTGCTGAGCGTGGCCGTGGGGTTGGGACTGGCGGCCGCCTGCGGCTTCCGGGTCTTCGTGCCGCTTCTCGCCCTGGGGTTGGCGGCGCGCGCCGACGTCCTGGCTCTGGCGCCGCGCTTCGAGTGGCTCGGCGACGACACGGCGCTCCTGGCGCTGGGCGTCGCGACCGTGCTGGAGCTTCTGGCCTACTACGTGCCGTGGCTCGACAATTTGCTGGACACCGTCGCCTCGCCGGCCGCGGTCGTGGCCGGCGTCGTCGTCACGGCGTCGGTGACCACGGGGATGGACCCGTTCCTCCGCTGGACTCTGGCGGTCATCGCCGGAGGCGGGATCGCCGGGGCGGTGCAGGCGACGACGGTCGGGGGCCGCGTGGTATCGAGCCTGGTGACCGGCGGCCTAGGCAACCCGGTCGTGGCGACGATGGAGCTGGCCGGCGCCGCGATCATGTCCCTGCTCGCCCTCGTCGCGCCCGTCGTGGCCCTGATCCTGGTGGGGGTGCTCCTGCTCGTCGTCGTGCGCCGCCGGCGCCGCCGGCGCGCCGTGGCGGCCTGAGCGCGCGGCCGGGGGGAGCGGAGAGGCCGTGTCCGAAACCGAGGCCGAAGCCGGGACGACGGGCGGCCTGGCCCGTGCTCCTGCTGACGGGAACCCAGGGGACCGTGGCTGGCGCCTCTCGATCGACACCGGCGGGACCTTCACCGACTGCCTGGCGGTCGCCCCCGACGGTCGCTCCCATCGCGCGAAGGTCCTGAGCAGCTCGAGCCTCCGGGGTCGGGTGGCGACCGTGGAGGGGCCCCGGAGCCTGACGGTCGAGGCGGCCTGGACGGTGCCGGACGGCTTCTTCGTGGGTGCGGAGTTCCGTCTCCTCGGGGCCGACGGGCCGTCCGCCCGTGTGGCGGCCTCCGAGGGCGGATCCGGCCGGCTGGAGCTCGAGGACGCGCCGTCCGGGCTGGCCGCCGGCGGCGGCTTCGAGATCGTGACCGACGAGGAGGCGCCGGTGCTGGCGGCGCGACTCGTGACCGGAACCCCGTGGGGCCAGCCGCTCCCGAGCCTGGAGATGCGCCTGGCGACGACCCGCGGCACCAACGCCCTGCTGGAGCGCAAGGGCGCCGCCACGGCCTTCTTCGTGACCGAGGGCTTCGCCGACCTGCTGGAGATCGGCAACCAGCAGCGCCGGGAGCTCTTCGCCCTGCGGGTGGAGAAGCCAAAGCCCCTGCCGGTGGCGGTCGTGGAGGTGCCCGAGAGGCTGGCCGCCGACGGCGCCGTCCTCCGGCCATTGGCGACCGGGCCGTTGGAGGAGACGGTCCGCGAGCTGGTGGCGCGGGGGATCCGCTGCGCCGCGGTCGCGCTGCTCCACAGCTACCGCGATCCCCGCCACGAGGAGGTCCTGGAGCGGTTCCTGAGGGCGCGGGGCTTCCGCCAGGTGGCACGGTCGGCGGACCTGGCGCCGCTCATCCGGCTGCTGCCGCGCGCGGAGACCGCGGTGGTCGACGCCTATCTCGCCCCGGTCATCGAGGAGTACCTGGAGCGGGTGGGCGGCGCCGTGCGCCGTGGCTCGCTCCACGTCATGACCAGCGCCGGCGGGCTGGTGGAGGCCGCCTCCTACCGCGCCCGGGACAGCCTGCTCTCCGGGCCCGCCGGGGGCGTGGTGGGAGCCGCCTCGGCGGGACGGGCGTCGGGCGAGTCGCGGGTGATCGCCTTCGACATGGGGGGCACCTCCACGGACGTGGCGCGGATCGACGGCGAGTACGAGTACCGCTACGAGACCCGGATCGGCGGCGCGCGCCTGGTGGCGCCCGCCCTGGCGATCGAGACCGTCGCCGCCGGCGGGGGGTCGATCTGCTGGTTCGACGGCTCGCGCCTGCGGGTGGGCCCGGAGAGCGCCGGCGCCCGTCCCGGACCGGCCTGCTACGGCGCCGGCGGACCGCTCACCCTCACGGACGTGAATCTCCTGCTGGGGCGGCTGGCCGCCGACCGTTTCGAGATCCCGATCTCCGTCGAGGCCGCCCGCGAGGCGGCCCGGGCGGTCGTCCTGGCGGCCGGCGCCGCCGAGGACGCGACCTCGGGCCTGCTCGAGGGACTCCTGCAGATCGCCGACGAGAGGATGGCCGACGCCATCCGGACGATCTCGGTGCGGCGCGGCTATGACCCGGAGGAGTACGCCCTCGTCGCCTTCGGCGGCGCCGGCGGGCAGCACGCCTGCGCGGTCGCCGATCTCCTGAGGATCCGTCGGGTGCTCGTGCCGGCCGACGCCGCGTTGCTGAGTGCGCTCGGGCTCTCCCGCGCGGTGATCGAGCGCTTCGCCCAACGCCAGGTGCTGGAGCCGCTGGAGCGGGTCGCCAGGGAGCTGGAGGAGCGTCTTGCGACCCTGGAGGAGGAGGCCGTGCGGTCGGTGGTCGCCGAGGGCGTTCCCCCCGGGGAGGTCGACGTCCGACGACGCCTGGCCTATCTCCGGCTGGCGGGCCAGGGCGGGTCGCTCGAGGTGGCGGCGAGCGCGGGGGAGGGGCTCGAGGGGGCCTTCGCGGAGGCCTACGAGGCGACCTACGGCTACCCGCCGCCGGCACGGGCGGTGGAGGTCGAGTCGCTGCGCGTGGTGGCCTCGTCGCGACCCAGGGAGTTGGAGGAGGTGGCTGGCGAGGTGCCCCTCCGACGAGCCGCGCCGGAAGGCGAAGGACGAGTCGTCGCGGACGGCCGGCCCCGCTCCGTGACGCCCTATGAACGGCCGGCTCTCGAGCCGGCATCCCGCTTCGAGGGGCCGGCGATCGTGCTCGAGCGTCACTCGGCGACCTGGGTCCCGGCGGGTTGGTCGGCGCGGGTCGACTCGGCGGGCGCGCTGGTCCTGGACCGGGAGGAAGAACCGTGAGTCGGGATCGCGCAGGGCGACCCGGAGCGGTGGAGCGCGAGCTGTTCACCAACCGCTTCGTGTCCGTGGCCCGGGAGATGGGCGAGCAGCTGCGACGCACCGCTCTGTCGACCAACGTCAAGGAGCGTCTCGACTTCTCCTGCGGCGTGCTCGATCCGGAGGGCGAGCTGGTGGTCAACGCTCCCCACATCCCGGTGCACCTCGGCGCCCTGGGGCTGTGCGTGCGGAGCGTGGCCGCCGCCCTGGACCCCGGCCCCGGCGACGTGGTGGTCACGAACCACCCCGGCTTCGGCGGCTCCCACCTGCCGGATGTCACGGTGGTGACGCCGGTCCACGCGCCGGACGTGCGGGGAGCCGCGAGCCTCATCGGGTGGGTGGCCAGCCGGGCGCACCACGCGGAGCTGGGTGGCCGCCGTCCCGGCTCGATGCCGCCCGACGCGACCTCGCTGGCGGAGGAGGGGGTCGTGATCGCGCCCCGCTTCCTCGTCCGGCGCGACGTGGCGCGCTGGTCCGAGATGGAGCAGCTGCTGCTCTCCGGACCGTGGCCGTCCCGGCGGGTGGAGGAGAACCTGGCCGACCTGGCGGCGGCGGTGGCCGCCAACCACCGGGGCGCCCGGGCGCTCCGCGAGATGGCCCGGACGCATGGGGCCGCGACGGTGGTCCGCTTCATGGGCGAGCTCGAGCGGGAGGCGGAGGAGCGGATCCGCGAGGCCCTCTCCGGTCTGCCCGACGGCGTCTCGTCGGCGCTCCACGAGCTCGACGACGGATCGCCCCTCGCCGCCCGGGTCACCGTGGCGGGGGACTCGGTGACCTTCGACTTCGCGGGCACGGCCGGGGTTCACCCGGGGAACCTCAACGCGACGCCGGCGGTCGTGCGGAGCGCCGTGCTCTACGTCCTGCGCCTGCTGCTCGACCGTCCGCTGCCGCTGAACGAGGGTCTCTTCCGTCCCGTGACGCTGCGGCTGCCGGAGGGCCTGCTGTCGCCGCCCTTCCCGGACGACCCGGCGGACTGTCCCGCGGTGGTGGGGGGCAACGTCGAGACCAGCCAGCGGCTGGTGAACCTCCTGCTGGAGGCCCTGGGGCTCGCCGCGGGCAGCCAGGGCACGATGAACAACGTCCTGTTCGGCGACGACCGCCTCTCCTACTACGAGACGGTGTGCGGCGGCTGCGGCGCCGGCCCGGGGTTCGACGGCGCCTCGGCGGTCCACAGCCACATGACGAACACCGCGATCACCGACCCGGAGGTGCTGGAGCATCGCTACCCGGTGCGGCTCGAGAGGTTCGCCGTGCGCCCCGGTACGGGCGGGCACGGGCGCTGGCGGGGCGGCGATGGCGTCGTGCGCGAGCTCACCTTCCTCGGGCCCATGTCGCTGTCGGTCCTGACCCAGAACCGGGTCCGGGGTCCCCGTGGGCTCGAGGGCGGGCGGGACGGCGCGACGGGCCGTCAGACGCTGGTGCGGGCGGACGGGACGACGGAGGAGCTGGAGCCGGTGGACGGCCGCGAGGTGGCGGCGGGGGACCGGTTGGTGCTGGAGACACCCGGCGGCGGGGGCTGGGGCTCGGCGCCCGAGGAGGAGGGAGGATGATGCGACGACTGCTCTCGGTGCTCTTCTGGAGCGTGATCGCGGCGGCCTTCATCGGCCCCGGTACCGTCACCGCGGCGGCCTCCGCGGGCGCCGGCCACCGCTACGCGCTCCTGTGGGCGCTGGTGTTCTCCACGGTGGCCTGCCTGGTGCTCCAGGAGGCCGCGGCCCGGCTGACGGTGACCTCCGGCCGCAACCTGGCCGAAGCCCTGCGGGACCGTTACCCGGCGGGGCTCCGGGGCACGCTGGTGCTGCTGGTCGTCCTGGGCGCGATCGTGGTGGGCTGCGCGGCCTACGAGGCGGGCAACATCCTGGGCGGCGTCGCCGGGGCGACCCTGGCGCTCGAGACGGATCCCCGGCTGCTCACGCTGGCCTGCGCCGCGGTCGCGGCGTCGCTCCTGGCGGCGGGCAACCCGGCCGTCGTGGCGAACCTGCTCGGCGGCCTGGTGGCCGTGATGGGAGGAGCTTTCTTCGTGACGGCGGTGGGGCTGTCGCCCGACTGGGGCCGGGTGGCGGCCGGGGCCGTGACGCCGGCGCTGCCCACGGGCGGCGCGCTCCTGGCCCTGGCCCTGGTGGGGACGACCGTGGTGCCGTACAACCTGTTCCTGGGCTCCGGGCTGGCCGAGGGCCGCCGCCTGGGCGAGGTGCGTTTCGGCCTCACGGTGGCGGTGGTCCTGGGCGGGTTGATCTCAATGGCCGTCCTGGTCACGGGCGCGGCGCTCGACGGCCCGTTCTCGTTCGAGGCGCTGGCCGGGGTGCTGGCCGCGCGCCTCGGCCCCTGGGCCGCGGGCCTCCTCGCCCTGGGCCTCGTGGCGGCCGGCCTCTCCTCGGCGGTCACGGCGCCCCTGGCGGCGGCGATCACGGCGCGCGGGCTGTTCGATGGCCGGCGCCCCGGCGCCGAGTGGCACGCGCGCTCCTGGCGCTACCGGGCGGTGTGGGGTGGCGTCCTGGCCACCGGGGTGGCGTTCGGGCTCTCCGGCGTCCGTCCGGTGCCCGTGATCCTCCTCGCTCAGGCCCTCAACGGCTTGCTCCTGCCGGCGGTGGCGGCGTTCCTCTTCGTGGCGGTGAACGACCGTCGGCTGGTAGGGGAGGCGGGACTCAACGGCCCGCTCTCCAACGGTCTCACCGGGGTCACCGTGGCCGTGGCGACGCTGCTCGGCGCGCGGGGCGTGCTCCTGGCCGGAGCGGCGGCGGTGGGCGAGACGGTGCCCCCCGGCGCCCTGGTCGCCGCGGCCGGCGGCGTGGCCCTCGTGGTCACGACGCTCCTCGCGACGGCCGTCGCGAGGACCCGCCGGACCCACGCCGAGCCCCCCTCCTAGCCTGACCTTCTCAGTACGCCGTGTAAAGCCGGCGACTTTCAGTGGGTGCGAATCCCACCCGGCAACTGGTCGCTCCAGCCGGAAGCAATCGGAGCGGTGGAGGAGGCGACGAATC
>CAJQNK010000049.1 GCA_905479655.1 uncultured bacterium | reverse complement strand
GAGACGGAGCCCGGGCTTCCCTACTACGACCCCCTGTTCACCAACGTGGGCAACTTCCACATCCTGAGCGACTTCAACGCCGACGGGACGGCCAACAAGTCGAAGCTCGGCGCCGGCGGCGCCGGTTGGGGCTTCTTCGGTCACCCGGAGCTGCGCGGATTCTGCCCCAAGGTGCACCCCGTCGGCGGGCAGCCGATGCACTACCGCTTCCTCTACGTCGACCCGGTGACGAGCAGCGAGAAGCCCGTCACCGGCGACCTCCTGACGCCGGTCCTGGTGGGCAGCAAGCTGATCCAGTGGGACGTCGACAGCGACGGGACTCTGGACACGACCTTCCAGGACATCCAGATCGCCGGCTCGGGCGGAACCCCGCCCCTGCCTCCCGGGGGTAGCGGGCCGCTGCCGACCCACGTCATCGTGCCCGACGCCGACGGCTGGATCGCCGTCGACCAGAACGCCCTGGACGGTGGTTTCTACGGTCCTCTCGTGCGGCTCAACAGCGCCAAGATCGTGCCCGGCGGCGGCGCCCCCGGCAGTGGCGCGGGGAACGTCCCCGCCGACCCGAAGTCGGGCGCCACGGTCACGCTGATCTTCGAGACCACCATCGACCCCACGGACCCCACCAAGACGGTGCGCCAGACCGACACCGTCGACGTCCGGTTCAACAACTGGGAAGAGGTCCGCGAGCTGGATCTCGTGGAGTTCCAGAGCGGCGGGGCCGGGGCCGGGGCCTGCACGGGCCTGACCACGACCGTGACACCGAAGTACACGGTGAACCACGAGTTCGTGGCTTCCTGGTCGCTCTCCATGTCGAGCGCCGCCTCGCCCTGGACGGCGCCGCCGCTGCCGAGCGGCAGCTCCAGCGTCGCCGCGACCCACGCGCCCATCCCCGTCGGCGGCTGGCCGCCGTGCAGTTACACGGTGAAGCTCACGAGCCGGCGCGCCCTGACGGACGGAAAGTCCAACGACGACGGGAACACCCTCCCCGTCACCTTCTGCAAGGCCTGAGCGCCGATACGGTGGCCGGGTTCCGCCCGCCGTCCGGTCGTCCGGCCCGAAGCCCGGCGGTCGGACGGCGCGGCGCACCCGCCGCTCACCGGCTCACGATCGTGGCCGGAAGGGAACCCGCGAGCCGGCCTCCCCGGCACGGGCCTCGGCCTCCCCGGGAGCCCGGTCGAAGGCGCCGCGCAGGCCGACCCGGATGGAAGAGCAGGGTCAGCCGGGTCCGCTCGCGATTCCACAGCCCGCCGTCGATCTCGACGAAAGGCATCTCGATCTCCCGCCGTCGTCGTCCGCTGCAGCAGGGCGATCAGCGTCTCGCCCTTCAGGGTGAGCGCCCAGACCGCGCCGGCCTCAGGAGCCCGAGCCCCGCGAGGGCCGACCCGCGGTGCGGCCCCGTCGCGCGGGCGAGCGCGAGTGCGGCGGGGATCACCAGCACGGCGCTCGCCAGCAGGACGACCTGGGCGCCGACCCAGTCCGACCGGTGGGACAGGAGCCGGGCGTAGAAGTCGCCCTCCGCCGAGCGCACGCGCAGCAGCCACAGCATGCCGGCCCCCGCGGAGAAGAAGGCGAACGGGAGGCTGAGGGCGGTGAGGGTGCGGACGAATCGATTCATGGGGATCTCCCGGGGAGGTTCGAGAACCTGTACGCCGGCGAGCCGCTCGGGTTTGCCGGCGGAGGTCTCGCTGGTCCCGGGGTGCGCTCGGACGGATCGGCGGCCGTCCCAATCCTCCGTGCCCTGGACCCTGCCGGTGCCTCCCGGCGCCGCGGGCCGGAACCTGCCCTAACACCCCCCATCCGGGTGGCGCGCTCCGCGCCCTGCGTCCATACGATCGAGATGGACCCCGCCGTCCGGCCAGTCGCTGGTTCCCTGACGACCCTCGCCGTCCCGACCGGGACGGCGGCCGGCTCGGGGACCCGGAGCCGCCCATGATCGAGATCCGCCCCGCCATCGAGGCCGACGCCCCCGCGATCGAGGGGATCTTCCGAGCCACGTACGGCGAAGACTACATGTACCCGGACTTCTACGAGGAGGGGCTCCTCAAGAAGCTGATCTACGGCGACGACACCGTCCTGCTGGTCGCCGTCGACGGCGGGTCGAACGAGGTGGTGGGAACGGCCTCGGTCGTGCTCGAGAGTGGCGCCTGGGCGGACCTGGTGGGAGAGTTCGGCCGCCTGGCGGTCCATCCGAAGGCCTGGGGGCGGGGCATCGGGGCGCGCCTGCTCGAGGCCCGGGTCGAGGCGGCCCAGGACCGGCTTCACGTCGGCTTCATGGAGGTGCGAGTCGCCCATCCCTACTCCCTGGCCAACGGCCTCGAGCATGGCTTCGCGGCCGTCGGGTTCCTGCCGCTCAAGCTCCTGTTCGGGGAGCGGCGGGAGCACGGCGGCTTCCTGGTGCGCTACTTCGGCAACGCGCTGGAGCTGCGTCGCAACCATCCGCGCATCGTTCCGGAGGCCTACCCGCTCGCGGTGGCGGCCATGCGGCAGGTCGGTCTCGATCCGGACCCGATCGTCGACGAGGACTCGCTCCCCTATCCCTGTGGCGGGGAGTACTCGCTTCGCGAGCTCACGTCGCGGGGCTACTCCCGTCTGCTGCGCATCGAGCGCGGGCGTCTCCACCACCGGGAGATCTTCGGCCCGTTGCGTCTCCACTACGGCTTCTTCCGGCTGCGCACCGAGCACTCCCAATACCTGCTGGCGTACCGGGGGGAGCACCTGGCGGCGGCCGTCGGCTACACCCACCACGCCCTGGAGCAGAACGTCCGGGTCTTCGAGCTGATCTGCATGGACGACGAGGCGACCCCCTGCCTCCTGCGCGAGCTGGATCGGCGCTGCGCCGAGGAGCTGGACGTGGCGACCATCGAGGTCGACGTGAGCGCCCACGCGCCCCGCATGCAACGGACGCTGATCGAGCATGGGTATCTGCCGACGGCCTACATCCCGGCCTTCGCCTTTCACGAGGTGGAGCGACTGGACGTGGTGAAGATGCAGCGTCTGCTCGTGCCGCTCGAGGAGGTGCCCTTGTCGCTGGTGCCGCCGAGCGAGGGAGTGGCCCGCATCGTCCTCGACGCCTTCGAGCAGCGGGAGGGGCTGCCGCGGCTCGGTCGGGCCATCGGCAGCAACCGGTTGTTCCAGGGTCTGACCGAGGAGCAGCAGAGGCGTCTCGCCGTCCACTGCACGCCGGCGGTGTTCGACGTCGGGGAGCGGATCTTCGGCGTGGGCGACCCGTGTGCCGAGACCTACCTGCTGCTCGAGGGGGCGGTCGAGGTCCGGGGCCCGGGGTCGGACGGGGTGATCGGAGTCGTCGAGGCCGGCGAGTGCCTCGGCGAGGTGTCCCTCCTGGCGGGCACGCCCCACTCGGCGGAGGTCGTGGTCTTGCGGGGCGTCCGGGCGGCGGTGCTGACCCGCGGCGCCGTCTCGGAGCTCGTTCGGCAGCGGCCCGACATCGGCGTGGTCCTTTACCGCAATCTCGCTCGCGGACTCGGCGAGAAGTTGCGACGCACCGAACTGAATCGAGTCCCGAGGGGAGAGGGGGGGCCGCGCGAATGAGCGACCGACCGCAAGCGCGCAAGCCGCGCTCCATCGACACCCGCCGCCCGATCTGGGAGCGCTTCTTCACCGTGGCGCCGCTGGTGGTCGTGGGCACGAGGGAGGAGGACGGCAGCCCCGACCTGGCGCCGAAGCACATGGCCGGGCCGGTGAGCTGGCAGAACTTCTTCGGCTTCGTCTGCTCGCCGACCCACGCGACCTACGCCAACGCCCGCCGGGAAGGGGGCTTCACCGTGAGCTACCCGCGGCCGGACGACGTCGTGCTGGCCGGGTTGGCCGCCTCGCCGCGCTGCGAGGACGGCAGCAAGCCGGCGGTGGGCGCCCTGCCGACGCATCCGGGCCGCAAGGTGGATGCGCCGCTCCTCGACCACGCCGTCGTGGGCCTCGAGTGCGTGGTCGACCGGTTCGTGGACGACCTGGGTGACAACAGCCTGGTCATCGGCCGGGTCGTCGCCTGCCATGTCGACCCGCGGGCCCTGCGCCGTCTGGATCGCGAGGACCAGGAGGTCCTGCGCACCCTGCCGCTCCTCGTCTATCTCCACCCCAACCGCTTCGCCCGCGTGGAGGAGAGCCACGCCTTCCCCGTCCCTTCCGGCTTCTCCCGCTGAGTCCATGCCGAGTCGCCGCGCGTACCGCCTCCTCGAAGCGCTCGAGGCCCGTCAGGAGCAGGTCGAGGCTCTCCTGTGCCGCCTGACCGAGGCCGAGTCGCCCTCGGGGGACATCGCCAGCCAGCGGGTGCCACAGGAGTTGCTCGCGGCTGAGCTCGAGGCCCTCGGCCTGCGGATCCGACGGATTCCGGGACGCAGGAGCGGAGGCCACCTCCTGGCCGTGCCGGCAGGGCGGCGAAGGGGTCGCCCGATCCAGCTCCTCGTCGGGCACTCCGACACGGTCTGGCCGCTGGGCACACTGGCGACGATGCCGGTCGCGGTCGAGGGCGACAAGCTCCGGGGTCCCGGCATCTTCGACATGAAGGGCGGGTTGGTCCTGGCGCTGGCCGCCCTGCGGGCCCTCCGTGAGATCGGAGAGGAGCTGTCGGTGGACCCGGTCGTCTTCATCAACTCCGACGAGGAGATCGGCAGTCCCGACTCGCGGAGGATCGTCACCCGCCTGGCGCGCCTGGCGGATCGTGTGCTGGTCGTGGAGCCCGGGCTGGGACCCGAAGGCAAGCTGAAGACGGCCCGCAAAGGGGTGGGCCATTTCGTCCTCCGGGTGCGGGGCCGCGCGGCCCACGCCGGACTCGACCCGGGGGAGGGGGTGAGCGCGATCCTGGAGCTCTCCCACCTGGTGCAGCGGCTCTTCGAGCTCAACGACCCGGAGTCCGGGGTCACCGTCAACGTCGGCACCATCGACGGTGGGGTGCGGCCCAACGTGGTCGCCGCCGAGTGCCGGGCCGAGGTCGACGTCCGCGTGCTCACCCGCGAGCAGGGGGTGGAGGTGGAGCGCAGGATCCGGGCCCTCGCACCTCGCAACCCCGACGCCCGGCTGGAGATCGACGGGGGTGTGGACACGCCGCCGCTCGAGCGCACGCCGGCCAATCGGCGTCTCTGGCGCCGCGCCCTGGAGGCCGCTGCCGAGCTGGGCCTGGCGGTGGAGGAGTGCCTGGCGGGTGGCGCTTCGGACGGCAACACCGCCTCTCTCTACGCCCCGACCCTCGACGGGCTCGGGGTGGTGGGCGGCGGGGCCCACGCCCTGCACGAGTTCGTCTACCGGGATCGGTTGGCGGAGCGCGCTGCTCTCCTGGCCCTGCTGCTCGCGCAGCCCGTGCTCGGTGCGGCGCCGTCGGCTCGGGGAGACCGCCTCTCCGCCGCCGACACGGTCGCCTGACGTACGGCGTCTGCGTCCCGGCGCCCCTCCGGGTCCTCCCGCCGCCCGGGCGGAGTCGCTGTACCCTCCGGATACGGGGACTCGAGGTCACTGCGGAGGAGGAGAGAGGATGAAGGCCCGGGAGCTGCGGAATCTCGGCGTGCCGGCGGGGGAGCCGCTACGACTTGCGCTGGCGTCGATCGGCGCGGCTCGGGCCGCCGGGATGTCGACGGCGGCGATCCGGAGGGCGTTGCGCCGGGTGATCGCGGACCCCGCGGCCTGTCTCGAAGATGACCTCTTCGGGTCGTTGGCGGCGGCGCTGGCGCGATCGGAGCCCGTCGGGGGGCGGTTCGAGGAGCAGGATCCTCCGGCTCCCTGGAGGCAGTGGGGCGACGATCTCGACCCGGCGGCCGTGCGCCAGCTCGCCCACGCCTGTCGGCTACCGATCTCGGTCCGCGGCGCCCTGATGCCCGACGCCCATGTCGGATACGGCCTGCCCATCGGCGGCGTCCTCGCGACCCGCGACGCCGTGATCCCCTACGCCGTCGGCGTCGACATCGCCTGCCGGATGAAGCTCACCGTCCTCGACCTGCCGGCTTCGGCGGTGGAGCGGCAGCCGGCGAGGCTCGCGAGGGCGCTGGAGGAGGAGACCCGGTTCGGTCTCGGCGTGGCGTTCGACCGGGGCGTCCGACGGGAGGATCCCGTGCTGGAGGAGGACTGGTCGATCACCGAGGTGACCCGGCGGGTGCGGGACAAGGCCTGGGCGCAGCTCGGCACCAGCGGCACCGGCAACCACTTCGTCGAGTTCGGGGTCCTGGAGCTGCGCGAGCCCGAGCTCGGTCTCGAGGCGGGAGAGTATCTCGCCCTGATGAGCCACAGCGGCAGTCGCGGTCCCGGGGCGGCGGTCGCCGGGCACTACAGCCGACGGGCCCAGGAGCTGCACCCCGACCTGCCGAAGGAGCTCCGTCACCTGGCCTGGCTCGACCTGGACTCCGCGGACGGGCAGGAGTACTGGAGTGCCATGGAGCTCATGGGCCGCTACGCGGCGGCCAACCACGCGGTCATCCACCGACACGTCGCCCGGCATCTGGGAGCTCGTGCCGTGCTCTCGATCGAGAACCACCACAACTTCGCCTGGCGGGAGGAGCACGACGGCCGGGAGCTGATCGTCCACCGGAAGGGGGCGACGCCGGCCGGCGCGGGCGTCCTGGGCGTCATCCCGGGCTCGATGGCCACAGCGACCCACGTCGTCCGGGGCCGAGGCTGCGAGGCGTCTCTCCGCTCCGCGTCGCACGGGGCCGGGAGGGTGATGAGCCGGGCCCGAGCTCGGAGCTCGTTCGCCTGGTCCCACGTCCGGAAGCTCCTGGTCGAGCGAGGGGTCCGTCTCCTCTCGGCCGGGATCGACGAGGTGCCGGGGGTCTACAAGGACATCGAGGTGGTGATGGCGGCCCAGCGCGACCTGGTCGAGTCGCTGGCGCGTTTCTGGCCGCGGGTGGTCAAGATGGCGCCGGGGGGGAAGCCGGAGGATTGACGAGGACGGAGCCTCGCCCTGCGACCGCGAGAGGAGCCGCTGGCGACGCCGTAGAGTCAGGGAGTGACAAACGACAACCAGTGTGTTAGCTTCTGTTACGCACGGTTCGGCCGTAATCCCTCCTGTAGATCCGATTGAGTCCCACCGAAAACGCAGAGAACATCCTGGTCTGATTCGGAGATCTCAGTTCGCGCCTGCAAGAGGAACTTCGTCCCCGTTGGACGCGACCGATCGACGTGTAAGCAATAACGCGGGGTTTCCCGCAGTGGCAAAGGAGTCGGAGGATCCGGATAACCGGGACCCGGCTTCGGCAAGAACAAGGAGTCAGCATGAGCACCACCGGTACGGTCAAGTGGTTCAACGACACGAAGGGCTTCGGCTTCATCACCCCTGACGACGGGTCGAAGGACTGCTTCGTCCATCACACGGCGATCCAGGGCACCGGCTTCAAGTCGCTGTCCGAAGGGGACAAGGTCAGCTTCGACGTCACCCAGGGCGCCAAGGGCCCGGCTGCGGCCAACGTCGTCAAGGTCTGACGGCCGCGCCGCGGTCCTGGTGACCTCGGCGTAAGCATTGGAGCCGCTCCGAGAGATCGGGGCGGCTCTTTCATATTGGGGCCGAAATACTGGGGCCGACGGCTCTCTACCGGGGCCTGCGGCTTCCGGCGCCTCCCGGCGTCGTCCGGTCGGCGATCACCAGCGTCAGGTCGTCCTCGAGGCGCAGGTCGTCCCGGTCGCCGGTCCAGGAGCGCAGGGCCTCGAGCAGCGCGTCGCAGACGACCTCGCCCTCGCAGCCGCGGGAGGCGGCGAGCAGCCCCACGAGACGCTCCTCGCCGAACATCTCGCCCGCCGGGCTCCGAGCCTCCACCAACCCGTCGGTGAACAGGACGAGGCGATCCCCGGGCGCGAACGGCCTTCGCTCCTCCGCGTACCGCGACTCCGGGAATCGCCCCAGGATCGG
>CAJQNK010000048.1 GCA_905479655.1 uncultured bacterium | reverse complement strand
CCACCGATGCCTCGGGCCTGCGGCCCTCAACGCCCCCGCCCGAGGCCCGCCCGGAGCCCTCCTCCAAGACCCGGAACTACGACGACGACATCGTAAGAGTGGGTGTCGCCTTAACTCGTAAGACTGGGTGTCGCTTGACATACGGTCGAAGCGCGGTGCGGCGGGCGTCGATGCCGAGACGATCGCCGACATCGAGCGGTACGGGGTCGGGCGCTTCTTGGAAGAGCTCGGCACCGTGCTGCGGGCGAAGAGGTACCGGCCCCAGGTGGTCTTGCGCCGGTACATCCCGAAAGGGGACGGGAGGAAGCGGCCCCTGGGCATCCCGACGGTTCGGGACCGGGTGGTGCAGATGGCGGCGAAGCTGGTGCTGGAGCCGGTGTTCGAGGCGGACTTCTTGCCCGTCTCGTACGGTTTCCGGCCGAAGCGGAGTGCGACGGGTGCGCTGGAGGCGTTGAGGAAGCTCGGCGCGAAGGGGCATCACCACGTGCTCGACGCCGACATCCGGGACTACTTCGGCAGCATCGACCACGAGAAGCTGTTGCGTCTCGTGGCACGACGCGTCTCGGATCGGCGGGTGCTCAAGCTGCTGCGGCAGTGGCTCGAGGCGAGGGTGATGGAAGACGGCACCGTCCGTACGACGGTGGTGGGCACACCCCAGGGTGGGGTGATCTCGCCGTTGCTGTCGAACATCTACCTGCACGTGCTCGACACGCTGTGGACGCGCCACAGCGCCCCGCTGGGGACGCTGGTGCGCTACGCAGACGACTTCGTCGTGATCTCGCGTACGAGGTCGCAGTGCGAGCAGGCCGAGGAGCGGATCCGGGTCATCCTGGGCCGCCTCGGACTCGAGCTGCACCCGGACAAGACGAGGCGGGTCGATCTCTTCGACGGCAAGGAGGGCTTCGACTTCCTCGGCTGCCACCTGCACAAGCGCCTGAGCGGACCGACCTGGGAGAAGACGGGGCGCAAGCTCTACTTCCTCCATCGCTGGCCGTCGCAGCGCTCGATGCAGCGCATCCGGCAGCGCGTCAAGCAGCTGACTCCACGGCGGCGGTGTCACGCGGATCTGCGCGACGTCATCGCCGATCTCAACCCGGTGCTCCGGGGGTGGGGCAACTACTTTCGCACCGGTAACGCCGCAAAGCGGCTCATCCAGCTCGACACCTACGTCTGGAAGCGGTTGCTCGCCTTGCGCGTGAAGCGCAAGGGTCGTCATCTGCGACCCGGTGAGGTGAGGCGCTGGACCCGCGAGTCCTTCTGGAACCTCGGGCTTCACAAGCTCATGGGCACCGTACGCTACCCGGAGGCTGTGTAATGCTGCGACCCGAGAGGCCACCCGTAAGCCGTGTGCGGGAAATCCGCATGCACGGTTTGAAAGGGGGTCTTGACTTCGACCGCCGCGATGACGCGGCCAAGAGGTAAGGATCTACCAATGCAGAGGAGATGTTCATGCCGGAGAGGACGATCCACCCTGATGGTCCCGACGCCCGCGATGAGGACTGGGCAGGGAACAACGCTGCCTTTACGTGTCCTCTCTGCGGCAAGGTGTTCCTGGTTAGCGCCGCGCCGAATATTCATGAGGGCGAGCGAGCTTGTCCCAACTGTGGAGAATCGACCGGGCACGTTGAGGGAGGCCGTCTAAGTGGAGGCACTGCGTTCATCACATGGGGTGATGTCTAACAAGCCGCTACAGCCGACCGGCTTCGCCGGCAGCCGAGCGGCAAGACGTTCGGCGGACCTTGATCACACCTGCGAGGAACCTCATGACGAGCAAGCCTGAGTTGTCCCGAGGATCGACCAACGGACGAGAGCCCAAGCGAGCCGACGTCGGTATGCGGAAGCGGACCGACTCTGACACCCGTGGACGCCCAGCGGAACGGAGAGTACCCTCCGGGTCGGCCCCGGATGCGAGAGGCGAACTCAGGGTGCAAGGCACAAGACAGCCCGAGCACTTCGGTCCGAACACCGCAGAGGCACGATCGGCTTTCGCTCGCCGATGCACGGCGATACTTCAGCAGCGAGAGCATGCCGAGCCCACGCTGCTGGACAACCATCCCTGTCTTCGCATCGGGGACTCGCTGGTCTGCCTCGACACCAACAACAAGCGTCTCGTTGTTGCTCCAGTCCATGATGAGGCGCGATTGCGCAATCGCCTCACTCCGGCTCCGGGGCATCGATGGATCTACTCCGAGCCACTCTCCTATTTCAGCTACTTTTCGTTCGTGCTCGCGCACGAATGCAACCTCCGATGCAAGTACTGCTTCGCAGGTACATCACTGCCTCGCAACAGGATGCCCCCTGATCTGGCGCGAGGGATGGCCCGTCAACTGCCGAAGCACACCGCACCGAACCAGCACCTTCGTGTGTACTTCTTTGGCGGCGAACCGACCCTGAATCTGCCAGCCATCGACGCCGTCATGGACGAGCTCGACTCGTTGGACGTCGACTACGTACCCAAACTGATTACCAACGGTATTTTTGGCGATGACGCGCTCCAAGTCATTACTGAGCGCCACATGGTTGTCCAGTTTTCCTATGACGGTCCCGGCAATCCGCTCAGAATGAAGCCGCAACAGCATGAAAGATTGCGGAAAAACATCAGCGCATGTGCGGAACGCGGGTTGCCGATCATCATTAGGCCAACCATATCGTCGATGAACGCCGGCAGTATGAGACAGCTACTCGACGACGCGTTCACGCTCGCAGGAAAGCAACTGGTCAGCATCAACTTCGGCATGCTGAACCCCAACAAGGGCGCAGGGCAGGAGATCTCCTCAACGGCGCTCCCCGGCGAAGAGGTTTTCGCGCCGAGTTTTGAAGGAATGCTCGATCGAGCACGCGAACTCGGAGTCCGGATCAGCAGCCCACATATGACCGCAATCAGAAGCAGACAGGAAGACCGGTTCTTCCAGCATTGCTTCTTGTCGATCCACGGCCATATGTCTATCGCTGCGTCGTACGGGACCGACCATCCCGAGTCACGCAATCTGATCTTCGGCCAGTACGACCAGGAAGCTGACGAGTTCTCGATCGACTTTGATGTCCTTCGCACCTTCTCCTCGAACTACATGCGCAACGCGTTTCTCTGCGACCAGCAAGGGTGCTATGCCCAGAGTTTCTGCGGCGGCATCAAGAAGGCTGTGAAGTTCTGTCGGGAGGTATACCCGCACGACCACCTCGAGTTCTTCAGGAATGATATTGAGTGTGCTTCGATGCGCCGAATGGCGGAAGTGTACTTGATCGACCTTCTGAAGGTGTTTTCGAGCGCTGTTCCCTCCGCGGTCGGAGTGGCCGCGGAGGGCGATCTGTGGAGCGTGGACGTCAGACCCCTTACGAGGTCCGTATACTAAAGGAGAAAACGATGCGTCGGTGGCGAGTCAACATCAATGACGAGTACGAGCTGCCTGAAGACCGAGTTGCGGAGCTGATCGCAAAGCGGCGTGCGATTCGGGGAGCGAAGGTCAAGAGACCGGTGGCCGCGACGTCCTGAGGGACTGGCTGAGGGCGAAAGCCATGGGGCTGGTGAAGCCAGCTTGTACCATTGACGCTGGGATGTGACGGCCGCAGGCTCGCCGAACAAGGCGATGCAGACGGGCGGCCGCTTCGCGGCTGCCGCTGATCGCCAGGACGTTGGGCGGACGAAGGAACCGAGCACACGTGACTCGGTGAGGAGAAATCGAGAAAGTGGACTCACCATGAGACCGACGATCGTTGACCGCGACTCGGCGCCGGAGGGCATCGTCTTCCGTCGCACTTTGCGGGGTCCGGAGCAGGAACTCGTGGATAGTTTCATCTCTGCAATGCCGCTTGCGCATGCCCGGGACAGCCGCGTCACGGTGCTCCGTGAGCCTGGCCTTGAGTCGGGGTTTCCCGATCTCGTCATCGTGGTCTGGCGCGACGCTCGCACCGCCGGCTGGAACGAATCGCGTATGGCGCTCGTACCGGAAGACCTGCGGCTTATGCATTACGTCTTCCAGCGTCGTAGAGCCACCCACTCCGAACTTGAGAACTACTTTGGCTCTCGTTTCGCACGGTACTCGATTGCACGGCTGCACGACGCTGGCCTTGTTCGAACCGCTGGGCGGGCTTGGTTCCCGTGCGCCTTCGAGCGCGCCTTCGCCGCCACCAAGATCATCGCCATCGAGGCGAAGATCGGGAAGTGGACAGACGTTCTCAACCAGGCACGGCTGAACACTTGGTTCGCATCCAAATCCTACGTCCTCGTGCCCAGGGTTTCCGAGGAGCAGGTCCGAAACGCGCAAAGATGCGGGATCGGAGTCCTTTCCCCCGAGCAAGATGGGATCCGGGAGTGGGGCGCTTCCACAGCGCCCTTGCCACGCTCGTATGCGTCGTGGGTCCTCAATGACCTTGCATGGCGTGCCTCCAAGGACCACACCAACCCATGATCACGCCCATCCATTCTCAGGTGGATCCGGTTTGGCTCTCACGCCAGTTTCCTGACCTCACCGACCTCCAGGTGCTTGCAACGGGGGGGCAGAAGCAGGTCTTCGTCGCGCGGCACGCAACTGACGGCGAGGTTGTCCTCAAGCTCATGCACCCGGGGACGGATCCCGCACGAACGGAGAGGGAGTTGGAGGCTGCGAGTAGGGTCCAGGCGCCTCGGATGCCGCGCATCTTCGAACACGGGCTGCTCACGGGGAACACGGGGACTATCGTCTGGTTTTGTGAGCAACGCGTTCCTGGACAGGCTCTGAGCGCTCGAATCCAAGCTCGTGCGCTCTCGCACCACGAACTACTACGACTTGCGCTGCACGTTTCCGAGACCTTGGTTGCCGCGGAGGCCGTCAGCATCGTCCATCGCGACGTGAAGCCAGCGAACATCATCGTGGACTCCCAAGGTGAGTTCTGGCTCATCGACTTCGGTGTTGCCCGGCACCTCGACCTTGAGTCCCTGACCGCCACCGTGGCACCTGGGGGTTGCGGCACCATCGGCTACGCGCCGGCCGAGCAGTGCCGAAACGACAAGCCCGACATCGATGCCCGCGCGGACCTCTTCGCCTTGGGCGTGACTCTCTACGAAGCTGCGACTGGCCGCAACCCGCACGTCGATGGCGCGCGAGATCGCTTCGAGGTCATCAGGAGAGCTTCGACGCAGCAGCTCCCACGCCTCGGAAGCCCTCTGCCGGGAGACCTCGCAGACTTAGTGGCTACGCTGGCGCAGCCGAGTCTCGTCCATCGGTGCCAAACTGCGCACGAAGCGCACGAGTGGATCAAGGAGCTGTGCGAGAGGGAGGGAGTCCGATGACATGGACCTGTACGTCCACTGCGGTATGCTCACACGGCGCTGGCCGATGCGTCTACGCCTTCGTGGCGGGAGGACGTTGATGGAACTTCACCTCCAGTTCGGTTTCGGGATGATGGAGCACTGCCGCCACCTACTCACGGGATGGGGCGGAGGTACTGTCGTGCTGAGCCCCCGCGACCTGAACGACAAGCAACTGCGCAGCTTGGCGGCTGACGTAGCTGGAATCGAAGGTGGCAAGATCCTGCTCGATCCGCAGTTTTACGTGCCGCATGCAGACCACGACCGACTCTGCTCTCACGGCTTCTGGCCAGCCGACTTCGCCTCCGGGTCGTTCTTCCAAGGCCCCGAGATGCAATCCCTCGTTAGGCAAATCGTCGATCTGAACAGAGACTTGGGCACCGAGGCGGTCATTCTTCCTGGAATGCTCGCCAACCCCGTGGATGACCTCTGGCTCGCGCATCATCGGTCGTTCTTGACGACTGCACGCGACATGGCGGGCGATACCAAGGTGTACGCTACGCTCGCTCTTGGAGCAGACACCGCCCGCGACCGCGAGCAGGTCACCACCTTGCTCGAAGCGGTTACGCGCTGGAACGCCGATGGATACTATATCGTCTGCGAGCATCCGAACGGCGAGTACCTTGTCCGAGATCCCATCTGGCTCGCGCATGTTCTCGACCTGACGGCTGGCTTACGCCTCGCGGGCGCGCAGGTGATCCTTGGCTACTGCAACCACCAGATGCTTGTTGCCCGTGTCGCTGGAGCGAACGCCATCTGCTCTGGGACGTGGATGAATGTGCGGTCTTTCCCGCCCGAGAAGTTCAGCAAGGATTACGAAGAGGAGATTCGACGCCGCGCCACGTGGTACTACTGCCCGCAGGCTCTCTCGGAGTACAAGACCCCGTTCCTCGACGTGGCTTACGAGCAGGAGCTGCTTCATCTCATGAAGCCCCCGGCCGAACTCGACGGCTGCTATGTTGACCAACTGTTTAGTGGAGTACAGCCGTCCTCCGTCCGCTTCGCGGAGCAGGCGGCCTTCCGCCACTATCTGCACGCTCTTCGTAGTCAAGCACATGCACCGGAAGCGGGCGGCTACGATCAAGCGCGGGAAGAACACAATCAGACACTCACCGACGCTGAGCATTTGCTGGGCACTCTTGGATCGAACGGCGTCCTGGGTGCGAACCGAGACTTCACAGACTCCCTGGACGTGAACCGTGCGGCACTCGCTCTGCTGGACAAGCAGCGAGGGCCAGTACTGCGACGGCGTTGGACCAGCCTGGGATGAGCCACGCAATACCACGAATGCTGGCCGACATCTACCGGCTAACAACAGCATGCAGCGGACGGCGCTGCGCGCCGCTGCTGATTCTGGGCGTTGGGCTGACGGGGGAAGCAGATGCCACAGTTAAGAACTCGGAATCTGTTCATCAGCCACTCTTGGGCGTACGGCGACGCGTACTCCAGGCTGGTCAGCATGATGAACGCAGCGCCCAACTTCGTTTATCGGAACTACTCGATACCCAGAGACGATTCGGTCCACAACGCGCCGACTCAGCGAGCTCTGTACGACGCAATCAAAGCGAAGGTTTCGTTTTGCCACGTCATCCTAATCATGGCTGGAAAGTACGCGACCTACAGCGACTGGATCCAGCAGGAGATCAAGATCGCGAAGGTTGAGTTCAGAAAGCCAATTGTGGCTATCTGTCCATGGGGTGCGCAGCAGATCTCCGTGCCTGTGAAGCAGGCGGCAGACAGGACAGCTCGCTGGAACACAAGCTCGATTGTCGGTGCGATTCGAGATGTCTGCTAGCCATGATCGCAGGCCAACACGCCGCTGCGCACCGACGGCGCTTCGCGCCGCCGGTGAGCGGCAACCACGTTGGCCGCAACGGAGATCCCGGGTGGGCCATGCTCGGCGGGATCATCCCTCAGTCGTACACCCCGTCCACGAACCACTCCCCGCCGCCCCTCTCCCGGTACAGTCGGTAGATGCCGCCGTCGGTGAGCTCGACGTCCCAGTAGTCGCGGTCGACGGGGTCGTCCTGCCACCAGGAGGCCTCGAGGTTCCAGGGGCCGGAGGCGACACGGACTCGGCCGTGGACGTGGGGGCGCTTCGCCGTCTCCTCGGTGACGACGGGCTGGATCTCGGTGGGGGAGGGACGCTTGCCGGCGCCGTCGGCGACGACCTCGACGGGGAGGGGCGGGCGGACGGCGCGGAGGGTCAGGAGGCCGCGGCTTCTCGTTGCTCCGGCACCGGGGGGGTTCCCGTCGGCGGGCGGCGTCTCCCCCGGGGGCGGCGGGGTGAAGTCGACGAGGCGGAAGGCCTCCGGGCGGTGCTCGTCGACCGGTCGGGGCGAGCCCGCGCGGCCCGGACCCAGGAGGGCGAAGAGGCGGGCGAGGGTGGTGGCGAGGCGGTCGGGGGAGAGGGTGGGGGGACCCAGGAGCGAGAGCTGGACCTCGCGCGGCGCGTCGGGATGGGCGACGAGCACGAAGCCGGAGACCGGCGCGCCGGGGGGGTGGGCCTCGAGGTCGAGACGGACGAGGGTCAGCAGCGTCTTCACCTCGCGGGTGGGGGCGGGCAGGCGGATCGAGCGCTCGTGGTGGCCCTCGGGCTCGAGGGTGAGGGAGACCTGGAGGCGCTCGCAGGCGAGGCCCCGGGCCGCCATGCGCCGGCACAGACGGTCGAGGGCGGCGCGGGCGAGGAAGAGGAAGGGCTCGAGCTGCACGAGGGGCCACTCGAGCTCCATCCCCTCGCGGAAGAGAGGCGGCGGCGTCCAGGGGGTGAGGGGCCGGTCGTCGATCCCCCGGGCCTGGCGGTGGAGGCGCCGGCCGACGGGGCCCAGGCGGCTCGAGATCTCGTGGGGCGACAGGCGGGCGAGGTCGCCGACGGAGGCGAGGCCCCAGCGGCGCAGGGTCGCCGCCGCGTCGGCCTCGGGTGACAGGCGGGCGAGCGGCAGGGGGGCGAGGAAGCGCGCCGTCTCGCCCGGCGGTACGACGGTGGGGGCATCGGGCTGCTCCGCGGCGACGCGGGCGGCGAGCTTGCTGTCGGCGATCCCGGCCCGGGCCGGCAGCCCGGCCTGCTCGGCCGCCTTCATCAGCGCGTGTCCCAGGGCCTCCTCGTCGTCGTGCAGACGCTCGAGCCCCTCGAGGTCGAGGTAGACGGCCCCCTCGCCGGCGTCCTCCACCCGCGGCGAGAGCCTGGCCGCCGACTCCCGGAGCGCGTCGCTCGCGGCCCGCTCGCACTCCGCGTCGCGTCCGCAGGCCGTCACCCGGGGCACCAGGGCGCGGGCCTGGGGCAGGGTCATGCCGCGCCGGACGCCGGCGCGCCTCGCCGGCCGTGTGGCCGCCACGACCCGGGCGGCATGGCCGTTGCCCTCGCACACCACCAGGGGATCGCCGGTGAGCTCCGGCTGCGCCCGCAGCCGGGCGGCCAGGGGGAAGAGGGGGACGAGGAGGCAGGCGAGGCGCATGGGGGCGGTCACCGGTCGCGGGGTGTCCCGCGGACGGCGTCGAGCCCCGGGTGTCGTCCTGAGCGGAGGCCCGCAGGGCCGGAGTCGAAGGACCCCGAACCGGCGTACCCCGAACTGCGGGCTCGTGTCGTCGCCGCTGCGTCCACCTCGCGTCCCGAGTCCGACCTGGCCTGCACGGGGTCCTTCGACTCCGCCGCTTCGCGGCTCCGCTCAGGACGACACGGAGCCGGTCCGCCGATCGCGAGCGTCGCCGCCTCGGCGTCCACCTCGCGCCCCGGACCCGACCTGCCCTGCACGGGGTCCTTCGACTCCGCCGCTTCGCGGCTCCGCTCGGGACGACACGGAGGCGGTCCGCCGGTCGCGAGCGCCGCCGCCGCGGAGCCCTCCCGGGGTGTCGGGCGGATCTCCGCACCCTTCATCGGCCCGCTGGCCCCACCCCTTTGCCGGTCCGGCGGGTCCCGACGTCGTCGGCCGGTCGCCCCGACGCCCCCCGTCCCTTCGTCACCCGCCATCCCACCTCCAACCCCCCCAGCAGCCGGGGCTCCCGGCCGCGACCGGCCCAGACGGCGCGACGACGGTGGGCGGCCAGGACGGCGGCGGCGGAGGTGCCCGTGGCGCGCCAGGGGGTGGTGACCAGGAGGGTGGCGCCCTGGGCGGCGGCGGCCCGGGAGAGGCGCAGCCAGGCGGCTTCGGTGCCCCGGCCGCCGGGGATGGGGGGCTGGCCCAGGTCCAGGGCCACCAGGGGGAAACCGCCGGTGAGCAGGTGCTCGGTGGCGAGCAACGCCTCCTGGACGGTGCGGGGACGGACCCAGAGGAGGCGCGCGAGCACCACGCCGGCGCGCTGGGCGCCGCGGGGGTCGAGGGCGTCGCCCAGGTCCACCAGCGCCGCCGCCTCGCCCCGGGAGGTGGCGGCAGCCAGGGCCGTCAGCACCGTGGAGAAGCGTCCGTCCGAGCGCCGGCCCACGACCTCCACCAGGCGTCCCGCGGGGAGTCCGCCCTCCAGCAGACGGTCGAGCTCGGGCGTGCCCGAGGGTCGGGGCCGGGGAGCGGGGCTCTCCCGCCGTCTGCGCGCGAGATCTCGGCCGCTCTCGAGCCGTGAGCGCAACGAGGCGGGTAGGGCGTCGCGGAGGTTCCGCAGTTTCTCTGCCGGATCCTCCACCGGCATGGGCTCCACTGGCACCTGCTTCACTGGCACCTGCTCTTTCGCCGGCACCTCTCGCCTGAGCTCGCTCGTCGCCGCCATGAGTCGACCGCCTCCTCGGTCTCCCGATCTTGCCGCCGACCCGGCCGCCCCGGACCGCGCCTCCTCGATTCTGTGGGCGCGACCCCGGATCGGAGAGATATTGTAGGCGGTAATGAGGCGGAAGTCCAGGGTCGCCCCAGGGGCTCCGCGATCCGCGCCTGACCTCCACCCCGCGTCTCCACACCCCGCGACCCGTCGTCACCGCATCGTTCGTCTCACCGCTCCGACCTCCGGTGGTCTCGGCTTTCACCACGGGCTGCTAGAATCCGAGGATCGACTTTGATCCCGTCTCTTCCGGAGGGCCGGAGTGTCCGGCCCCGTCTGGTTCGGCTCGTCCACCAGGAGGCACCCTCCAGCAACAGGAGAAGAGCACATGTACAGGAATCCCCCCCTCGTAGTGGCCCTCGGGCTCGTCCTTCTCGTCGCGGCCTCTCTGGTCGCGGCTCCCGTCCACGCTCAGCCGACGATCAACGAGGTCGTGCGCGACCACACGGGCACCGATACCTCCGAGTTCGTGGAGGTCTTCGGCGACCCGTCGACGGACTACTCGGCCTGGTCGATCCTCGAGCTCGAGGGCGACAGCGGCTCGACCCCCGGCGTCATCGACGGCGTCTGGGTCGTCGGGACGACCGACGCCGCCGGCATCTGGTTCACCGGCTTCCTGAACAACGAGATCGAGAACGGCACGGTGACGATCCTGCTGGTCGAGGGCTTCACCGGCCTCGCCGGCGACGACCTCGACACCGACAACGACGGCGTGCTGGACATCACGCCGTGGACGACCCTGGTGGACGACATGGGCCTGACCGACGGCGGCGTCGACGACGCGATCTACTCCGCCACCGTCCTCGCCCCCGGCTACGACGGCAACTCCTTCACGCCGGCC
>CAJQNK010000047.1 GCA_905479655.1 uncultured bacterium | reverse complement strand
TACCCCTGATCCGGGGTGACCGGGTCAGCTACTCGATCGCCGCGGCCTCGGTGCTGGCGAAAGTCGAGAGAGACCGGGAGATGGTCGATCTCGATCGCCGACACCCTGCCTACGGCCTGGCTCGCAACAAGGGTTACGGCTCCGAGGACCACCGCCGCGCGCTCGCCGAGGTCGGCCCCTCCCCGGTCCACCGGCTGACCTTCCGGTCGGTGCTCCCGCGCAGCGACGAGGAGGCCGCCTGATGCCCGATCGCGGCGACATGATCCAGACGGCGGAGCGCCTGGTGGCCCGCGGCCGCTACCAGCAGGCGGTCAAGACGTACCGGCGGTTGATCGACAGCGAACCGGAGGATACGACGGCGCTCAATCGGCTGGGCGACCTGTACGTGCGGCTCGAACAGGTCGACGAGGCGGTCGACCTCTTCCGCAAGATCGCCGAGCACTACGCCGCCGACGGCTTCTTCGTCAAGGCGATCGCGATCTACAAGAAGATCCTGCGCCTGGATCCGACCCAGTTCGACGTCTACGAGATCCTCGCCGGCCTCTACCACCGCCAGGGCCTCGTGAGCGAGGCGCGAACGCAATACGAGGCGGTGGCGGACTACTTCCGCAAGCACGACGATCTGGGCGGCGCGATTCGGATCCAGCAGAAGATGACCGAGTTGGAGCCGGAGCGGGTGACCCACCGAATCCGCCTCGCCGAGCTCTACCAGAAGGGGAGCGAGACGGGCAGCGCGCTGCGGCAGTACCGGAAGATCGCCGATCTGATGGTGCGGCACGATCGGATCGACGACGCGGTGAAGGTCTACGCGCGGGCGCTGGGGATCGGCGCGGGAGACCTCGCCTTCGTGACCGACTCCGTCCTCGGCCTGCGCGAGAAGGGGTACCCCGACGCGGCGCGCCGGGTGTTGGAGGCGGCGGTGGAGCTGAACCCCGAGGCGGCGCGCGTCGCCCGTCTGGCGGGTCTGGTGGACGGTCAGGAGGACGACGAGGAGGTCGTCGTCGACGGAGTCGCCCCGGTCCCGCCTCCTCTCGAGGCTCCGGCTCCGACGGAGGATGACGAGGTTGCGGAGCCGCCGACCGTCGCGGTCGCGAGTCCCGAGACCCCGGTACCCGAGACCGCCGAGTCGGACGAGTCGGAAGGAGACGACGGCTACTTCGAGCTGGACCTCGACGCGGCGCCGCCGGATTTGGGCGATCTGGAGGCGGCGGCCGAGGAGATCGCCGCCCTGGACCTCGAGCAGGTCCACCCCGACCTGCGGGAGAGCAGCGGCTCCCTGGAGCTCGAGCTGGATCTCGAGAGCCTCGAGCCCGATGTCGGCCCTGTCTCCGGAGACCTCGAAGCCCCCGAGGCCGCGCTGGATCTCGACGCGCTCGAGCGCTCCGCCGACGAGGTGGAGGGGCGCCAGGAGATCCAGGGCGAGGAAGACCTGATGGCGGAGGCGGAGGTCCTGATCAAGTACGGCCTGGAGGACAAGGCGCTGGAGCGTCTGGCGGAGTTGCTCCATCGCCAACCGCGCCACCTGGAGGCCCGTGCCCAGCGCATCCGTGTGCTCCTGGGTCGCGGCGAGAAGGCGCGGGTGCTCGAGGAGGCGGGTGAGCTCGAGCGGCTGTCGAAGCTCCTGGCGCTTCCCGAGCCGTGGGTCAACGTGCGCCAGGAGATCGAGGAGTTCGGCCTCGACCCGGCCGCTCCCCCGGATCGGGCGGAGGCGATCGAGCCGGAGGTGGTGGCGCCGGAGACGCCGGCCATCGAGTTGTTCGAGGAGGTGGAGTCTGCGGCGAGCGGCGGCGCCGAGGCCGACGAGGGGGACTCTTCGCCCGATGTCGTCGTCGTGCCGGAGGCCGACCTCGAATGGCTGGAGGTCGAGCCCCCCGTCAGTCCCGACGAGAGGGCTGACGACCAGTTGTTCGAGGACGAGAACCAGTTCTTCGACCTGGCCGCGGAGCTCGAACGGGAGTTGGACGACGGACCCGAGCTCACCACCCGCTCGGCGGCCGGCGAGATCCCGGCCGAGCAGACGTTGGAGCAGATCGTCGCCGGCTTCAAGAAGGGTGTCGAGGAGAGCCTCTCGCCCGAGGACTACGACACCCACTACAACCTCGGGATCGCCTACCGAGAGATGGGTCTGCTGGACGAGGCCATCGGAGAGTTCCAGCTGGCGGCGAAGGACTCGCGCTACCTGGCCGACTGCTGCTCCATGCTGGGCCTCTGCTTCCTGGACAAGGGTTTTCCGGAGTTGGCCATCAAGTGGTACCGGCGCGGGGCCGACTCGGCGAGCGTCGGCGAGATGGAGAGGCTCGGCCTGCTGTACGAGCTCGGTAGCCTCCACGTGGATCTCGAAGAGCCCGCGGCGGCTCGCGAGGTCTTCATCGAGGTCTACGGCATCAATTCGAACTATCGCGACGTGGTCGCCCGTCTCGAGGAGCTGCGGGACGAGTAGCTCCCGGGAGCTGGATCCCGCGGGAGGTGCCCGCGGTCCGGCGGTCCGGCCGCGGGCAGAAGGGCGGCGCGGAGCGCGCCCCGAGCTCCTCGCCGAGACGAGCCCAGCCGCCGCCTGTCGCACTTCCAGGAGGAGATCCATGTCGGCCTCGATCGTCCGTTCCCTGTCCGCCGGTCTCGCCCTCTTCGTGCTCACCGTACCGGCCGCGCTCGCCGCCGGCGAGGAGGCCTCGTGGAGCGTCGACGCGCCCCCCGGCGAGTGGCGTACCGTCGTGATCGACACCCGGGAGACGACGTGGTCCAACGTCGACGTCTCCCCCGACGGGTCGACCCTTCTGTTCGACATGCTGGGCGACATCTTCGTCGTGCCGATCGAGGGGGGCGAGGCTCGGGCCCTGACCGACGGCATCGCCTGGAGCTACCAGCCCAGGTACAGCCCGGAGGGGAGTGAGATCGCCTTCGTCTCCGACCGCGAAGGCGGCGACAACCTGTGGGTGATGGGGTCGGACGGCACCGGGGCCCGCGCCGTGACCGCGGAGACCGAGCATCTTGTCCACAATCCGGACTGGAGCCCGGACGGGCGGTGGCTGGTCGCCAAGAAGTCCTTCATGTCGACGCGCTCGATCGCCGCCGGAGAGATCTGGATCGTCCACGCCGGGCACGAGGGGGGCGGGCTCCAGCTCACCGAGCGTCCCCACGGCGAGGACGACCAGAAGAATCAGGCGGACCCGGCCTTCTCCCACGACGGCCGCTACGTCTACTTCTCTCAGGACGTGACGCCGGGCCGGGTCTGGGAGTACGGCAAGGACTCGACGGGGGAGATCTTCGTCGTGCAGCGGTACGACCGGGAGACGGGCGAGACCCGCCGTTTCGTGACGGGGCCCGGCGGCGCCGTGCGACCGACCCCCTCTCCCGACGGCCGGACGCTGGCCTTCGTCAGACGTCTGGTCGACCTCCGCTCCGCGATCTACCTGAAGGACCTCGACTCCGGGCGGGAGTGGCCGATCTACGAGCGGTTCGAGCGCGATCTCCAGGAGACGTCGGGCACCGAGGGCAACGCCCCGGCCATCGCCTGGACACCGGACTCCTCGGCGATCGTCTTCTGGTCGGGCGGCGGCTTCCACAGGATCGACGTCGAGAGCCGGGAGGTCACCGACATTCCGGTCCACGTGCGTCACGAGATGAAGGTCCGGGAGACGCTCCGCGTCCCCGTCGAGGTCGCTCCGGAGACCTTCCCGGTCCGCATGCCCCGTTGGCCGGTCGTCTCACCGGATGGCTCGACGGTGGTCTTCCAGGCTCTCGGGGTCCTGTGGGTGCGAAGCCTGCCCGACGGCGAGCCGCGGCGTCTCACGACCCAGGACGAGCACTTCGAGATGTTCCCCGCCTTCTCGGCCGACGGCGCCTGGGTCGTCTACACGACCTGGGACGACCAGGAACAGGGAAGCGTCCGGGTCGTGCCGGCCTCCGGCGGGAAGGGCAAGACCCTCACGACGCGGCCCGGCAACTACCTGGAGCCGGCCGTCTCGCCCGACGGTTCGACGGTGGCCTATCGCCAGATCGGAGGCGGCTACCTGCTGTCGCCGCTCTGGTCGCTCGAGACGGGGCTGTTCACCGTGCCGGCGGCGGGCGGCGAGGCGACCCGGGTCGCGGATTCGGGGTGGGCGCCGCGCTTCACCTCCGACGGGGAGCGCCTCTGGTTCGTGGACTCGGCCGAAGGCGGCGGTCTCGAGCTCGCCAGCGTCGACCTGACGGGGGAGGACCGGCGCGCCCACGTGACGGGCTCCGGGATGACCGAGCTCGCGGTCTCGCCCGACGACCGTTGGCTCGCGTTCGTCGAGGAGTACCAGGTCCACCTGGCGCCGCTGCCCGCCACGGGGAGGACGGTCTCCCTGAGCGCGGAGGCCGACGCCCTGCCGGTCCGCCGGCTGTCGGCCCGGGCCGGGGAGTTCCTGGGCTGGCAGGGAGACGACACCGTGACCTGGAGCCGCGGCCCCTGGTTGTATCGGCGCGCCCTCTCCGAGGCCTTCGCCTTCGTCGACGGCGCGCCGGAGGAGCTGCCCGAGCCCGTGGCGGAGGGGATCGACCTCGGTTTCGCCGTACCGGCGGACGCGCCGCAGGGCACGCTGGCGCTGGTCGGGGCGCGAGTCGTCACGATGCGCGACGCGATGGCGGGCACCGAGGAGATTCTCGAGGACGGGGTCGTCGTGGTCGAGGGGAACCGGGTCGGGGTGGTCGGCGTCCGGGGCGAGGTAGAGATCCCGGCCGACGCGCACGTGGTCGACGCGAGCGGGCGCACCATCGTGCCCGGCTTCATCGACGCCCATGCCCACGGCGGCCACGGCCGCGAGCAGATCCTGCCCGAGCAGAACTGGATGCAGTACTCCAACCTCGCGTTCGGCGTCACCACGATCCACGACCCGTCCAACGACACGCAGGAGATCTTCGCGGCCAGCGAGCTCCAGAGGGCGGGACGAATCGTGGCGCCGCGGATCTTCTCGACCGGCACCATCCTGTACGGCGCCAGGGGCAACGGCTACCACGTCGACATCGACTCGCTGGACGACGCCCTTTTCCATCTCCGGCGTATGCGCGACGTGGGCGCCGTCTCGGTGAAGAGCTATCAGCTCCCACGCCGCGACTCCCGGCAGCAGCTCATCGCGGCCGGCGAGGAGCTGGGCGTCATGGTCGTCCCCGAGGGCGGCATGAAGTTCCAGCACAATATGACGGAGATCGTCGACGGCCACACGACCATCGAGCACTCGATGACCTTGAAGAACGTGTACGACGACGTGCGCCAGCTCTGGTCCCAGACCGGCACGGCGTACACGCCGACGCTCGTCGTGGCCTTCGGCGGGTTGGAGGGGGAGCGCTGGTTCTACGACCGCGACGAGGTCTGGAAGAACGAGCGGCTGATGCGCTATACGCCGCGCTCCCGGGTGGAGCCCCGGGCGATCCGGCGCCAGACCGCGCCGGACAGCCACTACAACCACGTCTTCGTGGCGGAGTCGGCGCGGGACCTGATGCGCGAGGGTGTCGCGGTCAACACCGGCGCCCACGGCCAGCGCGAGGGCCTGGCCATCCACTGGGAGATGTGGCTCCTGGCCCAGGGCGGCTTCACCCCCTGGGAGATGCTCCGGGCCGCCACCGCGAGCCCGGCATGGTCCCTCGGGATGGACTCCGACATCGGTTCGATCGAGGCCGGCAAGCTCGCCGACCTCGTGATCATCGACGGCAACCCGCTGGCGGACGTGCGGCGCACCGAGCACGTCCACGCCACCCTCCTCAACGGGCGTCTCTACGAGGCGGCGACCTTGAACCAGGTGTGGCCGGCGTCGGTCGAGCGCGAGCCCTTCTTCTGGGAGCTCGAGGGTGGCGACACGGTGCACCCCACGACCGAGGAGTGGGTCGCCGGCAGGGCGGAGCGGTTCGACTGTCGGCACTAGACCAGCGTTTCCGAACTTCGACGACAGTCCGCCCGCGATGCATCTCGGCTGCCAGCGTTCCGCCTCCTCGACAATGTCCCTGCATTGCCTGCGTCGGCGCGCCTTGGCCCCCGAGCGCCTCCCGTCCGGCCCTTG
>CAJQNK010000046.1 GCA_905479655.1 uncultured bacterium | reverse complement strand
GTCTCGCCGCGGCGCGGCGTGGGGCCGACCCGAGCGGCGAGCGGATGGCACACCTCGGCGGTCCCACGGTCGTCGATCTCGCCGATCGCTACATGCGCGAGCACGCCCGGGTGAAGAAGAAGCCAACCAGTGCGAACTCCGACGAGCGGAACTTCCGGCTCCATGTCCTGCCCTGCCTCGGACGGCGGAAGGTCGCCGACATCACGCGGGCCGACATCGCCAACCTCCATGTCGCCATGTCGGAGACGCCAACCCAGGCCAACAGGGTCCTGGCCCTCGTCTCGAAGACCTTCAACCTGGCCGAGATGTGGGGCTGGCGCCCCGACGGCACCAATCCCTGTCGCCACATCCAGCGTTACCGGGAGGAGAGCCGCGAGCGGTTCCTCTCCGAGCACGAGCTCGCCCGGCTCGCCAGGGTGCTCCGGCAGGTCGAGTACGAGCGATCCGAGTCACCTGCCGCCATCGCCGCGATCCGGCTCCTGATCTACACCGGCTGTCGGCGCGGGGAGATCCTGAAGCTGAGGTGGTCGGAGGTCGACTTCGAGAATGCCTGCCTACGCCTCGCCGACAGCAAGACGGGCCGCAAGACGCTGCCCCTCAACACCGCCGCACTCGGAGTCCTGCGGGGCATCGAACGGCTGGCCGGCAACCCCTTCGTCATCGTCGGTGCCAAGCCCGGTCGTCACCTGACCGTCCTCCAGCGGCCCTGGGCCCGGATCCGGGAACGCGCCGGGCTCGACGATGTCCGGCTCCACGACTTGCGGCATAGCTTCGCCTCGTTCGGCGCCGAGGCTGGGCTGTCACTCCCGACCCTCGGGCGGCTGCTCGGCCACACGCAGACGGTGACGACGCAGCGATACGCCCATCTCGCCGACGAACCGGTGCGCGACGCCACGGAGCTGATCGGCGCACGGATCGAGGCGGTGATGGAACTGTAGTGCGGCGAAGTCCGCGGCCCTCCGGAGGCAGAAGTCCTTCGTCCTCTCGCCCGCAACAGAGCCCGTCCCTGCGTCAGGTCTCCTCCTCGAAGTGGTCTCGGAAGAGCATTCGATAGAAACCGTGGGACACCCTGCCCTCCAGCCGCTCGAATCGCTTCCGCACGGCATCGGGGCTCAGGCCCAGAACCTCGCCAATCGAAGCCCAGAAGCTCCCGTCCACCCTACCGTTGACGCGGGGAACGCCACCCCATTTCAAGATGAGCAGGAGCATCTTCGCTGTCTCCTTTCCCACACGGCGACCGCTCCCGGCAGGCGCGAGCCCAGGATGGAGACGCTGGACTTTTTGGTACGCCTCAAAGGCTTGGCGGAAGTCCTCGCGCGCGAGGTTCTCACCGAGAATCGTGAACCTGAACTCGAATGGCCTTGGACCCGTGCTGAAGCTCATCCCTACGGTCAGCCGCGGAACGACGTGCTCGAACCCAGTGAGGACGTAGTCGACAAGGGCAGCCTCGGAGAAGTGGGTCGATCTCGCTGCTCTCGCCACGAAGTGCTTGAGCGCGACGAGATCGGATCGCGCCGGAACCGCGACGACGCCCGCAGCCGTGCAACCAGGCTTGATGTAGCTGAGTGTGAGCTGTTCTCGAGAGAACTCCTCGGCGATAGCGTCGGTTTCGCGGAGGCGGCGCTCGTGCTCCTCGGCAGCCCCCAGGCGGTCCTGCCAGCTCTCTCCTGACCCACTCGACCGCCGACTCCGTTCGAGCCAACTCTCGTACTGCTGCTCGACCCAAGCAGCGGCAGCGCCCGAGGCGCCGCGCTCGAACGGCGGTCCGGGCTGGCCAAAGATCTTCCTGCGCAACGCCTCGGTCTCCCGGCGCAGGCTCCTCAGCAAGACCCTCGAGACGACGGCCATCTCGTAGCTGGGTTCCATGGCGACAGTCCGGTCGCTTCCCGCGGTGGCGGCGCGACAGCGATCGCGAATCTCCCGAGCGAGCCCGAGCACCTCTTCCACATCTTCCTCCGTCCGCCGCCCGCGGTAGGTCTCGACGACTCGGAAGACGAAGAAGTGGTGGAGGTCCGGGTGCTTCTTCTTCGCGGCAGCGAAGACCGCGTCGTAGAAGTCGAGGTCGTATAGGTAGTCCTGACCACCGTCCTGGACGTTTTCCGCCACGATTCGTCCAATCCTATCCTTCCCAAGAGCCGTGAAAAATTCACCCAACGACACGACCCACAAAGCGCAGCGCGCACCCAAGGTGTCCCGTTTTCTGTCCGAGGCCCAAGCTGCGAAGCTCTTGGGAATCTCCGTGCGCACCCTGCAGTCGTGGCGTAGCCGGAGGAGTGATGGGCCACCGTTCATCCGGATCTCCCCGCGGTGCATCCGGTACGAGCTTGAGGACTTCATGGCCTGGCTGCGGGCTCGCCGGTGCCGCTCGACCTCCGACTACGAGGTCCCGGATCAGTCCCTTGGGGAGCCCAGGTCATGAGCGGACGGACTCCGGCGAGGCGAGCTGGCCAGAGCGGTTTGCTGACGAAGGTCGGCGGCCGAAGACCCGTCGGTGGTTGTCGCCGGTCCATCTGGGATCTCGGCACCGGATTCCCGCTCGAGGCACATTCGTGCGCAGGTTTACGATGGACTACGCTGCATTGCGCTAAGTTACTGCAGGAGCACGACTTAGCTTGACCACGACCCGCCGATCTGGTACACACTGACCTGGAGGCAGACAGAGCGGAAAAATCAACATGACGCCCCTCGCTTCAGACAAACCACTCCGCGCCCGCGAAGGCGAGCACAAAGCGCCAGAGACGGGCGGCCAGGTCGTCGACCCGACCCGTCTCGTACTGGAACGCCTGGAGGCGGTTCGCCGAACGGGTCTCGGCCGCTGGATGGCGCGCTGTCCAGCGCACCCAGATCGGACGCCCTCGCTTTCAGTTCGAGAAGGCGGCGACGGCCGGGTTCTCCTGTACGACTTTGCTGGCTGTTCGGCCGTCGAGGTCGTGACAGCGATGGGGCTCGACCTGGCCGACCTCTTCCCGCGGCCCCTTCGCAGCTACTCGTCGACCCCTCCTGGGCGCGGTGGGCGTCGTAGCGGCGGGCCACCCATCTCCGCACGAGACGCCCTCGAAGTGCTCGATCGGGAGGCAGCGGTGGTGGAGATGGTCGGCCTCTCGCTGGCACAGGGCCAGCCCGTCGAGCGATTCCGCGAGGATCTCCGTCTCGCTGCTAGACGGATCGCTGCGGTCCGCGCCGCCTTTCTGGAGGTGCAGCCATGAGGGACCGGGCGGAGCGGGCAGCGGCCAAGCTCGACCACTGGAGCGAGGAGAAGCGTATTCCCTGGCCACAGCCCCAGGCGCTCCCCGAACCCGGCGCCCCACTGACGCTCTCGAAGGAGTGGCTGCCCGAGGCGGTTGCGGCATGGGCGTGGGACACCGCCGACCGGGCTGCCGCGCCCATCGAGTTCGCCGCTGTCCCGCTCATCGTCGCACTCGGAGCCGTCCTCGGCCGACGGGTGGCTCTGGCGCCAAAAGCCCACGATGACTGGTCGGAGTTCGCCAACCTGTGGGCGGCGATCATCGGTGCGCCCGGCTCGATGAAGTCACCGATGGCCAACGCCGCGCTGGCATTCCCGCGTCGACTCGAATCGGCCAAGGAGGACGAGTGGACCAGGTCGGAGAGACCGCGCATCGAGGAGCGGATCGCTCGCTTCGAAGCAAAGGTGTCCGTCGGCGAGCGAGTGCTCCGCAAAGGCGAGGGATCTCCGGCTGAGGTCGCCGAGGCGCGGCGCGGGCTCACGGCCGCCGAGGCCGAGTTGAGAGCAGGTGCGCCGCGCCTCACGACCAGCGACGCGACCGTGGAGAAACTGGGAGAGCTCCTGGCGAACAACCCACGCGGACTGCTCCTGACCCGCGACGAGCTGGCCGGCTGGCTCCGCACGCTCGACCGCGAAAGCCGCAGCGGTGAGCGGGAGGCTTGGCTCGAGCTCTGGAGCGGCAAGGAGCCGCTGCGCGTCGACCGGATCGGCAGGGGCTCCATCTCGATCCCCCCGAGCTGCGTGTCCATGGTCGGCGGGATCCAACCGGGCAAGCTCCGGCGCTACGTGGAGGAGGCCGCGAGCGGCGGCTCGGGCGCCGACGGCCTGCTCCAGCGATTCGGCCTCCTCGTCTGGCCGGAGCTGCCGGAGTTCGAGCTCATCGATCGCGAGCCAGATCACGAAGCTGAGCAGCGATTGACCCGGATCTTCCAGAGTCTCGACCGACCGGGCGTGGCCGAGCTCATCGGCGGACCTTTTGTCAGTTTTGTCAGTCCGTCAGTAGGGGGTGACACCAAACCCGTCGTTCTGCGCTTTGACCCTGAGGCGCAGCGGCTGGCGACGGACTGGCTGGAGGAGAACGGGAGGAGGGCTCGGCTCGAAGGGCGAGACGGCTCCGAGGTTCTGGCCGCTTGGTTGGCGAAGCGCGCCAAGACCTTCGTCGCGCTCTCGTTGATCTTCCACGCCGTGGAGGTACTGGACGGGCCGGTGAGCTCGGGCCCAGTAAGCATTCGCGCCGCACGGTGGGCCGCAGCCTGGTGTGACCTCCTGGAAACTCATGTACGCAAGGTCTACGGCCAGCATGCAGACCCTCAGCAAGCCCGCGCGGCAGCTCTCGCGAACAAGATCCTCTGCCACGCAGTGTGCGATGGCGTGACCCTGCGTGACGTGTACCGACACCGCTGGAGCCACCTCGCCACGCCGGAGGCGGTCCACCAGGCGATCGAGACCCTGGCCGACCTGGGGTGGTGTCGCCTTGAAGACCTGTCCACCGGCGGGCGGCCGTCTCTCGTGGTGCGGATCAATCCCAAGGTGCTCGAGCGATGAGGAACGCGAACCCTGAGCGGTGGCTCCGATGGGGCGACACCCGTACTGACGGACTAACAAAACCGACAAAAGCCCCCTCGGTCGGGGCTCCAGCCCCCACTGACAAACTGACAAAACCGCCAAAAGCCCCTTCTGGCACTTTTGTCAGTCCGTCAGTACCACCCTGGCCGCCCGAGTCACTCGACTGTGAACGCCGCTTCGGCCACCCGAGCGCCAGGCTGTATCCGCTGCTCGGTCACCGCGTTGAGACGCCGCAAGGCCCCGGCGAGCTGCGGCAGGTCTTGAACGAGACGGCCGCCGTCGTGCTCGACAACGACTCCTCACAGGTGGCCTTCATCAGCTGGCGATCGATCCGGAGCTCAGCCGCTTCGAAGTCGCCGCTCCTCCAAGCTGACCTTCCAGCCCCAAGGTCACGGGCCTGAGATGCCCTGGAAGCCGTCCACTCCCTGCTCGTGGCCCGGATGCCCGGAGCTCTCCCCCAGGCGGTTCTGCGCCGAGCACCAGCGCCAGGAGAACCGGCGATACGCGGCGAAGCGTCGAGCCCGAGGTGCCGACCGCGTCTACGGAGGCAAGTGGCGCAAGGTCCGCAGGGTGGTCCTCGCCGAGGAACCGCTCTGCCGCATCTGCCGGGAGGCCGGGCGGTCGACCCCGGCCGCCGATGTCGACCACATCGTGCCCTGGAGGCGCGGAGGGGCGCTCTACGCCCTCGAAAACCTGCAGCCGGTGTGTCGCCCCTGCCACGCGGCAAAGACGGCCAGAGAGCGGACAGATGGCCGCTGAGGACGTGGTTGTGGGTCCGCTTGACGGCAGGAGATCTGCCACCAGGGGTAGGGAGCGTAAATCCCTTATATGTAGTGGTTTACACCAGTTGTGCGGCTATGCACACGCGTCCGCAGGTTTCGGCAGGGGGGGGAGTCGGCACCCATGGACCGGCTCGACGCCCCCATTCTCACCAAATTCCACCGATGAATGACCCACGCGGCCGAGGTGACACCGGCGACACGCCCGCTGTCCAAGCGGGAGAGGGCGGTTCGACTCCGACCCGGCCGCTCCATTCCCTCCCGGGGGATCGGAGCCGATGAGCGCGTTCGTCTACGACGAGGCGGCGGCGGATCGCGCCGTGGGGTTCTTCGAGGACCTCCTGGTCCACGTCAAGGGCGAGTGGGCCGGGGAGCCCCTCCGGCTCGCTTCGTGGCAGGAGACGGACATCATCCGGCCGCTCTTCGGCTGGAAGCGCGAAGACGGCACCCGCCGCTACCGCACGGTCTACGTCGAGATCCCGCGGAAGTGCGGCAAGTCGACACTCGCAGCCGGGGTCGCGCTCTACCTGCTCACCGCCGACTCCGAGCCGGGGGCCGAGGTCTACTCCGCCGCTGCCGACCGGGCTCAGGCCGGGATCGTCTTCAGCCTCGCGAAAGCCATGGTCGAGCAATCGCCGGAGCTTGCTGCCATCTGCCGGACCTACGTCCGCTCGATCGCCATCGAGCCTCGCCACTCGACCTACCAGGTGCTCTCGGCCGATGTCCCGACGAAGCACGGGCTCAATGCCCACGGCGTCATCTTCGACGAGCTCCACGCTCAACCGAACCGCGACCTGTGGGACGTGTTGACGACCGCCACCGGATCGCGCCGCCAGCCCGTGGTCCTCGCGATCACCACCGCCGGCTACGACCGCCACTCGATCTGCTGGGAGCTTCACGACTTCGCCATCAAGGTCCGCGACGGAATCATCGAAGACGACGCCTTCCTGCCGGTGATCTACGCCGCCGACGAGGAGGACGACTGGCAGGCTCCAGAGACGTGGGCGAAGGCCAACCCCAACCTCGGCGTCTCGGTCAAGGCCGAGTACCTCGAACGCGAGGCGAAGCGGGCCCGAGAGGTGCCCGCCTACGAGAACACCTTCAAGCGCCTGCACTTGAACCTCTGGACCGAGCAGGCGACCCGGTGGCTGTCGATGGACCGGTGGGACGCCTGCGACGGGCCGGTCGATGGCCGGACGCTTCGCGGTGAGCGGTGCTTCGCGGCGCTCGATCTCTCGACGACGACGGATCTCTCCGCCCTGGTGCTCTTCTTCCCTGAGGGCGGCGAGGTTCTCCCATTCTTCTGGCTCCCTGAGGCGAACCTGCGCGACCGCGTCCGTCGCGACCGGGTGCCCTACGACGTTTGGGCCAACCAGGGACTCATCGAGCTCACCGAAGGCGATGTCATCGACTACGCCTTCATCCGGGAACGGCTCAACCAGCTCAGCCTCGAATACGAGATCGTCGAGCTCGCCTACGACCCTTGGGGGGCGACGAAGCTCGCGACCGAGCTCACCGACGACGGCTTCGAGCTCGTCCCCCACCGCCAGGGCTTCGCCTCGATGGCGGCACCGACCCGCGAGCTCGAGACCCGGGTGCTCGCCGGCGAGATCCGTCACGGCGGCCATCCGGTCCTGCGCTGGAACGCTGCGAACGTCGCCGTCAAGACGGATCCGGCCGGCAATCTCAAGCCCGACAAGTCGAAGTCCGTCGACCGGATCGACGGCGTCGTCGCCCTCATCATGGCCCTCGGTCGGGCCGCCTGCGCTCCCGGGGACCCGCCGGAGCCGCAGTTCATTGTCATCTGATACCAGGGGAGATCCAACAGATGGGACGACGCGGACCGCCACCCAAACCGACCAAGTTGAAGCTCCTCTCCGGCAACGCGGGAAAGCGCCCGCTCAACCCGAACGAGCCCGAGCCCGAGGTCGAGATCCCCGAGATCCCTGAGCACCTGGGCGAGGAGGCCCGGCGCGAGTGGGAGCGCATCTCGACCGACCTGGCCGATGTCGGTTTGCTGACCCGCATCGACCGGGCGGCGCTTGCCGCCTACTGCCAGGCGTGGGCCCGGTGGGTCGAGGCCGAAGGGCAGCTGAAGAAGTTCGGGGTCATCGTCAAGTCCCCCAACGGCTACCCGATGCAGTCGCCGCTTCTCGCCATCGCCAACAAGGCCCTCGAGCAGATGCGGAAGTTTCTGACCGAGTTCGGTATGACGCCGGCCTCGAGGACCCGCATCCACGCCAACCCTGACAGCCGCGGCGGGAGCGATCTCGCCAGGAAGTACGGACTGACCTGATGACCCCGAAGAAGAAGAAGGACCGACAGGAGGACCGCCTCGAGCTGCGCTACATCCCGCTGGCCGAGGCTCGCCGCTGGGACGACAACCCCAAGCTCCACGACCTCGACGCCCTGGTGCGCTCGATCGAGACCCACGGCTTCGGTGACCCGCCTAAGTACGACGCGACGCTCGGGGCGCTGGTCTACGGCAACGGCCGCACCGAGGCGCTGGAGCGAATGCGCCGGGAGGGTCGGGAGCCGCCACGAGGCATCGGTCTCCTCGACGACGGCTCCTGGGCCGTGCCGGTGATCTTCGGGGTCGACGCGGAGAGTCGGGCGGCGGCCACCGCGTTCGCCGTCGACCACAACAACTTGACCCTCCTCGGCGGAGGGCTCGGGCTCACAGATCTGCTCGCCCTCTGGGACGAGGAGGGCCTCCAGGCGGCGCTCGAGGGCGTCCCCGGGGCGGCCGAAATGCTGACCAGTCTCGCCCCGGCCGAGGTCGACGCCCTGCTCCAGGGTCCCGACTTCTCCCCCGTCTCCGCCGAGGAGCAATCGCGGCTCGACGAGAAGAAGCGCGTCACCTGCCCGGAGTGCGGAGCGGAGTTTCGCCCGCGATGAGAGCCGTCGACACGACAAGCCTCCGGCTCGGCTGGGATCGCCAGGGGGCGACAGCCACCAGGAGAACGAGGTTTGCGGAGAAGCAGGAGGAGCGAGGCTGTGCCACTCAAATCACCAAGACCTCCGCGAGGGCTGTGTGTGGGTGATGACCCCAGAGGCCGAAAGCCGGATCATCCGAGATTGGCGGCGCCGGCGCGCAAGCGGCGAGCCCGGCTTCTGGCGAGACCTCATGGTCGCGCTCAACGTGAACGCCTCGCCGGAGCGAGCGGCCGAGCTCTTGGCGCGAGTCGGGAGCGGCGATGAGCGGGCCTGTGATCCGGTCTGAGATGACGGAGCTGGAGTTGCGCCAGCGGCGTCGAGAGCTTGACCGGCAGGCTCGGGAGATCGCGGCCGGCGCGGACGGTTTCGGGGCCTCTCGAACGCCCTCTGGGCCACACCCGCGTCGAACCGCTGGCGGAAACAGCGAAACGGCTCCATCTGTAGGGAGTTACCGTCCAGGTGGCACACCAAGCTCTCCAAGCCCACCAAGCTCACCAGGCTCACCGAGCCCTTCAAGCTCACCCAGCCCACCACAGGCCCGTCAGGCCGGCGAAGTCCGGCTGGTCCTTGACCACGAGCCCGAACGGCTGGACCTCGACTTCGTCGGCTTCGTGCTCTTCGCTGCCCAGCGCAATCGCGAGTTCTTCGATGACCGGAAGGCAGAAGCCGAGGCTAGCCGCGAGGGCTGGTGCGGACCAGCGTGGGGGTTCGTCTGCTACCTGCGGAGCCGGCCCGAGCTCGACGGGCTCTCCGGTCTGCAAACAGCCGCAATCATCGAAGAAGCCCTCGAGGAGCTCCGGCGCTCCGGCCGGCTCGACACCGGCGACGATCCCGAGGGCGTCGACCCGTGGCTGTGTGCCCTGCCCGGCACCGACAGCTTCGACGACGAGGTCCACCCGGCCGAGCATTTCACCGAGGCTTGGTCCAGAGAGCCCGATCCGCTGGTCGAGTCACCCCTCGATCGCGCGCTCCGCCTTGCCGACGCCTACCCACTGCGCATCGAATCGCCACGCCTGCCCACACACCTCCAGGAGTCCCTTCCGCTACTCGCCTCGGTTGCCTACTGGTTGCAGCGAACCGCTGGCATGGAGCCATTCTTCTTATCGGCACGGCAGGCTGCGGCGATCCTCGGGTCTCCGGCGAGGACGGCGGCGCGGCAGCTCGTCGCGCTCCGCGATCTGGGGTTGCTCCAGCTGGTCGCCGAGGGCACGAGGAAGGACCGCCAGGCCAGTACCTACCGATTCGACCTCGCCGCGGTCGGGATCCGCTCGAACGAAGACTCAGCAATCAGGGGTGTGCTGTGAGCCTTCCCAATGCAGGGGCCGGACTCGACCAGAAGCCCGGCGGCGCCCGTCCGGAGTGTGCCGCGGAGTTTCGGCCGCGATGAGCACCGCCGCCGACACCGTCAGCCTCCGGCTCGACTGGTGCAGCCATGCGGCGGCGAAGCACGCGGTGATGCGCTGGCACTACTCGCGCAAGATGCCGAAGTCCAAGCTGGTCAAGGTCGGCGTCTGGGAGGACGGGCGCTTCGTCGGGGCGATCCTCTACGGCCTGGGCGCCAACCGCCACATCGCCCGGCCGTTCGGTCTCGGCGACACCGAGGTCTGCGAGCTGGTGCGGGTAGCGCTGGCTCCGGGGCGGTTTCACCCGACCTCGAAGTGCGTCGCGGTGAGCCTGAAGCTCCTGCGCCGCCAGTGCCCGGGTCTCAAGCTGGTGGTGAGCTTCGCCGACGCTGGCCAGGGACACGTCGGGACGATCTACCAGGCTGGTGGCTGGCTCTACCTCGGCGAGTCGAACCAGAGCTACCTGCGGGTGCTGGGCAGGATCGAGCACCCGCGGACCCTCTACGACCGTTACGGCCGCGGCGGCCAGTCCGTGCCGTGGCTCAGGGAGCACGTTGATCCGGACGCCACGCGGGTCGAGATGGCGGCGAAGCTCAAGTACGTCTGGCCGCTCGACCGGACGCTCCGCCGAGGACTCGAAGCCGTCGCCCTCCCCTACCTCAAAAGCGCAGCCAAGCTGGGCTGACCCACTGCCGGCCCTGCTCAAAATCTGTCGGCACGGGTCAGCGGCTCTCGATCGAGAAGGCTCTCGTCGCCAGCGACTCGCTCCGGAAGATCGCCCGGCGGTTCGATCTTATCGTCTCTTGTTCAGTTCGCGACGAACCCAGTCAATAGCGGCCTCGCAAAGGCCAGACATATACGTGCTGACCTCAACTTCCCCGCCAAGGAGCTGCGACCAACGGCCTCTGAGCTGTTGCTCCTCCGCAAGTCCACCACGGTCGATTGCCAGGACTCGTCTTGAAGCTGGGGCGAGCTTCGCAAAGCGCTGCTGGTAGCAATCGTCCGTCCCAGCCGCCCGCCAACCAATGCTCAATATCGTTCGCGAAGTCGCGACGGCCTCTACGAATCGCCTCTCCTCCTGCGAATAGAATCGGGACCTGTAGCGGAAGTCAGAGTCGCTGGGAGGCACAATCGAACTCCTCAGGTACTCGTCGCACGCCTTTGGATCAGCGAGTTCCTGCTGCAGAAGCCCCGTGTTCGTCTGGCTGTAGCGGCCTCCGGAATAGAAGACGGCGTCCCTCCCTCGAAGGAAGGTACATCGATCTCCATGGGGCTTCACCAGCGGTACGCGGAACAATGGACGTCTTGTGTCCCTGGGACTGGCTCCCGGGAGCCGGGCTCGCTGCGAGAGCGTCACGCCCAGGGGACCGTCTGGGACTATCTGCTGTGCTCGATAAACGTCCCAACCAAAATTCACGTTTGAGCCCATCGAATAGTGAACCTGCTCGAGAACGCAATCGTAATTGAGGTCGACAACTTCGACGTCGGATTCCGAGCCCACTAAACAATCGATCACCTGGATAAGCTCCCGATGAGCTTGATCGACTGAAGTCGTCGACTTCGACCTGGTGAGTCGCTCCGGTCTCTCGTCAGTCACTGCCTCGCCCGCCCAGATATCCTCGGCGTACTTCTCATTCATGAAGACACCAACGCTTCCGGCTAGTGCCCAGTACGTTCTCTCTGCCAGCTCTGGCGGACGGAGACCCTCCAGGTGACGGAATGCCTCGTCGAGCTGCGGCAGCTCCGATCTCTCCGCCAGCAGCATAGAGAGAACTCGGTCGACCTCACCCTGAGAGGAGCTCGGGGCAGCCAGCTGGTCTACCGGAATCCGCAGCAATGGGCCCAGCGCGTACGCTAGGCGATGCCGGTACAGACCTAGGCGAGAGTCCGGACGTGCAGCCAGGTCGAGCAACGCTGGCAGCAGGTCCTTGAGCAGCGGATACGGACTCCGCGCGTATGCGCGTGACGCGCCGGCCCCAAGGATGATCGTAAGCCGGACTCCCTCCTGAGAATGGGTCATTCTGACGCTCCAAATCGGCCCACAGTGATTCTGAACAACGTCCTCCCGGGTGCCACCGTCCCCTTACGAACTTCCGGTAGGAACGAACCATCACTCTATAGCCGACTTTCCCCGGAAACTAGTCCCAAACAAGCGCATGGAGCTCGTCGACCCGCCGGTGAGTGGCGTCAGTGATGGAATCAGGTTGCATTCTGGTGCCAGAGGGTCGGGAAGCTCCGAGCTCTCAGGCGGTCTGATGGGGGTCCCAGTGGACGGAGAGGAGCACCCGCTGCGGCTGCTGTGGAGGTTCGAGCACCCGCGCACCCTGTATTACCGCTACGGACGCGGAGGGCAGTCGGTGCCGTGGCTCCGGGAGCACGTCGATCCGCGGGCTGAGAGGGTCGAGATGGCGGCGAAGCTCAAGTACGTCTGGCCCCTCGACCGGAGGCTCCGGCCGGGACTTCAAACCGTGTCACTTCCCTACCCGCGGACGGAAGATCTGCCGGAGGCGGCGCAATGAAGCCGCCAGCCGCTGCACAAACCCGGAGGGCGCCCCAAGTCAGGATCCTCGCCGCAGCTCGGCGAGCTGAGCGGAGCACACCCGGACGATCTGCGGGTCCTCGATCGCCTGGCCGATCGCGAGTGAGCGTTCCAGCAAGAGAATCGCCTTCTCCACCTCCCCCAGGCGAGCGTAGGCGAGGCCCAGGTTGCCGAGGGCGCTCCCCTCGCCTCTTCGATCCCCGATCTCGCGAGCGATCACGAGATTCTGCTCGTAGTAGCCGATCGCCTTCTGCACCTCCCCCAGGGACGCGTAGGCGACGCCCAGGTTGCCCAGGGCCTTCCCCTCCCCTCGCCGGTCCCCGATCTCGCGAGCGATCACGAGACGCTGCT
>CAJQNK010000045.1 GCA_905479655.1 uncultured bacterium | reverse complement strand
TCTCCACGACGCGGCGGGCGTCCTTCGGATTCTCCTCGAAGAACCGGCCCAGGCGCTCGTTCACCACCTGCTCGACCCAACCCTTGACCTCCGAGGAGATCAAGGTCATGATCTCCGCCCTCGGTGCGGGCATCGGCAAGGAGGAGTTCGATCTCGCGAAGCTCCGCTACCACAAGCTGATCATCATGTGCGACGCGGACGTCGACGGCAGTCATATCCGCACCCTGATCCTGACCTTCTTCTTCCGGCAGATGCTGGAGATCGTCCAGAACGGGCACCTGTACATCGCCCAGCCGCCGCTGTACAAGATCTCCGAGGGCAAGAAGGAGACCTACCTCAAGGACGACCGCGAGTACCGGAGCTTCCTCGTCGAGCGGATCCAGGGGAACCGGAAGATCCGGTTGGGCGACCGGGAGATGGAGGGTGAGGCTCTCGCCGTCTTCATCGAGAGCATGGAGTCCTTCCGGGACAAGATCGAGCGGTTGGTCTCCAGGGGATTCCCCGAGGGCGCTCTGGTGGTGGCGTTGTCGATGGGCGTCGTCGACAAGGAGTCCCTGGCCGACGACGAGACGGTGAAGGGGGTGGCGGCCCGGCTCGCGGAAGAGAGCTTCAGCTCGGTCGAGGTCGGTGACGACGAGGAGCACGGCACGGCGACGATCGGGTTCGTGAGCCGCCGCGACGGCGTCGAGCGGGGATCGCGCATCGACTGGAATCTGCTCACCTCCGCGGAGTACCGCTTCCTGGCGAACAACGCGGACGGGCTCGAGGCTCTGCGCGACGGCGGCCTGGTCGTGATCTCCCAGAGCGGCGAGGAGGAGCGGTTCGAGCGCATCGACGAGATGCTGGACCACCTCTACTCGAGCGCCAAGAAGGGCCTCTCCATTCAGCGCTACAAGGGTCTCGGTGAGATGAACGCCGAACAGCTCTGGGAGACCACCATGGATCCCGAGCGGCGGCGTCTCCTGCAGGTCACCATCGAGGACGACGTCGCCGCCGACATGATTTTCGCGACCCTGATGGGCGACCACGTCGAGCCGCGCCGCGAGTTCATCGAGGCCAACGCCCTGGACGTCAGGAACCTGGACATCTGAGCGGCGCCGCCGGGGCCGTCCGGCCCTGGCGGGAGCCGAAGAGTGAGGAACGATGAGCGATAGAGATCGTCCACTCCCTTTCGAGACCACCGTTCCGGTGGACATCGAAGAGGAGATGAAGCGGAGCTACATCGACTACGCCATGAGCGTGATCATCGGCCGAGCCCTGCCCGACGTTCGGGACGGGCTCAAGCCGGTACACCGCCGCGTGCTGTACGGCATGTGGAACACGGGCAACACGTCGAGCCGCGCCTACAAGAAGTCCGCCCGCATCGTCGGTGACGTCATGGGCCGCTTCCACCCCCACGGCGACAGCCCGATCTACGACACCGTCGTCCGCATGGCGCAGCCGTTCAGCATGCGCTACCCGCTGGTGGACGGCCAGGGAAACTTCGGTTCCATCGACGGCGACAGCCCGGCGGCCATGCGCTACACCGAGGTTCGCCTGACCAAGGTCGCGGAGGAGATGCTGCGGGAGGATATCGATAAGGAGACGGTCGACTGGGTCGCCAACTACGACGGCTCTCTCGAGGAGCCGGTCGTGCTGCCCTCGCGGGTCCCCAATCTCCTGGTCAACGGCACCTCCGGGATCGCGGTCGGGATGGCCACCAACATCCCCCCTCACAATCTCGGGGAGGTGATCGACGCCCTTCTCCTCCTCATCGAGGACCCGGCCACCTCCATCGAGACCCTGATGACGGTGCTGCCGGCACCCGACTTCCCGACCGCGGGCTTCATCCACGGGCTGGAGGGGATCCGCTCGGCCTACCACACCGGTCGAGGAACGGTGCAGATGCGGGCCCGCGCCGAGGTCGTGACGCACGCGAAGGGCGACCGCCAGTCGATCATCGTCACCGAGATCCCCTATCAGGTGAACAAGGCGAGGCTCCTGGAGAAGATCGCCGAGCTCGTGCGCGAGAAGCGTATCGAAGGCATCTCCGATCTGCGCGACGAGTCGGACCGCGACGGCATCCGGGTCGTCGTGGACATCAAGCGCGGCGAGGTGGGCGAGATCATCCTGAACCAGCTCTACAAGATGACGCCGATGCAGTCGAGCTTCGGCATCAACGCGCTGGCGATCGTCGACAACCAGCCCCAGGTCCTCAACCTGCGGCAGATGCTCAGCCTCTTCCTCGACCACAGGAAGACGGTCGTGATCCGGCGCACCCGCTTCGATCTGCGCAAGGCGGAGCAGCGGGCCCACATCCTCGAGGGCATCCTCAAGGCTCTCGACCATCTCGACGAGATCATCGCCACCATCCGCAGCTCTCGCACGCCGGCCGACGCCAAGGAACGTCTGGTGGCGACCTTCGCCTTCTCGGAGGTCCAGGCGGGCGCCATCCTGGACATGAGGCTGCAGAAGCTCACCGGCCTCGAGCGCGAGAAGGTGATCGAGGAGAACGAGGCGCTCCTGCTCCACATCGACGAGCTGCGCTCACTCCTGGGATCGGACGAGCTCGTCCTCGAGCGGATCCGCCAGGAGCTGACGGCCATCCGCGACGCGTACGGCGACCCCCGGCGCACCGAGATCATCGCCGCGATGAACGATCTCTCCATCGAGGACCTCATCGCGGACGAGGACATGGTCATCACCGTGACCCGCAGCGGCTACCTCAAGAGGTCGCCGCTGGCGCTCTACCGCGAGCAGCAGCGCGGCGGCAAGGGTCGCCGGGGCATGATGACCCACGACGAGGACTGGGTGAAGCACATCTACGTCGCCTCGGCCCACAGCTACATCCTCGTCTTCACGGAGGTCGGGCAGGTGCACTGGCTGAAGGTGCACCAGATCCCCGAGATGGGTCCGGCGGCCAAGGGCAAGGCGATCGTCAACCTCCTCCACCTCGAGAAGGAGGAGAAGGTGGCGGCCACCGTGTCCGTGCGCGACTTCCCGGAGGATCTCTTCCTGACCTTCGTCACCCGCGGAGGCACCGTCAAGCGCACCCCGCTCTCCGCCTACTCCCACCCCCGGGCCGGGGGCATCAACGCCATCAACATCACCGAGGGCGACCGACTGCTGGACGTCGTCGTCACCCGGGGCGACCAGGAACTCCTGCTCGCGACGGCCCGGGGCCAGGCCATCCGTTTCGCCGAGACCGACGCCCGAACGACGGGTCGGGTCTCCCAAGGCGTCCGCGGCATCGCGCTCCGTGAGGGCGACCAGGTGGTGTCCACGACGGCCCTGGAGGAGGAGGGTGCCCTGCTCACGATCTCCGAGAAGGGCTACGGCAAGCGGACGGCGGTCGACGAGTATCGCCTGCAGGGCCGCGGCGGCCTCGGCATCATCAACCTCAAGGTCTCGGAGAAGACGGGCCAGGTCGTCGCCGTCGATCAGGTCAGCGAGGACGACGGGATGATCATCATCACGCAGGACGGCAAGATCATCCGCATCGGCGTGACCGGGTTCCGGGTCATCGGTCGCTCCACCCAGGGCGTGAAGGTGATGGATCTCGACGACGACGACCGGATCGTCGCCGCCGCGACGCTGAGCATGAATGACGAGGACGACGACGAGGAGGGCGGATCGGATTCGGTGGACGAGGGTCCGGAGACCGAAGGCGCCTCGGACGAAGAGACCGTCCACTGATCGGACCCGGCTCCTGGACTCCGGCACCCCGCATCGCGGCCAGCTCTATCGCCTGGCGTGGATCTTCTACCTCGTCCTGGCCGTGGTCGGGGTGGTGTGGATCGGCTGGCGTCTCGGCGTCATCCCACTCGAGCTCTTCGTCGATCCCGTGAGCTGGGCGGCCGACCTGGGCATCGGCCTGGCCGCCGGCGGCCTCCTCCTGGGGCTCTGGCAGACGGCCCGCCTGCTCGTTCCCTCGGCTCGTCGGCTGGAGGGGCTCCTGGCGGAGGTCCTCGGGCCCGTCGAGCGCGAGGAGGTCGTCGCCCTGGCGCTGCTCTCCGGCTTCTCGGAGGAGCTCTTCTTCCGCGGCGCCGTCCAGGGGGCCTGGGGTTGGGTGGTCGCCACCCTCCTGTTCACCTTCCTCCATGTAGGTCCCGGATCGACCTACCGGGTCTGGACCTCCTTCGCCGCTGTCGCCGGCCTGCTCTTCGCGGGCCTCGTGGAGTGGCGCGGCGCGCTCCTCCCCGCGATCGTCGCGCACATCCTGGTCAACGCGGTCGGCCTGGCGCGCCTGCGCCGGGAAGCGCGCGAGTGAGGGAGCCCCGCGGGGCGCGACCCGGGCATCGGAGAGGGTTCGCGCTCCCGGGTCCTGCCGACGGTCGGCGACCGCGGTCCTCTGGTAGGATTTCGCTTCTCGATACGACCTCTCACGTTTCCTGACCGGGAGCCTACCGATATGAGCGAAGTGAGCGCAGACGTCCTGGAGCGGGTGGTGCGCGACGAAGAACGACACCTCGAGGAGCTCCTGGAATACCTCAGGATCCCCTCGGTTTCGACCGACCCGGCCTACGCCGAGGATGTGCGGGCCTGCAGCCGCTGGCTGGCCGAGAAGATGCGAGCCGCGGGCCTGGAGGTCGAGCTGATCGAGCGCGGGGGCGGCAACCCGATGGTCTACGGCGAGTGGACCGGGGCCGAGGGCGCGCCGACGGTGCTGTTCTATGGGCACTACGACGTCCAGCCGCCGGATCCGCTGGAGCAGTGGCGGAGCCCGCCCTTCGAGCCGACGATCGAGGGCGACCACCTCGTCGCCCGCGGGGCGACCGACGACAAGGGCCAGTCGTACACCCACCTGAAGGCGGTGGAGGCCATGCTGGCCGAGCGGGGCCGCCTGCCCGTCAACGTCAAGTTCCTGGTCGAGGGCGAGGAGGAGATCGGTGGCGAGTCCATCGACGCCTACGTCCGGGAGGACGCCGGCAGGCGCCTGGCCTGCGACGGTGTCGTGGTCTCCGACACCTCGATGTACGCGCCGGGCCAGCCGGCCCTGCTCTACGGGCTCAAGGGTCTCTGCTACATGGAGATCACCGTCGACGGCCCCGACCGCGACCTCCACTCCGGCAGCTTCGGCGGCGCGGTCATGAACCCCGGCAACGCCGTGTGCGCGATCGTCGCGTCGCTGCGCGATCCGGCCACCGGCCGCATCCGCATCCCGGGCTTCTACGATGCCGTCCGCCCGATCGAGGACTGGGAGCGCAAGGAGTTCGCTTCCCTGGGGCACGACGAGGCGGAGTACGCGGCCGCCATCGGCGTCGGTGAGCTGGTCGGCGAGGATGGCTACACCACCCTCGAGCGGGTGTGGGCGCGGCCCACCTGCGACGTCAACGGCCTGTGGAGTGGCTACCAGGGAGCGGGGGCCAAGACCGTCCTGCCGGCCACGGCGGGCGCCAAGGTCTCCATGCGCCTGGTTCCCGACCAGGACCCGAAGGAGATCGCGCGTCTCTTCGCAGAGCACGTCCGGAAGGTCGCGCCGAAGGGCGTGCGCGTCGCGGTGAAGGACCTCCACGGCGGCGAGGCGGTGCTCATCGACGCCACGGGCCCGTGGTTCGAGGCGGCCTCGGACGTCTTCGAGGCGGAGTGGGGGAAGCGCCCGGTCCTCATCCGTGAGGGCGGCTCGATCCCCATCGTTTCGACCTTCGCCGAGGTCTTGGAGGTTCCCGTCCTGCTGGCAGGCCTGGGCCTGGACGACGACCGGCTCCATTCGCCGAACGAGAAGTTCAACATCAGCCACTACCACGGCGGCATCCGCACGATGGTCCGCCTTCTGGACCGGCTCGCCTCCGTCGAAGGCGGGGAGTCCTGATGGTAGGTAGCGAGGGAGTCGAGCGCGAGATCAAGATCCAGGTCACCGACCTGGACGACCTCCGCCAGCGCCTGATCGAGCTCGAGGCCGAGCGTTCGTCCCCCCTGGCCTTCGAGGACAACTGGCTGTGGGATCGCGACGGCGAGCTCGCTGGGCGCGGCTGCATCCTGCGATTGCGGGAGGACCGCAACGGCAACCGGCTGACCTTCAAGGGCAAGGCCGCGTTCGACGGCAACACCAAGGTGCGCGAAGAGTACGAGACGCGCGTCAAAGAGATCGAGCCGCTCCAAGGCATCCTGAAGGCTCTCGGTTACCAGCCGGTCTACCGGTACCAGAAGCGCCGCGAGGAGTGGCAGCTCGGCGGCATCACGATCGCGCTGGACCACACCCCGATCGGAGACTTCGCCGAGTTCGAGGGGGCGGGAGCCGAGAAGGTGGCGGAGCGGTGCGGCCTGGACGCCGCGACGGCGGAGCGCCGCTCGTACCCCGAGATCTACAGTGACCACCGCCGGGAGCACCCGGACGCCCCCCGGGACATGGTCTTCCCTTGAGCCGCCCACGGGTCCGGGCGCTGGTCCTGGCGGCCGGCCAGGGCACCCGGCTCCGACCCCTGACCGCCGAGCTGCCGAAGCCCCTGCTGCCGGCGGCCGGCGTCCCCGTGGCCGGCCTCACGCTCGACCGTCTGGCGGCGGCCGGCTGCGAGGCCGCCGCGCTGAACCTGCACCACCTCGGCGACAAGGTGCGGGATCGGTTCGGCGCGGAGTGGCAGGGCATGCGCCTCGTGTACTCCGAGGAGCCCGTTCTCCTGGGCACCCTGGGCGCCCTGGTTCCGCTGCGCGACTTCTTCGCGGAGGCCGACGCGGTCGTCGTCGTCAACGGCGACAGCCTCTGCCGCTGGCCCCTCCGTCGCCTGCTCCGGCGGCATCTCTCCTCCGGCGCCGACGCCACCCTGTTGTTCAGCCACCGGGCCGACCCGAGGGAGTTCGGCGGCGGCGTCGGAGTGCGGGGCCGCGAGGTCGTCACCTTCCGCTCCCGGGCCGAGATCGATGACGGAGGGCCGAGGCGTCGTGTCTTCGCCGGCGCCCATGTCCTCGACCCGAAGCACCTGGCCGACCTGCCCGAGGGTCCGTCCGACTTCGTCAGCGGCCTCTGGGAGCCGCTGCTCGAGTCGGGTGGCCGCGTCCGGGCCGTGGGCACGCTCCGCCGCTGGTTCGACCTGGGGACGCCGGGTCGCTACCTCGACGGCGTCCGACAGTACGTCCGCGGCCCCTTCGGCTGGTGGGGTCGCAACCTCGTCGCCGCCGACGTCGAAGTGACCGCGGACGCCAGCGTGACCCGCTCGGTCGTCGAGACCGGCTGTAGCGTCGGTCCCGGCAGCCGGGTCCATCGCTCCCTGCTCCTGCCGGGTGTGCGGGTCGGCCCGGACTGCGACCTCGAGCATTCGGTCGTCGCCCCCGGGGTCACGCTGCCTCCGGGGACGACGGTGCACCACCGGCTCGTGACCACCGAGCGCACCGGGGTGGCGGTGCGGGAGGCGGACTCGGTCGTCGGAGGACGGGTCTACAGCCCGCTGGAGCCGGCCGGGGGGGCGTAGGACGAGCCGCCGCGAACGGGTCCCGGCCTTCGCGTCTTCGCGTGAGATAAGCTCTGCGCTCTCGGCCCTCCCCCCGCCATCCATGCGCCCCGCTCCCGCCCTTCGTCTCCTCGTCTTCGACTGGGACGGCACGCTCGTCGACTCCGTCGGCGCCATCGTTGGGTGCACGCGGGCGACGATGGTGGAGCTGGGACTGGAGCCGCTCCCGGAACGGGCGGTGAAGGACATGATCGGGCTCGGGCTGCGCGAGACCGTCGAGGTCATGTGTCCCGGGTGCGACGAGGCGCTCTTCCACCGGGTGCTCGAGACCTACCGGCGGCTGTGGATCGGCGAGTGGCGGCACCGCATCCGGCCCTTTGTCGGCGCGGAAGAGGTGCTCACCGAGCTGGCGAGGCGGGAGTACCTCCTGGCGGTGGCGACGGCGAAGACGCGCCCCGGGCTGGACCGGGACTTCGGTGTCACCCGCTTCGGGCGCTACTTTCACGCGAGCCGGACGGTGGACGAGGCGCTCTCCAAGCCCCATCCGAAGATGCTGCTCGACCTCCTGGAGGAGCTGGGAGTGCGGGCGGAAGAGGCTCTCATGATCGGCGACACCGTCCACGATCTGCAGATGGCGGCGAACGCCGACGTGCCCGCCGTCGCGGTGACGAGCGGCGCCCAGCCGCGGGAGGTTCTCGAAGAGCTCCGGCCCGCGGGCTGTCTCCGCAGTGTCGCGGAGCTGCCGGCCTGGTTGGCCTCGGCGGGCGTCCCGGCCGCAGCGGGGCGGAGCTGAGGCGACCCGCGATGATCCCGGAGCCGCTACGCCAGGCGCTGCTCGTCGGATCCGGCGGTTTCGCCGGCTCCGTGCTGCGCTGGTGGGTGTCCGGCTGGGCCCAGCGGACCGCGCCCGCGTCGGCCTTCCCGTGGGGGACGCTCACGGTGAACGTCGTCGGCTGCTTCGTCATCGGCCTCCTCGGGGGCCTCGCGGAGTGGCGTCAGCTCTTCGGGCCGGAGACCCGCCTCCTCGTCCTGGTGGGTGTGCTCGGGGGCTTCACGACCTTCTCCACCTTCGGCTGGGAGACGATGGCGCTGCTGCGGGAGGGGGACCTGGGGCGATCGGCCCTGAGCGTCCTCGCCCAGGTCCTGGGTGGCCTCGTGGCGGTCTGGGCCGGCTACGGAGTGGCGATGCGATGAGCGGCCGTCCGGACGAGACACGGGACCGGGGCTCCCGCCCAGGTGAGAGCGGCCCGGCTGGGAGCGGCCCGGGTGAGGATGGCCCGGTGAGGGTGCCCGGCTTGTCCTTGCGCGTCTTCGTGGGCGAGAGCGACCGCCACGACGACCGGCCCCTCCACGAGTGGCTGGTCGAGCGGGCCCGCGCGGCCGGGCTGGCCGGCGCCACGGTAGTGCGGGGAATCGAGGGCTACGGGGTTCACAGCGAGCTGCACACCGCGCGGGTCCTGAGGCTGTCGAGCAACCTGCCGCTGGTGGTGGAGATCGTGGACGAGCGGTCGCGCATCGAGGCCTTTCTGCCGACGATCCACGAGGTGCTGGCGGACGGCATGGCGGTGTTGGCGCCGGTCGAGGTTCTCCGTTTCCCGCGCTGATCGCCGAACCCGGCGGCCTTTCCCGACGTATCCAGTTCCGCGATGAGCGCATCGGCTCGGCCCCTGAGTCTCCAGCTCCATCCCTGGCGCTTGGCCGTCTGCCGCCTGGCGCGGGAGACGGAACCACCCCGCTGGGCGGCGGGACCTCTCGTCGCGGTCGTCCGCACGCCCGACGAGCTCACGATCCTGTGCAACGAGGCCGCGGTGCCGGCAGGCGTGCGCAAGGCCGGAGGGTGGCGGGCCCTCGAGGTGGCCGGGCCGCTCGACTTCTCCGAGGTCGGTATCCTGGCCCGCCTGACGGGCGATCTGGCCGCGGCCGGGATCCCTCTCTTCGCCCTCTCCACGTTCGACACCGACTGGCTCCTGGTGCGCGAGTCCGCAGCGAGCGAGGCGCTCCGTGCGCTGCGCTCGGCGGGCCACCGGGTCGCCGTCGAGGAGCCCCGATGATCGACACCGAACGCCTCGTCCTCGCCGTCGACTCCGCCCCCGAGCCCGAGGACCTGGAGGCCATCCACCGCGGCCTCTCCACGAGCTACGAGGCCGACCAGGTCGAGCCGCGGGACGAAAAGCCCCTGGCCGTGACCCTACGCACCGCGGACGGTCGCCTCCGGGCCGGGCTCTCCGGACGCACCTACTGGGGCTGGCTGCACGTGCGCCACTCCTGGGTGGACGAGGAGCTGCGCGGCCTTGGACTGGGCCGCCGCCTGATGGAGGCCGCGGAGGAGGAGGCCGTCCGCCGCGGCTGCCGCCAGAGTCACCTCTCGACCTACAGCTTCCAGGCCCTGGACTTCTACCGGCGCCTCGGCTACCGGGTCTTCGGGGCACTCGAGGACTTCCCGCCCGGGCACCGGCGGTTCTTCCTGCGCAAGCGATTGGTGGGGAAGGAGGGGGGGTAGGCCGGCGGGCGGGTGGGCGGGCCCCTGGGGGCCGTTGGGTGGAGCGGGGGTGCTCACGCTAAGACGCTAAGACGCGAAGAGCAGAGGGGCAGGGGGCTCGGGGCCACCACCCCCGGCGCGCTAGGATCGCTCCCCCGAGCCCCCCGACCCCGGAGGAGACCGTTCATGGAGTGGATTTCCGACCCGCAAGGCTGGATCGCGTTGGCGACCCTCACCGTCCTCGAGCTGGTGCTGGGGATCGACAACATCGTCTTCATCGCGATCCTGGCGGGGAAGCTGCCCGCTCACCAGCAGGGCCGGGCGCGGATCCTGGGGCTCGGCCTCGCCATGGGGACGCGGATCCTATTGCTCTTCTCCATCGCCTGGGTGATCGGTCTCACGGCGCCTTTGTTCACGGTCCTGGGCCGGGAGATCTCCGGGCGTGACCTGATCCTGATTCTCGGCGGCCTCTTCCTGCTGGGGAAGAGCACCCACGAGATCCACGACAAGCTCGAGGGCCACGAGGAGGGCGGCGTCCGACGCGCGGCGGCCTCCTTCGGCGGCGTGCTCGTGCAGATCATGCTGCTGGACATCGTCTTCTCCCTGGACTCGGTGATCACCGCGGTAGGCATGGCGGAGCACCTGTCGATCATGGTGATCGCCGTCGTCCTGGCCGTGGTCTTCATGATGGTCTTCTCGGGGCCGATCGCCCGCTTCGTCGAGGTGCACCCGACGGTCAAGATCCTGGCGCTCTCGTTCCTGCTGCTGGTGGGGATGGCCCTGGTGGCTGACGGCCTGGACGTCCACATCCCGCGGGGCTACATCTACTTCGCCATGGGCTTCTCCGTCCTGGTGGAGATGCTCAACCTGCGGCTGCGCGGGAGCCATCAGCCCGTGACCCTCCACGGGCCGAAGGGCGAGGGGGCGTAGCGGGTCCGGCCTGCCGCGGTGGGGGCAGGGTGTCGTACAATCTCCTCATGGCCTTCCCGCGCCCCTTCTACCGCTGGCGGCCCCACCCCTGGCACGGGCCGTCGCCGGGTCTCGAGCCGCCGCATCGCGTACACGCCTACATCGAGCTCACCCCCTTCGACTCCATCAAGTACGAGCTGGACAAGGAGACGGGCTACCTGCGGGTCGACCGGCCCCAGCGCAGCTCCTCGGTGCCGCCCGCCCTCTATGGCCTGATCCCCCGCACCTTCTGTGGGCGCCGGGTGCGCGAGCTCATGCCCGACGCGGAGCGGGGCGACGGCGACCCGCTCGACATCTGCGTCGTCTCCGAGCGCCCCATCGGCCGTGCCGAAGTGATCCTGGACGCACGGGTCGTCGGGGGCCTGCCCATGCTCGACGGGGGGGAGGCCGACGACAAGATCGTGGCCGTTCTCGAGAACGACAACTTCTGGGGCCACACGCGCGATATCGAGGAGCTGCCGCCGGTCCTGGTCGAGCGCCTGCGGCACTACTTCCTGACCTACAAGCTGGTCCCGGGTGAGGAGTCCCGGGTGACCATCGGCCCGACCTACGGCCTCGAGCACGCGGAGCGCGTCGTCACCGCCGCGCTCGAAGACTACGATGAGGAGTTCGGCGGTTGAGCGGCGTCCGGAGCTGGGGTGACGCGAGGGGACACCGGAGGTGAAGATGGAGTGGAGTCGCATCGACAAGATGCCGAGGATGCGGACGGCCATGACGCCCTTCCCCCATTTCATCGACATCGACGGGAGCGTGGACGACGCCAGGGCGCTCATGGAGCGCCACGGCATCCGCCACCTGCCGGTGACGGAGTCCGGCGAGTTGGTGGGGGTCATCGGAGATCGGGACCTCAAGCGGGCGGCCGACCCATCCGACGAGGGTCGGGTCCCCGAGGGCCTCCGCGTCCGGGACCTGGCCCACACCCCGGCCTACGTCGTGGGCCTCCAGAACCCGTTGGACGAGGTCCTGAGCCACATGGCCGAGGCTCCCGTCGACTGCGCGCTGGTGGTGAAGGACGACAAGCTCGCCGGCATCTTCACGGTGACCGACGCTTGCCGGGAGTTCGCCCGGTTGTTGGGCTGCAGGTTCCCCGACGGCGGCGACGATGCGGCGTAGATAGCGTCTCGACTCCGCGCTTCGCGCTGCGCTCAGGACAACACGGAAGACCTGACCGCGCCCCGTCGCCAGGACTCGAGACCATGTCCCGCCCTCGCCCCGCTGCCGACCCCCTCGCCCCGTTCGACCCCCGGGTCGCCGCCTGGTTCCGCGAACGCGTGGGCGAACCAACGCCGGTCCAGGTGGCGGCGTGGCCGGAGATCGCCGCCGGCCGCCATGCGCTGATCACGGCCCCGACCGGTTCGGGCAAGACCCTGACGGCGTTCCTCTGGGGTCTCGATCGGCTGCTCACCGGCGTCTGGCCCGGCGGGAGGACGCGGCTGCTCTACGTGTCGCCGCTCAAGGCGCTCAACAACGACATCCAGCGCAACCTCCTGGTGCCGCTGGCGGAGCTACGGGACCGGCTGCCGGACGCCCCGGCCGTGCGCGTCGCCACGCGCAGCGGCGACACGCCCGACGCCGAGCGACGGCGAACGACCCGCCACCCTCCCGAGATCCTCATCACCACACCCGAGAGCCTCAATATCCTCCTGACCTCGGCCGGCGGACGCTCGATCCTCGGGGATCTCGAGACGGTGATCGTGGACGAGATCCACGCCGTCGTGGGGAGCAAGCGCGGAACCCATCTCATCACCGCGGTGGATCGGCTCGTGGGGCTCTCGGGCGAGTTCCAGAGGCTCGCCCTCTCCGCAACGGTTCGCCCGCTCGACAGGGTGGCGCGCTTCGTGGGCGGCTGGTCGCGGGAGAGCGGCTCGCTGCGGCCCCGGCCGGTGGCGATCGTCGAGGCGCCGCGGGCGAAGGCCTACGATATCGGCGTCGACTTCCCCGCGGCCTGTGGCCCGACCCTCACCGACCCGACCGACGCGCCCGACGCTCCCGGCGTCCCCGCCCGCGCCGACGCGGCGCCCCTGTGGGATGGCCTGGCCGACGCGTTCCGCGAGCGCATCCGCGCCAACCGGTCGACCCTGCTGTTCGCCAACAGCCGGCGGCTGACGGAGAAGGTCACCCGCCTGGTGAACGAAGGTGAGGCCGAGGAGCTGGCCTACTCCCATCACGGCTCGCTGTCGCGGGAGATCCGCGCGGTCGTGGAGGAGCGGCTGAAGGAGGGCCGGCTCCGGGCCCTGGTGGCCACCAACTCCCTGGAGCTGGGGATCGACATCGGCGCGCTCGACGAGGTGCTGCTGGTGCAGACGCCGAAGAGCGTCGCCTCGGCACTCCAGCGCATCGGTCGCGCGGGTCACAGCGTCGGTGAGACGAGCCGGGGCCGGTTCTACCCGACCTTCGCCCGCGACTTCGTGGATGCGGCGGTGGTGGCCCGGGCGGCGCTCGACGGCGACATCGAGGAGGTCCGCCCCCTCGAGGGTCCGCTCGACGTGCTGGCCCAGGTGATCCTCTCCATGACCGCCACGGAGAGCTGGTCCCTGGACGAGCTCTACGACAGCGTGGTGGAGAGCTACCCGTATCGTCGCCTGTCGCGGGCGGCGTTCGACCGGCTGATCGAGATGCTGGCCGGCCGCTACGCCGACAGCCGCATCCGGGAGTTGAGGCCGCGGATCGCCATCGACCGGGTCGAGGGGACGGTCCGCGCGCGCCCCGGCGTGGCCCGCCTCCTCTACACCAACGGGGGCACCATCCCGGAACGGGGTTACTTCACGCTGCGCCTCCACGAGTCGGGGGCCCGGATCGGCGAGCTGGACGAGGAGTTCGTCTGGGAGCGCACCCTGGGCGAAACCTTCACGCTGGGCGCCCAGGCCTGGCGCATCCGGCAGATCACCCACAACGACGTGGTGGTGACGCCGTCCCGCTCCGGCGCCGCCATGGCCCCGTTCTGGCGGGCCGACGCCCAGGACCGGGGCTGGCACCTCTCGGAGCGCATCGGGCTCTTCCTGGAGCGGCTGGAGGGCCGGCTGAGGAGCCGGGAGCCGCGCGAGGAGACCCGAGCCTGGCTGGCCCGGGAGCATTTGCTGGCGCCTACGGCGACCCGGGAGCTGCTGCGTCTGGTCGACGCGCAGCGGGCCTGGACGGGCGTCGCCCTGCCCCATCGCCACCACCTGCTGGCCGAGCGCTCGGCCGATCCCACGGAGCGCGACGGCCGGCGCCAGCTCGTGATCCACACGCTGTGGGGCGGGCGGATCAACCGACCGCTGGCCATCGCGCTGGCCGCCGCCTGGGAGGAGCGCTGGGGCTGGTCGCCCGAGATCTACCAGGACGACGACTGTGTCGCCGTCGAGGAGCCCGAGGGTGGCATCGAGACCGAGGAGCTTCTGGCCATGGTCGATCCCGCGCGCCTGGAGGAGCTGCTGCGCCGGCGTCTCGAGAAGACCGGCTTCTTCGGCGCCCACTTCCGCATGGCGGCCGGCTGTGCGCTGCTGCTCCCGCGGGCCAGCTTCCGTCGCCGGCAGCCGTTGTGGCTCGTCCGCCAGCGGGCCAAGACCCTGTTGGAGGCCGTCGCCGGGAGCCGGGACTTCCCGGTCGTCGTGGAGACCTGGCGCGCCTGCCTCGACGACGCGTTCGACATCCCCGAGCTGCGTCGTCGCCTGGACGAGGTCGCCTCCGGCGAGACCCGGATCTCCCGGGCCGTCACCGACCGGCCGTCTCCCTTCGCCGCCAACCTCTCGTGGCTGCGCACCAACCGCCTGATGTACGAGGACGACACTCCCGAGACGAGTGGCCCCGCGCTCTCGGCCGGGCTGCTGCGCGAGCTGGTTCACTCCTCCGAGCTGAGGCCCCGCATCCCGGCCGAGATCGTCGACGAGCTGGAACGGAAGCTCCGGCGCTTCGCACCCGGCTACCCGCCCACGGAGGCCGGCGAGCTGGTGGAGTGGCTCAAGGAGCGGCGGCTCCTGTCGCGCCGGGAGTGGCGGGAGCTGGCGGCGGCGATCGAGCGGGAGGTGGGCCACGAGGCGGTAGCCGCGCTCCTGGAGGAGGCGTCGGCCCGCCTGTTCGGCCTGGTGCTGCCCGGCGGCGACCCGGAGGGTGCGGTCGTCGCCGTCGAGTCGCTGCGGGGCGTGCTGGAGGCGGTGGGTTCCGAGTTGGCCCCGGCAGGAGCCCGCCTGGTCTCGTTGACGGACCCCGGGGCCGAGCCGCGGACGGAGGCGTTGGAAGCGCTCGGCCGCCTGGAGAACCGGGAGGCCGAGGACCAGGCCACCCCGGATGGCGTCCCGGATGGCGTCCAGGGCCCGGACGAGGACGCCGCCACGGATCCGCTCGAAGACCTGGTGGCCGACCTCGCGCGCTTCCGCGGCCCGTTCCCGCGGGAGCGCCTCGCCGCCCTCCTCGGCACTCCCGCGGAGCTCCAGGCCGCCGTCGACTCCCTCGTCGAGGCCGAGACGCTGGTCGTCGACACGATCCGCCGCGGTGCCCCCGACGACGCGGAGCCGGAACTGTGCGACACCGAGAACCTGGAGCGCCTCCTGCGCATGCTGCGGGCGGCGGGCCGGCCCTCCTTCGAGGCCGTGCCGTTGGAGCGCCTCCCGGGCTTCCTCGCCGCGGTCCAGGGGCTGACGGCGGCCGCCGGCGGCGTCGAGGGGCTCCGCGGGTCGCTCGAGCGCCTCTTCGGCTACCCGGCCCCGGCCCGGGCCTGGGAGGACGCCATCCTGCCCGCCCGGCTCGAGCCGTACTACCTGCCCTGGCTCGACGGGGTGTTCCAGGAGAGCGAGCTGATCTGGCGGGGCTGTGGGAAGGAGCGCCTGACCTTCGCGTTCGAGAGCGAGATGGAGTTGATGGTGGACGCGATGGACGCCATCGACGGCACGGACCGTGCCGGTGATCTTCCTTCCCCGGATGGCGGCTCCGGCGAGGCCGCCGCCCGGATCCTGGCGCTGCTCACGGGTCCCGGCGGCGAGCGCCCGCGGCGCTCCGTGGCGGAGCTGGTCCACGCTTCGGGGCTGTCGCCCGCCGCTCTCAGCGAGGCGTTGTGGCAACTGGCCTGGGAGGGCCGGGTCTCCAACACCACCTGGCTCGCGGTGCGACGCGGGATCCAGGGCCGCTTCCGGACGGACACACCCACCGGCGGCGCGGCGGCCCCGAGAACCGAGCGTCGCCGGACCGCCGGCCGCCGCCGCGCCGGTCGCTGGCTTCGCGACCCCTCCGACCTGGGCGACTGGTTCGCCCTGCCGGCGCCCGCACCCGGCGAGGCGCCCGACGCCCTCGAGCGCGAGGAGCTCAACAAGGAGCGCGTCCGTCTGCTGCTGGAGCGCTACGGCGTCCTCTTCCGCGAACTCCTCGAACGCGAGCTCCCCGCCTTCCGCTGGCGCCGCCTCTTCCGCACGCTGCGCATCATGGAGCTCTCCGGCGAGGTCCTCGCCGGCCACTTCTTCCACGGCGTCCCCGGCCTCCAGTTCATCGCCCCCGCCGCCTTCCGCCGTCTGCGCGAGGGCCTGGACGACAGCGCGATCTTCTGGATCACCGCCGTCGATCCGGCGTCGCCGTGCGGCCTGGGCCTCGAGCAGTTCGAAGGCCGCGTGCCGCCGCGCCTCCCCTCGACCCACCTCGTCTTCCACGGTTCGTCGCTCGTCGTCGTCTCCCGCGGCAACGGCCGCCACCTCGAGATCGCCGTCGCCCCCGACCACCCGAAGCTGCCCGACTACCTGGCCTTCCTCGGGGTCCTCCTCACGAGACCCTTCGATCCCTTGAAGGCCATCACCGTCGAGACCCTCAACGCCGAGCCCGCCCACACCAGCGCCTACACTGCCATCCTGGCCGCCGGCTTCGACGCCACCCAGGAGCCCCGGGCCATCAAGCTCCGCCGCCGTTACGGCTAGCCGGCCAGACGAGAGGACCCTCCGATGAAGATCGTGCACCACGACGACCTCCCCGATCGCCCCGTCTCCCACGACCCGGCCATCCCCAAACGGGTCCTCCTCGCCCGCGGCGACGCCCCCGGCCTGACCCACTTCGCCCGCGCCCGCTTCGCCCCGGGCCAGAAGGCCCCAGCCCATACCCACCCCGATCTGTGGGAGATCTTCTGGGTCGAATCCGGCGAGGGCGTCGCCCGGATCGACGGAGCCGAGCATCCCCTGACGACGGGCGCGTGCCTCCTCGTCGAGCCCGACGACGAGCACGAGATCGAGGCCACGGGGGAGACATCGCTGGTGCTCGTCTACCTCGGGATCGAGGGCGAGCCCGAGTCGCCCTGACCCCGCGCCACTCTCGGGGCCCGGCAGGATGGGCTACCCTCTCGCGCCATGCAGCGCGGCTAGCCTGCCTTTCTCACCGGTTGTCGTAGCGAGGGGCCGCAGGTACCTGAATCTGCGGCGTTACGCTCCTGTCGGGCTCCTCGACGTACCGACGGTACGCTTGCGTCGGCCTCGGTCGCAAGCCTCGCATCCCGGTGAGAAGATCAGACCAGGAACCGCTAAACCGGTCCGGTCGGGCTCGCAGCTCTCCTTCACGAAGCCTAACGACTCGGCGACGATCCGCTGCCTTTCGAGTGGTGCGGAGGCGGCCGGGACCCCAACAGAGGAGAGCGTGATGAGACTATCTGCGAATCGCCTGATCCACCTCGCATTGAGCGCGCTGGTGCTCATGGCGTCCGCCACCGCGGCACCGGCGGCCGTACTGGTGGTCGACTGCGTCGCCGGCCCGTACCCGACCATCGGTGCCGCCGTCGCCGCGGCCTTCGCCGGCGACACCATCGTGGTCCACGGGTGCTCGACCGGCCCGTACAACGAGAACGTGATCCTGGCCGGAGCCGCATACGACCGGGTACGACTGGTGGGTGCCAGCTTCGACATCGAGGACTACGGCGCGCTCGCCTGTGGTCTGCCGGAGCCCGCCGCCGTGATCGACGGCAGCGGCCTGGCCGGAAGCTGCATCACGGTCCAGGGTACGACCAGCGTCTCGATCGTCGGTTTCGAGTTCCAGAACTGTGCCCCTCACGCGGTGCACCTGATCGACGACCTCGACACGGTGGTCAAGGCGAACCGGATCGTCCGCACGCCCGGCATCGGCATTCGAGCCCTGCAGTCGTTCAATGCCCAGATCCTCTGCAACCTGGTAGGTCTCTCCGATGCCGAGGGCATCCTGCTCCTCGATACCGAGGCGAGCTTGGTGGGTGGCAACCTGGTCGGCCGCAGCGGGGCGGCCGGGATCATGCTGCAGAGTGCCAATCCGGACCGCGGCAGCATCAACAACGAGGTCTGTGGCAACGACCTGCGCAACAACGCCGGTGCCGGCGTCGTCATCGGCTGCGAAACCGAGGACCAGGTCGAGCGCAACAGCTTCGCTGCGAACGGCGGCATGGCGAACCTCTGGATCCAGGCCTGCGCCGTAGCCACCGACGCGGTCGGGAACGACACGGGAGGGAGCCTGCAGAACGATTCGGGCTCGTCCAGCCTGAGCGACAACTCGTAAGCTGGCGAATGGGCCGCAACGCTCGAACGAGCAGCGTTCATCCCCGCTCTCAACGGCCCGCCGAGTGCCCTGCGCCCCGGCGGGCCGGCTGGCGCGTGGGTGGGGTGTCGAGGCTTCCCCCGACAGAACCATGTTCCACCCTGAACCGCGCACGAGATCAAGACAGAGCGGACCCGAAGTCGGCCGCAGGATCGTGTCGACCTGCCGGGTCCGGTGGGGGATCACGTCGCCGCTCATGACGGTTCCCGGGGTTAGGACCCCGGATTCCCCCAGGCGCTAAGATCTCCCCGACCCATGCCACCCCCGACCTACAACGCCTCCGACCTCGAGGTCCTCAAGGGCCTGGAGCCGGTGCGTCGGCGGCCGGGGATGTACACCTCCACCGAGCGGCCGAACCACCTGGTGCAGGAGGTGGTCGACAACAGTGTGGACGAGGCGATCGCGGGGTACGCCGGACGCATCGACGTCACCCTCCACGACGACGGCTCGGTGACGGTGGAGGACGACGGGCGGGGCATGCCGGTCGACAAGCACAAGGGGGAGAGGGTCTCGGGTGTCGAGGTGATCCTCACGCGGCTCCACGCCGGGGCGAAGTTCAGCAACAAGAGCTACCGCTTCTCCGGCGGGCTCCACGGCGTGGGCGTCTCGGTGGTGAACGCCCTGTCGTCTCGTCTCGAGGTCACCGTCAAGCGCGACGGCAAGGAGTGGCGGATGACCTTCGCCGACGGCGAGAAGAGCTCGGACCTCGCGGCGGTCGGCACCGTCGGCCAGCGCAACACGGGGACCCGGGTCCGCTTCTGGCCCGACGCCTCGTACTTCGACTCGCCGAAGGTGCAGGTGAAGCGCCTGAAGCACGCGCTGCGCGCCAAGGCGGTGCTCTGCCCCGGGCTCCACATCGTCTTCGCGGACGAGAGCGAGCCGGACAACGACCAGGAGTGGCTTTACGAGGACGGCCTCTCCGACTACCTCCAGGACGAGATGGCGGGGGCGGATCTCGTGCCCGGCGAGCCGATGATCGGCCACTTCAAGGACTCCGAGGAGGACCGCGAGGTCGACTGGGCCGTGGCGTGGCTCGGCCCCGAGGAACAGGGGACGATCCCCGTCCAGGAGAGCTACGTCAACCTGATCCCGACACCCCAGGGCGGCACCCACGTCAACGGCTTCCGCTCCGGGCTGACCGAGGCGATCCGCGAGTTCTGCGACTTCCGCGACCTGGTGCCGCGGGGCGTCCACATCGCCCCGGACGACGTCTGGGCGCGCTGCGTGTTCCTGCTCTCGGCGCGCATCCGCGATCCCCAGTTCTCGGGCCAGACGAAGGAGCGTCTCTCGAACCGCGACGCCGCCCGCTTCGTCTCCGGCGCGGTGAAGGACGCCTTCAGCCTCTGGCTCCATCAGCACGTGGAGGTCGGCGAGAGGATCGCCGATCTCGCCATCACCTCCGCCCAGGCCCGCGCCCGGGCGGCCAAGAAGGTGCAACGCAAGCGGATCACGTCGGGGCCGGCGCTCCCCGGGAAGCTCGCCGACTGCACCAGCCAGGACCTGGCCGAAACCGAGCTCTTCCTGGTCGAGGGCGACTCGGCCGGCGGCTCGGCCAAGCAGGCCCGCGACCGGGAGTACCAGGCCATCCTGCCGCTCCGCGGGAAGATCCTCAACACCTGGGAGGTGGACTCGTCCGAGGTGCTGGGTTCCCAGGAGGTCCACGACATCGCGGTGGCCCTGGGGGTCGACCCGGGCTCGGAGGACCTCGACGGCCTGCGTTACGGCAAGGTCTGCATCCTGGCCGACGCCGACTCGGACGGAGCCCACATCGCCAGCCTGCTGTGCGCCCTCTTCGTGCGCCACTTTCCCGCCCTGGTCGCCGACGGCCGGGTGTTCGTCGCCATGCCGCCGCTCTTCCGCATCGACCGGGGCAAGGAGGTCTTCTACGCGCTCGACGACTCCGAGCGTGAGCAGACCCTCGAGCGACTGGAGGCCGACGGCAAGAAGACGAAGGTCAACGTCCAGCGCTTCAAGGGCCTGGGCGAGATGAACCCCAGCCAGCTCCGCGAGACGACCATGGACCGCGACACCCGCCGCCTGGTCAAGCTCGTCTTCGACGTCGACGCCCTGGACGGCGAGGGCGCCAACGGCGTGGCCTCGGCGGGCGATGTCGTCCACCAGCTCTTCGACAAGCTGCTGGCGAAGAAGCGGTCGAGCGACCGCCGGGATTGGCTGACCGAGAAGGGAAACCTGGCGACGGTCTGAGCTCGGCTGCGGAAATCGATCGCGGTGCACCCGGAGAGCGGCCCGGGCGCCCGCCCCCCGCTCAACGGTTCAACAGAAGCACTCGGTCCTCAGGACCTTCGGAAGCGAGGTCTTGCGCCCACCGTTGCTCCCTTCGAGCTCGCCGACGGTCCACACATCCCACAGGCCCTCGCCCTGGTAGCAGGGCTGGATCTCGGTATAGGTGAAGCACGAGGTGAAGGTGTCGTCGGGGCCGTGTGGGTAGATCCAGCCCGAGGAGCACCGGTTCATCACGCCTCCGTAGAAGGACAGCTTGCCGCTCGCAATGCGGAATCTGATGATCAGGTTCCATAGGTCCGTGTCCACGACGGTCAACGTGTGGTAGCCACTGCCGATCACCCTGCCGTCGGGAATGGGCACTGCGCTGCTGCGGGTGAAGTTGAAGCCCTCCACGCACCACTCCAGGGCCGGTGAGGCCGCCGGGACGAGGATCAGGAGCAGCAGAGCGAGCCAGACCCTTCGCTTCACGGCGTCACCTCCTTTCCCGGGTAGACCGACCAGATCCCTTCGGCCCAACAGGTGTGGAGCCTCCGGTGGTACTTGCGGAACTCCTCGGGCGTGCGGTCCGACCGCAACGCGATGGACGTCCGGCCCCGATCGATGAGGATCAGGAAGGCGTGCCAAGGGGCGACCGTACCGCTCGCTCGGGCCATTTCACTGGCGTGGGCGCTGGCGACTCCGTGCCCCAGGGCGCGGGCCTTCTCGCATCCGGCATCCTCTGAGTCGCTCCCGGACTCGAGGCTCTCGGTGTAACCGGCCATGACGCGGGGCCGGAGCGCGGTCAGTTCGTCGACGAAAGGGCCGGAGATCGGAAGGCCGACGGAGTCCAGGAGGAGTTCCGCCACTCCGTCATTCTTCGCGCCCGCGAGGGCAGAGAGGAAGCTCTCGACGGCGACGTGGAACGGCACCTCCTGACCGGAGACGTCGGTGGTGGCTCCCGCCGGGACGGCCGTGAGGACGACCAGCAGGAGGATCGTGGTTCGCAACATGTAGATCTCCTTTGTTCTTGGAAACTTCGGGTCACCGGGAGACGCGGTGGTCATCGGCGCCGGGCAGAGGGCCCGGCGGGCGGGCCACGGGGCCCGAGGCCGAGAAGGGCCGTCCGGGGCCATTCACTCCAGAGGCCGGTGCGGTTCTCCATCATCTCGAATGGAATAGACGCGATTTCGCCCCTGAATCGCTCATCCGACTCGGACCTTCGCGAAGGGAACCCGTTGCCGAGCCCGACCTCGGGGTCCGCTAGGCTAGACGGGCGACCCGCGGAGGCCCGTCTCCATGCTCGACCTCGAACGCCAGTCCATCGCCGACTTCACCGAGAAGGCGTACCTCGACTACTCAATGTACGTTATCCTGGACCGGGCCCTGCCGTCGCTGGCCGACGGGCTCAAGCCGGTGCAGCGGCGCATCATCTACGCCATGAGCGAGCTGGGGCTGTCGGCGGCGGCGAAGTTCAAGAAGTCGGCGCGCACGGTGGGCGACGTGCTGGGCAAGTACCACCCGCACGGCGACACGGCCTGCTACGAGGCCATGGTGCTCATGGCGCAGCCGTTCAGCTTCCGCTATCCCCTCGTCGAGGGCCAGGGCAACTGGGGCTCCCCGGACGACCCGAAGTCCTTTGCGGCCATGCGCTACACCGAGGCGCGGCTCACCGCCTTCGCCCGGGTGTTGCTCGCGGAGCTGGGGCAGGGGACGGTGGAGTGGGCGCCGAACTTCGATGGCACGCTGCAGGAGCCGAAGGTCCTGCCGGCCCGGCTGCCCCACGTGCTGCTCAACGGCGCCTCGGGGATCGCGGTCGGCATGGCGACGGACCTGCCTCCGCACAACCTGCGGGAGGTCGTGGCGGCGGCGATCCACATGCTGGAGCACCCGAAGGCCACAGCGAGGGAGCTCCAGGCCTTCGTGCCGGGCCCCGACTACCCCACGGAGGCGCGCATCATCACGCCGCGCGAGCAGCTCCTGAAGATGTACGAGACCGGTTCGGGCTCCGTGAAGATGCGGGCGCGCTGGCTTCGGGACGGGGCGCGGTTGATCATCGACGCGCTGCCCTACCAGGTCTCGGGCTCGAAGGTCCTCGAGCAGATCGCGGGTCAGATGCAGGCCAAGAAGCTCCCCTGGGTCGAGGACCTGCGCGACGAGTCCGACCATCGTCAGCCGACGCGGCTGGTGGTGGAGATGCGATCGAACCGGGTCGACGCGGAACGACTCATGGCCCACCTCTTCGCCACGACCGACCTCGAGCGCAACTACCGGGTCAACATGAACGCCATCGGGCTCGACGGCCGGCCGAGGCTGTTCGATCTGCGGACGATCCTCTCCGAGTGGCTCTCCTTCCGCGTCGAGACCGTGCGCCGGCGCCTGGAGAACCGGCTGGAGAAGGTGCTCGACCGGCTGCACGTGCTCCAGGGCTACCTCGTCGCCTACCTCAACATCGACGAGGTGATCGCCATCATCCGGCGGGAAGAGGAGCCGAAGCCGGTGCTCATGGCGCGCTTCGACCTCACGGACCGCCAGGCGGAGGCGATCCTGGAGTTGAAGCTGCGTCACCTCTCGCGGCTGGAGGAGATGCAGATCCGGGGCGAGCAGGACGAGCTGCTCCGGGAGCGCCAGACCCTCGAGGAGACCCTGGGCTCCGAGAAGCGGCTGCGGCATCTCGTGCGCGAGGAGTTGGAGGCCGACGTCGAGACCTACGGCGACGACCGTCGCTCCCCGCTGGAGGACGCCGAGGAGCTGGTCTCGGCGGAGGCTTTCGCGGAGGCGGACCTGCTGCCCACCGAGCCGGTCACCGTGGTCGTCTCGCGGCGCGGCTGGGTGCGTGCCGGCAAGGGTCACGAGCTCGATCCCGAGAGCCTGACCTACAAGGCCGGCGACGGCTACCTGGCGCACGCGCGGGGCAAGAGCAACCAGCCCGCCGTGTTCCTCGACTCCGCCGGGCGCACCTACGGGCTCGCGACCCACACCCTGCCGTCGGCCCGGGGCCACGGAGAGCCGCTCTCCTCGTCCGTGAGCCCCCCGGCCGGCGCCGAGTGGATCGGCGTGATGCTGGGCGAGCCCGAGGACCGGGTGCTCCTCGCCTCCGATTACGGTTACGGCTTCATCGCCCGCCTCGCGGATCTCCAGACACGCCAGAAGTCGGGCAAGGCCTCCATGACCGTGCCGAAGGGGGCTCACGTCCTGCCGCCGCGACCGGTGACCGGGCTCGACGACACCGTGCTCGTCGCGGTGACCTCGGCCGGCTACCTCCTGGCCTTCCCCGTGGCCGAGCTGCCGGAGCTCGCCCGCGGCAAGGGCAACAAGATCATCAACGTCCCCCGCAAGAAGCTCGCCGACCGCTCGGAGTTCGTGGAGCACGTCTTCGTGCTGCCGAAGGGCGCGACGCTGCGACTCCACGCCGGCAAGCGCTACATGAACCTGGGACCGTCGGACCTGGAGAACTTCCGGGGGGCTCGGGCGCTACGCGGCAAGGTGCTGCCGCGGGGGTTCCGGAACGTCGATCGGCTGGAGGTGCCGGCCGACTGACGGGAGGCCGGGTGGGGGGTCGGGCGCCCGCTCGCACCTTCGCACCTTCGCGCCAGCGTCTTGGCATGATCTCACGCCCCCCGGTCGACCCGCCGGTGGACAACTCGACGACCCCCGCTACCTTCCCGCCGGCGCCGCGACGACCGTCGCCAGAAGGAGAACGACCTTGACCCCTGACACCTCTTCCCGCCGTCCTTCCACCGATCTCGGGGCCCTCTTCGAGCCCTTCCGGCTCGGCCCCTCGAACCTGCGCCAGCGCGTCGTCATGGCCGGCGCCAACCCGGGTCCCGCTCGGGAAACCTGCTAGCGTTCGGCGATGACGACGATCCACCTGCGGCCCGGACGGGACGCCTCCCTGCGGCGCCGGCACCCGTGGGTCTTCTCCGGCGCGATCGACCGCATCGAGGGCGAGCCGGCCGCCGGCGACACCGTCGCGGTCGTGGCGGCCGGCGGCGACCCGATCGGTTGGGGCGCCTTCTCGCCGGCCTCCGCGATCCGGGTCCGCATGTGGAGCTTCGATCCGGCGGAGAACATCGACGCCGGGTGGTTCCGCGCGCGTCTCGCCGCGGCCGTCGCCGCCCGCAGGGAGCTGGCGGCGGACCCGGCGCGCTCGGCCTGGCGCTGGGTTCACGGCGAGTCGGACGGCCTGCCCGGCCTGGTCGTCGATCGCTACGGCGAGTATCTCGTCTGCCAGTTCCTGGCCGCGGGGGTCGAGCGTTGGCGCGCCGAGATCGCGGAGGCGCTCGAGGGTCTCCTGGGGCCCAGGGGGATCTGGGAGCGCTCCGAGGCGGAGGTGCGGGACAAGGAGGGCCTCCCCGGCCGGGCCGGTTGCCTCGCGGGGGAGGAGCCCCCGGAGCGCGTCGCCTTCCGCGAGGGCGGCTGCCAGTTCCTGGCGGATCTGCGGGGTGGCCACAAGACCGGCTTCTACCTGGACCAGGCGCCGGCGCGACGGGCGATCGCCCGCTTCGCCTCCGACGCCTCGGTGCTGAACGCCTTCGCCTACTCCGGGGCCTTCGGGGTGGCCGCCCTGGCCGCCGGGGCCCGCCGGGTCACGGACGTGGAGAGCTCCGGGCCGGCCCTCGAGCTGGCCCGGGCCCACTACGCCGCCAACGGCCTGGACGCGGCCTGGGTCGAGCCGGTGGAGGGGAACGTCTTCTCCGTCCTGCGCGGCTTCCGGGCCGAGGATCGCAAGTTCGATCTCGTGGTGCTCGATCCACCGAAGTTCGCGGACTCGAAACACCGGGTGCCGAAGGCGGCGCGCGGCTACAAGGACATCAACCTCCTCGCCTTCCAGCTCCTCGCCCCCGGCGGCACCCTGATGACCTTCAGCTGCTCCGGCGCCGTCGAGTCGTCCCTGTTCCAGAAGATCGTCTCGGACGCGGCCCTGGACGCCGGCCGGACCGGCCGCATCCTCGAGCGCCTCGGCGCCGGCGCGGACCACCCCGTCTCCCTGCCCTTTCCCGAGGGCGAGTACCTCAAGGGCCTGGTCGTCCGCGTCGAGTGAGCCGGGCTCCGGGACGCCCCGGCATGCGATGATCTCCGGTAGGACGCCGGTCGCCCGAGACCGGGCCGCAACCCGAGGCCCCAGACCATGACTCCTCCCTCCCGCCGCTTCCTCCTCTTCCTCGTGATCGCCGGGCTCGCCGTTCCGGCGAGCTACACCGTGGCGTTCGGGCTCTCCGACGCCGTGGCGGACGGCCTCTGGGGCGGCGTGCCCGAGGGTCTGCGACCGCTCTACACGACCAACATGCTGCTGGCGGTCGCGGGCTTCTTCCCCTTCACCTGGCTCCTCGCCTGGCGGCTGGGGAAGGTCGAGATGGAGCGGGCCACGGCCCTGCCCTGGGTGCTGGTGCCGGCGGCCTACGCCCTGGTCCTCGTGCCCTCGGCACTCTGGCTGCCGCTGACGGCCGCGATGATCGCCGGGCCGTCGCCCGGTCTCTGGCCCGTCGTCCGCCTCGTCCTCTTCCTGGTGGGCCTGGGCTCGACCATCGTCATTTGGCTGACCTGGACGATCGCCCGCCGGCTCGGCGGCCTCGGCCCCTGGCTGGCCTTCGCGGGCGCGATCCCGTTCTTCGTCCAGACGGCGGTCCTCGACGCGCTGGTCTGGCCGGCCTACTACCCGAACTGACGAAGCCGGGGAGCGACCCCCGGGCCGCCGGGTGAAACCCGGCTGACTCTGCTGCTTCTGTCCTCCCCCGCCGTCGCTTCCGAGCTCCCGGAGGCGGTGGGCGCACTTGTCCGCCTCTCTCAGGGCCCCGACCCGGCGGGCGGCGTGAGGCGCCCCGCGAGCTCCCGGTAGCGCGGCTCGCCGCGGAGGGGCTCCAGACGGGGGTCCCAGAGGAGCTCCACCGGCCAGACCGAGCGCTCGTCGACGGTCCGCTCGAGGGCGCTGAGCGCGGCTTCGGTCTCCCCCGCCGCCGTGTGAAGGAGGGCGAAGTGGAAGGGGTCCACGTAGCCCTCGGCCTCGAGCTCGCGGAGCCGGGCGAGGCTCTGCTGCCAGCCCTCGGCGTCGCCCGAGCGGCCCGCCAGGTGGCCCCGCGCGGCGACGACGTCGGGGATCGGACCCAGCAGCTCCTCGGCCCGGGCGAGGCTCCTCGCCGCCTCATCCGGCTGTCCCAGCGCCTCCTGCACCAGTCCGAGGTCGAACCAGGCCCGGCCGAAGCCGGGATCGAGCCCCAGCGCCTCGCGCATCCACGACTCGGCGCCGGCGGCGTCCCCAGTGTAGTAGTGCCCCATGCCCAGCGCGGTGGTCCGGATGCGGGAGAGCGGATCGAGACGCCGAGCCTCCGCCAGCGACTCCAGCCCGCCCTCGACGTCGCCGCCCGCCAGCAGCACCCAACCCTGCCAGTGCAGGGTCCTCGGGTCCTCGGGCGCCAGCTCCAGGGTCTGCCGCATCCTTCGCTTCGCCTCGACAGGGTCGAGGTCCAGCTGCAGCGACAGGTAGGCGAGGACGCGGTGAGCGACGACGGAGGCCGGGTCCAGCTCGACGGCGTGGAGAGCGGCCTCGCGGGCCGCCGCGAACGACTCCCACGGCGTGCGCGGCCCGGCGGCGTAGAACCCTTCGACCACCCTGGTCTCGGCCAGGACCTCCCAGGCGGTCGGCCAGGCCGGGTCGAGGGTCATCGCCCGCTCCAGGTGGCGTCGCGCCCCCTCGAACCCGACGGCGTCCCGCCGGGCTAGGAGATAGCGAGCCTTGAGGATCTCCTCGCGGGCCTCCGGGTCGGCCGCGACGGGCGTCCGCAGCCGCTGCCGGACACCGGGCGTGAGCCGGGGCAGCAACGCCCGGGCCAGCTCCTCGGCGATGGCGTCCTCCACCTCGGGGCGCAGGGACGCCTCGCGCTCGAAGCGCCCGGCCCAGGAGGTCGTGCCGGCTCCGCTCCCGGGTAGCACCAGCTGAACGGAGACCCGGAGCTGACCGTCGGCCCGCTGGAAGGTCCCCGTGACAACGGCGTCGACCTCCAGGCGATCCGCCGCGTCGCCGGGATCGAGCGCTCCCTCCCCGGCCCAGGGAAGAACCGAGAGGGTCGGCCGGACCTTGAGGCTCTCGACCCGCGAGAGCCGGGCGATGAGGGCGTCCGCGAGGGCGACGGAGAGGTAGTCGTCCTCGTCCACCGGTCCGAGGTCGTGGAACGGCAGGACGGCCAGACGCGTGATGCCGGTAGCCGCCACCTCGTCGTCGGCGCCGGCCTCGGCGGCCGTGGCCGGCCCGGTCGCTTCGGGGCGAACGGTCCACCAGGCCCCGCCGGCGGCCAGGGCCAGGACGACGAGGCCGGCGCCGAGTCGCGGGCCAGCCTGCGGGCGTCCGGCAGGCGGCGGATCGCCTCCCTCCCGAGGTCCCGCCGGGTCGCGGAGATGACCCACGAAGCGGTACCCCCTGCCCGGGACCGTCACGACCCAGCGCGGGTCGCGGGCGCCCTCGCCCAGCGCCTTGCGAAGGAGAGAGACATTCTGCGTGAGGTTCGACTCCTCGACGAAGGTGTCGGGCCAGGCGGCCTCCATCAGCTCCTCCCGTCCGACGATCCGCTCCCGGTGGCGAACCAGCACCGCGAGGATCTCCAGGGCCTTGCCCGGCACCGGGACGGGGGCGCCGTCGCGGTGCAGGAGCCGCCGATCCGCGTCGAGCTCGAAAGGACCGAAGCGGACCCGGGGTCGGGGATCGGAGGAGGGGGGCATCTGACCGGATTCTACGGATCGCGGGCCGCCGTGCTTCGCCATCGTGGGGTGCGGACGTTCGGGAGAGGACGTTTTAGGTCGTTTCACCTCGGATCCGAGGCGCCTTGATGCCCCTCAGGAACACGATCCGGCATCGTGAGACGACGCCAGACCCCATCCCCGTCGGAGGTGCCCATGACCCGTCCCCGTCTCTGGACCCCAGCCCTGTCGCCCGCCGCCGTGTTCCCTGGAGGCGCCGTGTTCCCTGGCGCTGCCGTGCTCCTCGGAGCCGCCCTGCTCCTCGGAGCCGCCGTCGCCCCCGCCTCGACCCTCGAGGAGGTGCGTGCCTGGCGCGACGCCCATCGGCGGGCGGTGGTGCAAGAGCTCGTCGACCTGGTCTCCATCCCCAACGTGGCCTCCGACGCGGAGGGCATCCGGGCCAACGTCCGCCGGCTCACGTC
>CAJQNK010000044.1 GCA_905479655.1 uncultured bacterium | reverse complement strand
TGCGAGAGGCCGTAGGTGCCTGGAGATGCAAGGCTTGCGACCGAGGGCGACGCAGTCGTACTGTCTGTACGTCGAGGAGCCCGAGCAGAGCGTAACGCCGCAGATTCAGGTACATACGGTCTCGTAGTAGATAGTCGGTGAGAAGGGCAGGCTAGATCGTCGCCCAGCCGCCCAGCAGCTCCGAGGCCCGGGCGGCATCCAGCGCCCGCTGCACGGCCAACCCGTCCTCGAAGGTGGCGGCCGGCGCCAGCGCCTCGCGGTCGCCGTCGACCAGCGCGGCCCGTAGCGCGCGCGCCAGATGCACGGTGCCGCGGCTCCACTCGTGGTCGGGGAGCCCGGCCGGGAGCTCCACGGGATCTTCCGGCGTCAGGCCCGCCGGCTCCCGGTCTCCGGGCCGATAGGCCGTGAGCCGGCCGTCGTCGATCCGCAGGGCGCCCTCGTCGCCCGCGACCAGCACGCGGTGCTCCAGCGGGCCCGAGGCCACGGTGCTCACGACGATCGTGGCGACCGCTCCCCCGGTCAGCCGCAGGTGCAGGCTGGCCCGCTCGTCGGCCGTCACGGCCCGCGCGACGCCCGCGCGATCCGGCCGCTCCGCGACGGCCGTCGTGAGGGCGGCCTGCACCGCCTCCACCTCGACCCCGAGCAGCCAGCGGACCTGGTCGACCATGTGGCTCCCGATCGCCCCGAGGGCGCCGCCCCCGTCCTCCCGGCGCGACCACCAGTCCCACGGCCACTCCCGGTGGAGACGCCCGCCGCTCCGGCAGACGACCTCGACGTGGAGGGGCCGACCGACCCAGCCCGCGGCCAACCGCCGGCGCAGCTCGCGGCGTGCCGGAACGAAGCGGAGCTCGTGGTCGATCAGGGCCACGCGCTCCGGATGGGCACGGGCGGCCCCCAACATCCGGGCCGCCTGCACCGACGACAGGGCCGTCGGCTTCTCGCACAGCACGTGCTTCCCCGCCTCGAGGGCCGCGAGGGCCAGCTCGGCATGGGTCGCCGGCGGCGTCACCACGCTCACCAGGTCGACGTCGTCGCGCGCCAGCAGCTCCGCGGGATCGTCGGTGGCGAAGGGGATCCCCCGCTCTTCGGCCAGCCTCTCCGCCTTCCCCGGCGTGCGACTCTGGAGCGCCACCACCTCGAGCCCGGCGGCGCGGAAGGCCGGCACCTGGACCCGAACGCCCCAGCCGCCGCCGAGGATCCCGACCCGGAGCGTCATGGCTCCTCGGGGCCCGCGCCCGCATCCTCCCGGAAGATCGCGACCGCCAGGGTGTCGTGGTGGTCGGCCATCCGCGCGCGCAGGAAGAAGCCGATCTGGTTCGCCGCCTCGAACCCCGCCGCCCGGGCGGCCCGGTCATCCGTCTCGGGGTCGACGCGACCCGCCACCGCGAAGGCCTCGAGATCCTCGTGCCCACCCACGGTGAACAGGTCCCAGGAGGCCCCGAGGAGACGGGTGAACACCAGGTTGCGCGGCCGGCCCACCGCCTCGAGGTAGGCGTTCTCCATGTGACGCTGGGCCAGCAGGTCGGCCCGGCGGCCGGGCACCGCCCGGAACATCTCGACGTGGTAGAGACCCGCGCCGCCGAGCCTCGCCGCCACCACCTCCGGATCCGGACCCAGGGCGAAGAGATCCTCCTGCCAGGCCACGAGCGGGCCCAGGGCGGCCTGCAAGTCGGGCTCCGGGTCGAACGAGACCAGGCTCGCGACGGGGAAGAGCCCCATCACGTCCCACTGGTCCCCCTGGCTGTGCCGCATCCAGATCGGCGCCCCGGCCCCCGGCCCGCCCCACACCGGCCGCCGGGACTCCAGGGCGGACAGGAGATCCGGCAGACGACCGGGCGCGGCCCGCAGCATCCAGGCTCGCCACAGGTGGGTGCCGGAGTCGACCGGGCTCGCGGGCGCGGACCCGGCCACCGACGAGCCGGCGCCGACGAGAAGGAGGGCTAAAGTCAACGAGAACATCAGGAGACGGGGGGCATTCGCCATGGGATTCGGCACGGGGTCCTCCTCGGATACGGTAGGCGCGGATCGGCCCCGATCGTACCCGAGTCCGGGGCCTCCAGATCCCCCGACCCGCCCGCACCCGCACCCCATGTCCGACTCCAGCCACCGCCCCGGCCCTCTCCGCCTGCTACCCGGCTCTCCGCCTGCCGTCCTCGTGGCCGACAGCACCGAGCCCTGTCCGTACCTCGAGGGAGAGGCCGCCCGGATGCCCGTGCGGCTGCCCCTGCGTCCGCTGACGAACGGGGAGACCGACCGCCACCTGGAGGCCGGCGACCGCCGTCACGGCCGCTTCCTGTATCGGCCCGAGTGCCCGGCCTGTTCCGCCTGCGAGGCCCTCCGGATCGATCTCGACGCGTTCGCCCCGTCGCGCAGCCTCCGCCGGACGGAGAGACGCGGGGACCGGGAGCTCGAGGTGGAGATCGGGCCACCGCGGGTCGACGCCGAGCGCATTGCCCTCTTCGAGCGCCACAAGACCCGGCGCGGCCTCGAGATCCGTGACCTAGGGCCCATGAAGCCCGACGCCTACGCCCGATTCCTCGTCGATCGGCCCGGCGAAGCCGCGGAGCTTCGGCTGCGCCTCGACGACCGACTGGTCGGCGTCGCCGTCACCGACCTCGGGGAGACGTCGCTCTCCGCCGTCTACACCTACTTCGACCCGGATCTCCCCGGGCACTCCCTCGGCACCTACGCCATCCTGCGTCAGGCGCGCTGGGGCCGGGAGACCGGCCGCCGCTGGCTGTACCTGGGACTGTACGTGGCGCGCAACCGGCACATGCGCTACAAGGCCCGCTTCCTGCCCCACGAGCGCCGGATCGACGGGCTCTGGCGCCGGTCCGAGACGGCTGGGGGCTGACTCCCTCGAGGCCGACCCGGGTCCGAACACTTTCGTGAGAAAAACTTGATGAGTTTGGAGGCCTCGAACCGATACGGTCGGAGCCACAGCCTCCTCTACGGAGTCATCGACTCATCTCGCCATGTTCGGGCTGACGCTTCTCACAAGCCGTACCGCGGTGCGGCTCCTCGTCACCACGCTCGTCATGGCGGCAGCACCCGTTTTCGGTCAGGCCTCCGCCGCGGACCCGTCCGTGGGCTCCGGGAGCACCGGACCCGAGATCCAGGCGGCTCTCCTGGAGGAGATCCGGTTCCCCGATCTGGACATCGCGGCCACCGTCCGGGTCGAAGGCGTGAGGCTCGTCCAGGGGCCGGCCGAGATCCACCTCGAGAAGGGACACCTCGTTCCGGGAGGCCCGATCGACGGCGCGCCGCGGGAGTGGGCTTTCGTGGGTGAGGGCCGCTTCCACCTCGACCCACCCGACCCGATCGAGGCGGGCCAGCTCGAGCTGTTCACCGGCAAGCCGGTCGTCGACGTCGCTTTCGAGGCAGCGGTGCTCGTCGTCGGTGACCCTCGGGTCCTACCCCTCTCGGTGACCGCTTCGGAGGTCGCCGACCCCGACACGGAGGACGTGTCGACCCTCTGGAACGACTATCGAGAGGCCCCGCCGCGCGACACGCTGAACGTCGAAGCGGCACTCCTGCGGGCCGCCAGGGGAGAGAGCGACTCCCTCGACTTCTTCGCCGCCTGGATCGCGAAACCGGAGTGGGGCGACGACTTCTGGTTCTCCATCGACCCGCGGGCCCGGGAGCAGCTGACCCTGGGTCGCTTCGAAGCCACCCAGCTCGACCGGGGCGAGCTGCGGGCGATCCGGAGGGTGATCCGGCGCGAGCAGCGCCAGGGCCGCCTCACGGGATTCGCCCTGGACGACCTGGGAACCTGGGAGACCTGGATCTCCACCTCGCTCGCCGGGCCCTCCGGCGCTCCCCAACCGGGTCCGGAGGGAGCCCGGGTCACCCACTACGACCTCGACCTGAAAATCTCCCCGAAGACCCTCACGGTGAGCGGCTCGGCGACCCTGGTCCTGCTGGGAGGGGATGTGCCGTCGCCCGTCGTGGACCTGGTGCTCGACCCCGACCTCGAGATCACCTCGGCGTACCTCGCAGACGAGCCGCTGGCGACCTACCGCCAGCACGGCCGCCTCCTCCTCTTCCTGCCCGAGCCCCTCGAGCCCGGAGATCGGACCACCGTCCTCGTGCACTACCGCGGGACGCCGATCATCGAAGACGGGTTGAGCCTCACGATGCGCAGCGCGACGACCTGGTACCCGCAGTCCGAGCGCGCGGCGGCCAGCTACGAGGTGACCTTCCGCTGGCCGAAGAAGATGGAGCTGGTCGCCCCGGGAAGACGTGGCGGCGAGGAGATCGAGGACGGCCTCCGGCGGCGGACGCATTTCCTGGACGGGCCCGCCACCTCCTTCAGCTTCGAGGTCGGCTACCTCCGACTCGTGGAGACGACCTCCGAGGAAGGGGTGCCGGTCGAGCTCTGGTGGGATCGGGAGACGGCCAACCTGATCTCGCGGGAAGAGCGGCAGTCTCTGCTCGACACCCTCGCCGACGCGGTCGACTACTACGCCTCGGTCTTCGGTCCCTACCCCTGGGATCGGCTCGCGGCCGTCCTCACGACGCGTGGCTTCTCCCAGGGGACGACGGGTCTCGTGACGCTCTCCGCGGGCGCCGTCGAGATCGACTGGTTCCCGGGGGTGACGGACCGTCGACTGCTGGTGGCCCACGAGGTGGCTCACCAGTGGTGGGGCGACCTGGTCGGCTGGGAGAGCTACCGCGACCAGTGGATCAGCGAGGCCATGGCCAACTACTCGGCCTTCCTGTTCGCGCGCAACCACCTGGAGATGAGGGGGCTCCGGCCGACGGAGCTGTGGCAGGAGACCCTGCTTCGTCGCCGGCGCGACGGTCGCCGGGTCGAGGCTCTGGGACCCGTGGTGTTGGGGATCCGTCTCCTCGGCAACCACTCGTCCTCGGTCTATCAGGCGATCGTCTACAAGAAGGGCGCGGTCATCCTCGACATGCTGGCCCGCAGCTTCGGCGAGGAGGAGTTCGCCACGATCCTCGGAGGCGTCGTCGAGCGCGCGGCCTACAAGCCGATCTCCACGGAGAAATTCTTCACCCTGGTGGAGGAGATCGCCCAGACGGACCTCACCCTCTTCGTGGACGGCTTTGTCCGGGGCACCGGCTGCCCGGACGTGTTCTACCGCTACCACTTCGAGCCGGGCGAAGAGGGCGGCTGGACGGTGAGCGGCGAGGCACGGCAGAGGACCCCCTACCGCCACGTGGAGCGGATCGTCCGCCGCGAAGACGGAAGCGACGACCTCGTGCGGTCCTTCGAGCCCGAGGGCGACGGCCCGTTCGTGCTCGTGGTGCCGGTTCAGATCTCCCTCGTCGACCCCGCCGTGGACGACGACAGCGAGGTCGGTCGCGTCGCCGAGCTCCACGGCGTCCTGCGAGGTGAGGTGACCCGGTTCTCGTTTCCCCTCCCGGAGGAGCCCCAGCGCCTGTGGCTGGACGCCGCCGGATTCGTCTTCGGTCGCTTCGTCGACGCGACCCGCCGGCCGAAGGAGGCCCTCCTGCAGGAGGGCCGGCACGAGCTGGCGGCCGGGCATTCGGAGGAGGGCGAGAAGCTCCTCCTCGCCGCCCTGGAGGCGCCCGTCAGCACCGCCCCGGACGAAGACGTGGACGAGGGGACCGGACCGAGGCTCGATGCCGCGATCCACCAGACCCTGGCGCGTATCCAGCTCGACCGGAGCGCCACGGCAAGTGCCCGGGAGAGCCTGCAGGCCGTGAAGACGCTACGGAGTCGATCGGAGCGGCGCCAGAACGAGGAGTTGGCGGTGCTCGAGGCGCGCCTGGCCCTGCAGAGCGGCAATCCCCAGAGTGCCTTCGAGACACTCGACCGGTTCGTGAGACCCGACGGCAAGGAACCCGAAGCCGCAACCTGGGCTCTCCGTGCCCTGGCCGCCCAGGACCTCGGGCTCGAGGACGTGGCGACGGAGGCCCTACGCCAGGCGCGGGACCTCGGCGTCGACCTCGGCCCTCTGGAGAACCTCGCCGCACGCTGAGGCGGCCGCGATGTGGGACAATGCTCCCGATTCTGGGGACCCTCCTCCGGAGGCCGCCGGAATGGCGCGAAGGAATTCGGCTGCGGGTCGCCACTAACGTACCGGAGAGCACCGCCGCCGCTTCGGGCCGCGACCCAGAGAACCCATGAACACCCTCGAACGCGACCGTCATCTCGTCCAGCGCCTGTTGACGGGAGAGGACCGGGCGTTCGAAGAGTTCTTCGACATCTACTTCCCCAGGCTCTACCGCTTCGCCCTGTCGCGGCTGTCGTACGACGCGGATGCGGCCGAGGAGGTCGTCCAGGCGGCGCTGACGAAGGTCATCTCCCGCCTTGGGTCGTACCGCGGCGAGGCGGCGCTCTTCACCTGGCTCTGTACCTTCTGCCGACGCGAGATCGGGGACTGGATGCGACGCCGGTCTCGTCAGCCCGACCCCGTGGGGCTCATGGAGGACGCGCCGGAGATCCGCGCGGCCCTCGAGTCCCTGACCATGGTGGACGAGCCCGGGCCCGAGGAGAAGTACCGGCGGCGCGAGCTGTCGCGGGCGGTGCAGGTCACGCTGGACCATCTGGCGCCCCGCTACGGCGACGCGCTGGAGTGGAAATACATCCAGGGACGCTCGGTCAAGGAGATCGCGGCGCGCCTCGAGATCAGCCCCAAGGCGGCCGAGAGCCTGCTGACCAGGGCCCGCATCGCCTTCCGGGACGGTTTCAGCGAGTTCGCCCACGAGCTGCTGGGAACAAGCTACGAGGAGGCGACGGCACGATGAGCGACCGCCGACGAGCCTCTGAGGAGAGTCTCATGCCTGAGGAACAGACCTCCGACACCCGCCGGCTGGAGGGAGCGGGGCGACCGGACGATCCGGACCGGGTCGCCTGGCTCCTGCAACTCGCCGGTCCCCGACCGAAGGTCCCACCGGAAAGGGCGGAGCGCGTCCGAGAGCAGATCTACGACCAGTGGCGTCTGGCGACCCGCGCGCGCAAGAGGCGACGCTTCCTCGCGGTCGCGGGCCCCCTCGCCGCCGCCGCCACGCTCGCGGCCGTCTTCCTGCTGCCCCGCGGCTCGAGCCAGCCGACCCCGGTCGAGCCGGCCCCGGCCCCGCCCGTCGAGGTCGCCCAGGTCGAGGCCGTCTCGGGGGCCGCCTTCGAGACGGATGTCGAGTCGCCCCGTGGACGCCTCGACCCGATGCTGGCGGTCGGCGGCGTCCTCTGGTCGGGCCGCGCGGTCGAGACCTCGCCCGCCGGCCGAGCGGCCCTGCGTCTCGAGGGGGGCAGCTCGATCCGCCTCGATCGCAACACCCGCCTGCGGCTGGTGAGCGCCTCGGAGTTCGAGCTGGAGCGGGGCGCCGTGTACGTCGACTCCGGCCTCGGCCCCGACGAGGGACGCGCGGTGGAAATTCACACCGCGGTGGGCGTGGTCCGCGACGTGGGCACCCAGTTCGAGGTGCGGACGCAGACCGGAGGCGTGCGGATCCGCGTGCGGGAAGGCCTGGTCAACGTGGACGGCGCCGGCGAGTCGTGGGAGACGACGGCCGGCGGCGAGCTCAGCGTCGGCGACGACGGCTCCGTGGAACGCGCCGAGGTTCCGGTGTTCGGTCCGGACTGGAGCTGGATCCTCCAGATCGCACCGTCCTTCGAGCTCGAGGGCAGCAACCTCGAGGAGTTCCTGGCCTGGGCGGAGCGGGAGACGGGCTGGCAGGTCCGCTACGAGGACCCGTCGGTCGCCCGTTCCGCGTCCGGCGTGGTGCTGCACGGCGCCGTGAAGGGTCTGCCCCCGGACCAGGCGATCGACGTCGTGCTGCCGACCTGTGGGCTCACGTACAGGATCGAAGACGGCTCCTTGTGGATCCGAAGCGCGCCTCGACGTTCGTGACGACCGGCCGCGGCCGAGCTGCGCGGAGCCGAGGCCAGCGGCCGGCCGCGCTCTCGATCGCCCTGCTCCTCGGCCTCGCCGTCGCCGCGCCGGCCGCGTCGGCGGCCCGGTCCGAGATCGATCGCAAGGCCTTCCGGGCGGCCTATCGACAGGTCCTCGAGACCTACGCCAGCGGCGACACGGAGACCGCCGTGGCCGACCTCATGGCGCTCGAGGAGCGGGTGGAGCCCGACCCGAAGAGCATGGACGAGATCCTGCGCCTCAAGCTCGACGTGCTCGGCGAGCTCCTACCGGGCAACCGGGAGGTGATCCTGCCGATCGCCCAGCTCCACGAGAGGGCCTACGTCGCCTACCTCGCGGACCGCCGATTGGGGCACGCGGTGCACTCCCGGATCATGGTGGCACAGCTCGTCGAGTTCTACGCGGATCGCGCGCAGGGGGACGCGGAGCTCCAGTCGGCGAGTCGCATCGTCACCAGCCTGGGCGCCAGGCTGCAGGAGAACTACATGGACTCGACGGCGGCCCAGCTCTACCGGGAGGCCCTCGAGCTGCGCCCCGAGAACACGGCCGCCCTCCTGGGTCTCGGAGAGATCTACGAGCGTCACGGCCAGTACGACCAGGCCGCCGAGGCGCTCTCCCGTCTCTCCGGGATCGACCCGCGGCACGAGATCGGCCACCTCCGGCTGGCCGTCTGCCTCCGGCGGCTCGACCGAGGGGAGGAAGCGGACGGCGTGCTGCGCGCGATCGTGGCGTCGGACGCGGCCTCCTGGGTCCTGGCCGTCGCCTACCAGGAGCTGGGGCGCTCCCTGGTGGAGGCCGGGCGGAGCGGAGAGGCCCTGGAGCTCCTCGGCGCCGCCGTGCGCCGGCTCCCGGACGACCCGACCCTGCCGGTCCAGCTCGCCTACGTCGCGGATCGGATGGGAGAGAGCGAGCCGCTCGATCTCGGCCAGGCGTTGCGGCAGCGGGCGAGCAGCGACGGGCCCGACTCGTCGCGCTACCGCTACAGCCAGATGTCGAAGGCGCCCTTCGAGGAGCTGAGGGAGGAGCTGAGGAGGGACGAGGCCGAGCAGCTCCCCCTGCTGGCGAAGGCCCTCGACGTGGCTGGGTCGCCCGCCCTCCAGCGCGTCCTGCAACGCCAGGGTGGGGGCGGCAGATGACGCCGCCGGAGGCCGAGCCCCCATTCCCGATCGGCGCCCGATCTGAGCGTCGGGCCTTCGGACGACGGCTGACCGGGGCGGCGGCCCTCGTGCTGCTGGGGATCGCCCTCGTCGTCTCCGCCGCGGGGGCCCAGAGCTCTCGCTCCCAGAGCCCCTGGATCGGCCGGAGCCTCGCCGAGGCCCTCGAGGAGCTGCGCGCACGGGGCCTGCGCATCGTCTACTCCAGCGACCTGGTGCGGCCCGAGATGAAGGTGCGCATCGATCCGGGCGGCGGCTCGCCCCACGAGATCCTCCGCAACCTCCTGGGCCCCCACGGCCTCGCCCCGGAGATCGGGCCTGGCGGCACCGTCCTGGTCGTCGGCCGTGCCGCGACGACGATCCTGGTCTCGATCCTGCGCCCGGGAAGCGGCCAGGCGATCTTCGGCCGGGTGGAGATGGCGGCCGAGGTCTTCTCCGAAGAGCCCCTGGACCGGGTCGAGTTCTACGTCGACGGCGTGCTCGAAGCCCAGGTCCGCCGCGCCCCGTGGAGCGTGGTGATCGACACCGGCGAGGGAAACCGGGACCACCGGTTCGAGGTCATCGCCCACGGTCGCTGGGGAGGGGTCGGAAGGGCCTCCGTGGAGACGCGCAAGATCGAGATCGAGGCCCAGCTCGAGGTCGCGCTGCGCCAGGTCTTCGTCACGGTGAGCCGCAACGGCGACCGGCTGTACGACGTGCCCCGGGAGCTCTTCCGACTGCAGGACGACGGAACCGAGGCGGAGCTCGTCACCTTCGAGCGCGGCGACGTGCCCATCACGGCCGTACTCCTCCTCGACGCCTCCGAGAGCATGGCCGGCGAGTACCTCGACGGCGCGCTCCGCGGGGCGCGCGGCTTCCTCGACCGGCTCCGCCGGCTCGACGAGGCCATGATCCTCCTGTTCTCCGACCGGCCGGTGGCCGCGACCCCCTTCTCGAACGACCGCGAGGAGCTGCTCGCCGGGCTCCAAGGCGCCGAGGCCCACGGCGGCACGGCTCTGAACGACCACCTGTACGCCAGCCTCCGGTTGCTGGACGGGGTCCCGGGCCGGCGGGTCGTCGTGCTCTTCTCGGACGGCACCGACGTCCAGAGCGTGCTCTCGATGCACGACGTCCTGTGGAAGGTCCGCCGGAGCTCGGCCACCGTCTACTGGATCCGCCTCGATCGGGGCGGCCCCGCCTCCCTGAGCTCGGCCTGGCGCAACTTCCAGGCCAACGAACGGGAGTGGAAGGCCCTGGAGCAGGCGGTGGTGGAGAGCGGCGGCCGGGTTCTGGGCCTGGGCGATATCGCGGGCACCGACGAGGCCTTCCAGGAGATCATGTCCGAGCTCCGCGAGCAGTACGTGCTCGGCTACTACCCCACCCAGCCAAAGCGGGACGGCAGCTGGCGCAACCTGAGGATCTCGGTGGACCTGCCCGGCGCGCAGTTGCGCTACCGGGACGGCTACGTGGACCGCTAGCCTGCCCTTCTCACCGGTTGTCGTAGCGAGGGGCCGTAGGTGCTTGGAGATGCAAGGCTTGCGACCGAGGGCGACGCAGGCGTACTGTCAGTACGTCGAGGAGCCCGACAGGAGCGTAACGCCGCAGATTCAGGTACATACGGCCTCGCAGTAGACAGT
>CAJQNK010000043.1 GCA_905479655.1 uncultured bacterium | reverse complement strand
GCAGATCGAGGCCTCGCAGCACCTCGTCTACCAGGCCGCGCGCCTGAAGGACCTGGGCGAGCCGTTCGGCAAGGCCGCGGCGATCGCCAAGCTGTTCGCCTCGGAAGCCGCGATGAAGATCACGTACGACGCGATCCAGATCTACGGCGGCTACGGCTACAGCCGCGAGTACCCCGTCGAGCGCATGTGGCGCGACGCCAAGCTCTGCGTCATCGGCGAGGGCACGAGCGAGATCCAGCGGTTGGTCATCGCTCGTCAGCTGCTGCAGGAGAGCTGATGGCGCGGGGTTCCCGGCGGCGGCGGGTCGAGGACCTGGACGCCCTGATGGAAGGGGTGCGCAGGCGCTCGCCCCGGGCGCTGGGTCGGGCGATCTCCCTGTGCGAGGACGCCGGACCCCAGCGCGAGCGGCTGGTGCGTCGCGTCTACCCGGAGGCGGGTCGGGCTCGCCTCGTGGGCATCACCGGGCCGCCGGGGGCCGGCAAGAGCACCCTGGTGGACCGTCTGGCGCGCCACCTGCGGGCCCGCGACGAGACGGTGGGCATCCTGGCCATCGACCCGACCAGCCCGTACAGCGGCGGCGCCATCCTGGGCGACCGGGTGCGCATGCAGACGCTCTACACGGACCCCGGCATCTACATCCGCTCCATGGCCACCCGGGGCGAGATGGGCGGGTTGGCCCGAGCGACCCACGACGCCGTCGACGTCCTGGATGCCGCGGGCTTCGACTGGGTCCTGGTGGAGACCGTCGGCGTGGGTCAGGACGAGGTGGACGTCGTGCGCAGCGTCGACACGGTGCTGGTCGTGACGCTCCCCGGGCTCGGCGACGACATCCAGGCCATCAAGGCCGGCATCCTGGAGATCGCGGACGTCTTCGTCATCAACAAGGCCGACAAGCCCGGCGCGGAGCGGGCGGCCAGCGATCTCGAGATGATGCTGGGGCTGGGCGAGGGGCTGGAGCGCAAGCCGCCGATCCTGCGCACCGTGGCGAGCCGCGACCAGGGGGTCGAGGAGCTCATCGCGGAGATCGAGAGTCACCGCGAGTGGCTGGTGGAGAGCGGCGAGCTGGAGCGGCGACGCCGGATCAACCTCCGCCTGCGGGTGGAAGCGATCCTGAAACAGCGGGTGCTGGAGGCCGCCGACCGGGCCGTGGGTCTCGAGAAGGAGCTCGAGGCCGGGTTCCAGGAGCACGAGGACCCGTACCAGGTGGCGGAGCGCCTCTACGCCGGCGCCGTCGGCCTCGGCCATTCGGACCCGGTCGAGAAGGAGGAGGCCTCCCGATGATCCGGGGGCTCGACCACGTGGGGATCGCGGTCCGCTCCATCGACGACGCGCGCGGCTTCTGGGAGGCGCTGGGCCTCGAGATCACCGAGATCGAGGAGGTGCCGCAGGAGGGCGTGCGGGTCGCGATGATCCCGGTGGGCGAGAGCCGGATCGAGCTTCTGGAGCCGACCCGGGACGACTCGCCCATCGCCCGCTTCCTCGAGAGCCGGGGCCCGGGCATCCACCACCTGTGCGTCCGCAGCGACGACGTGGAGAGCGACGACGCGAGTCTGCGGGACGGCGGCTACCGCATGCTCCGTCCCGCGCCGACCGTCGGCGCCGGGGGCTCCCGGGTCCAGTTCGTCCACCCGAAGAGCGCCGGCGGCGTGCTGCTGGAGCTCTCGCAGCCGGCCGCCGCCCACGACCACGGCGGGGACGGGGAGTAGGAGCCGGCACGGCGTCATGGACGACGGCACCGTCTGCATCTTCCATCTCGCGAGTCCCCCGGAGAAGCTCTGGGGGATGCTGCTGCGCCGGGACCGTACCGGCGTGACGCTCCGCGGCCTCAACCTGTCGAGCTTCGACGACTGGGCTCGCCAGGTGGTCTCGGGTGGGGAGCCCACGCTGGGTCCGGCGACGATGTTCGTTCCCATGCGCCGCATCGAGCGCATCTTCGTCGACGAGCGGGTGGGCGCTGTGGAGAGCTACCGCGATCGCCTCGAGCGACGGCTGGGGACGCCGGTGGAGGAGCTGCTGGGCTGACGGCCGGGCGACCGAGCGCCCCCCCGCGACCCTGAGCGGCCTCCTCAGAAGATCACGTTCTCGACGAAGAAGCGCTGGGGGTCGATCTCCTCGGCGGCCAGCCGCCGGGCCTGCTCCGCGTCGAGCCGGAAGTAGCCCGCGCGGGCGCCCTGCGAGGTCACGAGGTACAGCTCCATGCCGTCGAGAAGCTCTTCGCTCTCCACCAGGACGGCCGCGACGCGGAGCAGGCGGAAGACCGCCGCCTCCGTGTCCGCGATGGCCTCCACCCGTGGCGCGGAGGGACCCGCTCCCTGGAGAACCCGGGCCTCGCTGGCTCCGGCCGTGACGAAGCCGTCCCGCAGCGCCGCCGCCATCTCCGTGTCGGAGTAGGCCTCGGGCTCCGCGGGGGTTGCCACGGGGTTCTGCGCCTGGCCGCTGGTCCCGCCGGAGGTGGATTGGCGCCGTGGGCGCTGCGCGAGGTGGTGGGACGAGGCCTCGCCGCGGGCGATCAGGTCCGCGAGGGTGTCGGGCTCCTCGACCTTGGGAGCCTCGTCGGCCAGATCCCTGATCTCGCCGCCCTCGAGGACCTGGGCGGTGCCGTAGTTCTCCCGTCCCTCGTTGGCCCGACGGGTTGCTTCCCGATCGATCTCGGCCGCATCCAGGAAGGCGTTCGTGCCGTTGGGCATGACGAGAAGAGCACGCTCGCCTTCGATGCGCGGCGCTTCTCGGGTCACGATCTCGGAGCCGTCGACCAGGACGACCGTGTAGGCAACGGCGGGCGCGGCCAGCGCCAGCAGGAGGAGGCCGAGGACGAGGCGTTCTGCGATGCGATACATGGGAGTTCTCCCTTGGGTAGCCGTCCGGATGGAACGGCTGGAGGCGCCTCCGATTGGTATGATACCGGTTCGCGGCGGGGAGTTCCGTCCCCGGCGTCACGGTTACCCATGGAAGGGGCGGGTGCCTCTCGATGGGTGGGGGAAGCCACATGCTGATCGTGATGAAGATGGATGCCGGCTCGAAGGAGGTCGAAGGCGTCGTCCGCCAGGCGGAGCGCTCGGGCCTCAAGGCTCATCCGATCCCGGGTGCGCAGCGCACCGCTGTCGGGATCACCGGCAACCTCGGTGTCGTGGACCCCTCGGGCTTCGAGACGCTACCCGGGGTCCTGGAGATCATCGCCGTCAGCCATCCCTACAAGCTGGTGTCGAGAGAGTTCCGACCCGACGACTCGGTGGTCGTGGTGGGAGGGGCGACGATCGGCGCCCAGGATCTGGTCATCATCGCCGGCCCCTGCTCGGTCGAGAGCTACGACCAGACCGCGCGGATCGCGCGGCGGGTCAAGGCCGCGGGAGCCCAGATCCTGCGTGGCGGGGCGTTCAAGCCGCGCACCAGCCCCTACAGCTTCCAGGGGCTGGGTCGGGAGGGTCTGGAGATCCTGAAGAGGGTCAGGACGGAGGTCGGCCTGCCCTTCGTGACCGAGGCTACCGACATCGACGTGCTGGACGAGGTGGCAGAGGCTGCCGACATGGTCCAGATCGGCGCGCGCAACATGCAGAACTACTCCCTCCTGCGTCGGGCGGGGCGCTGTGGCAAGCCGGTCCTGCTGAAGCGGGGCATGACGGCCACCATCACGGAGTGGTTGCTGGCCGCCGAGTACATTCTGGACCAGGGAAATCGCGACGTGGTGCTGTGCGAGCGGGGCATCCGCACCTTCGCCGACCACACCCGGAACACCCTCGACGTCTCGGCGATCCCTGCCGTGAAGCGCATCAGCCATCTGCCGGTGATCGCCGATCCGAGTCACGCCGCCGGCAAGCGGCGGAAGGTGCGGCCGCTGTCGCGCGCGGCGGTCGCGGTCGGGGCGGACGGCCTCATGGTGGAGGTCCACGATCGGCCCGAGGAGGCGCTCTCCGACGGCGCCCAGGCCCTCCCCCCCGACGAGTTCGACGCGCTGGTCCGGGAGATCGGGGACCTGGCGCCGGTCCTCGGGCGGCGAGTTCCCGGCCTCGTCACGAAGAGCTGAGCGGCCGCGGTGCCGTCGCTCGCCTCGCGTCTGCCCCTGACTCTCGCCATCGGTCTCCGGTTCCTGCGACCCCGCGGCCGCGGCCTCGTCGATGGGACCGCCCGCGCGGCCTTCCTGGCCACGGCGCTGGGCGTGACGGCGATGGTCATCGCGATGGCCCTGATGAGCGGCTACCGCAACGATCTGCAGCGCAAGCTGATCGGTGGCAACGCGGCGATCGTGGCCTATCCGCTCGCCCCCGAGGCGGGTGAGCCGTCGAACGAGACCCTCGCCGCGCTCGAGACGGTAGACGGTGTCGAGGCGGTCGGTCGCATCGCCTACGCCCAGGGAGCCCTGGCGGGCGGGGCGATGCCGGAGGGTGTCGAGGTGACGGTGCGGGGGATCGACCCGGGAGGACGGGTGCCCGGGGGCGGCTCCGCGGACCTGTCCACCCCCGGCGACGGGCCGGATCGGTTGTTGCTCGGCGAGGATCTCGCCGCCCGGCTGGCGGTGGCGACCGGGGATCGTCTGCGCCTCGTGGTCCTGGGGTTCGAGGGGGACAGACCTCGCTTCCGCTACCGGACGGTGGAGGTGGCCGGGACCTTCCGCTCCGGTCTCTCCGAGTTCGACAGCGAGTGGGTGGTGGCCGACCGGGCCGTCGTCCAGCGCCTCTCGGGCCTGGGGGCCGCCTCCTCCGTCCTCGAGCTCCATCTGGAGGACCCCTCGGAGAGTGGGCGGAAGATCGACGCCGTCCGCGAGATCCTGGGACCGGACCACCTGGTGAGCGACTGGCAGGACCTCAACCGGGAGCTCTTCACGGCGTTGCGGGTCCAGCAGATCGGCCTCTTCCTGGTCCTGGGGCTGATCGTGCTGGTGTCGACCTTCAACGTGGCCTCGACGCTGGTGGTGCTGGTCCGGGAGCGGCTGCGTGAGGTCGGGGTCCTGGCCGCGCTCGGGTTCTCGGGCCGTCGGATCCGGGCGCTCTTCCTCGGCTACGGCCTGGCGCTGGGCACGACGGGCACCCTGGCGGGTCTGGTGATCGGCAGCACCGTGTCGTGGGTCTTCACGGAGTTCGAGTTGATCCGCTTCGGCCCCGACGTCGCGGCGATCTACTTCCTGAGCTCGGTGCCGTTCCAGGTGCGGCCGATGGACCTCGCCGCGGTGGCCCTGTTCTCGGTCGCCGTGACCCTGGCGGCGAGCTGGCTGCCGTCGGGTCGGGCCGCGCGGGTGCGACCGGCCGATGCGCTGAGGTACGAGTAGGCGAGATCGAAGGCCGTCGGCCCGGGCGGCCGGCGACTCCACGAAGAGGAAAAGGGGGCCCCTGTCGCCGGGCCCCCTTGATCGGGTGGTTGGGTGCGACCTGAGCGGTCGCGACAGATGCGGTAGGCGTTGAGGTAGGGCGGGGTTTCGACCCCCGCCTGTGGTGGCCAGGTTCCGGGATGCGGACGCACCCTGGCAGGCCCCCGGTAGGTTCGGAGCGACTCGCGTCGCCCCGTCTTGCTTGCACCCTTCTATACGGTCGAGGCGGCCGAAAAGTTTGACTCCGCTTCCGATCGGACCCGGGTTGATACAGTTCGCCTCGGCCACCGCGGACCGCCGCGGGGTCATCGAGCGTCATGGGTGGTTCCCGATGGAGGTTCTGGCGGGTCCTGCGGGTGGCGGCGCGGGATCTGCGCCGCCGCTGGCGGCTCGTCGAATTCAAGCTGGCGCGGCAGTTCGGCCTCGCGACGCGGGCCGACCGCCAGTTCTTCCTCCTGGTCCCCCTGATCGGCGTCATCGCCGGCTCGCTGGGCGTCGTCGTGCACGGCCTCATCGACGGGCTGCGACGGCTCCTCTGGGGCGCGGATCCGAGCTTCCTCGCGGCCGCCACCGAGGCGGAGTGGTGGTGGCGGGTCGGCGCCTGCACCCTGGGCGGCCTGGCGGTCTCGGTCGTGGTCTGGCTGGGCAAGGAGCCCGTCGGCGGCCACGGCATGTCCCTGCTCATCGAGTCGGTGGCCCGGCGTGGCGGCGAGGTGCCCGCACGGCCGGTGATCCTGCGGGCGATCGCCGCGGTCCTGACCGTGGGCGCCGGCGGCTCCCTGGGTCGGGAGGGACCCATGATCCGCCTCGGCGCCATGATCTCCTCGACTCTGGGCCGGCGGTTCCGTCTGCCGCCCCATCGCGTGAAGATCCTCCTGGGCTGCGGCGCGGCCGCCGGACTGGCCGCCGCCTACAACATCCCCGTCGGCGGGGCGCTGTTCGCCATGGAGGTGATCCTGGGCAACTTCGCCCTGGAGATCTTCGGCCCGATCGTGGTCTCCTCGGTGATCTCGACGCTGATCGTGAGGGCGGTGGAGGGCAACCTGCTCGTCTATCCGGCGCCCGGATTCGAGCTCGAGAGCCTGTGGGAGATCGTGGCCTACGCGGGTCTCGGCCTGGTGGGGGCCGTCTCTTCGGTCGTCTTCGTCTGGGCCGTTCGCGGCGGCGTGCTGGCGTTCGGGCGACTCCGTTTCCTGCCCCCGGCCCTGCGCCCCGCCCTGGGCATGGCGATGCTGGGCGGGCTCGCCGTGGCGTATCCCCAGGTGCTCGGAAGCGGAGTCGAGACGGCGACCCTCGCCGTGGCGGGGCAGCTCTCTCTGGGACTCCTGCTGGTCCTGCCGGCAGCCAAGCTGCTCGCGACCGCGCTCACGGCGGGCGGCGGGGGGGCCGGCGGCCTGTTCACCCCGTCCCTGACCTTCGGCGCCCTGGTGGGCTCGGCGTACGGCTACGGGATCCACCACCTCTTCCCCGGGACCACAGCGTCCTACGGGGCCTACGCGGCCGTGGGCATGGCCGCCATCGCCGCCGGTACCAGCCACGCGCCGATCAGCGCGATCCTGATCCTCTTCGAGTTCACCGGCAACTACGACCTCATCCTCCCCCTCATGGTGGCCGCGATCCTCTCGAGCCTCGTGTCGCGCCGGCTCTATCCCTATTCGATCTACGTCGCCCCACTCCGGCGCGAGGGGGTCGAGGTCGCCCACCGGATGGAGGAGGCGGTCCTGGCCGGGCTCGCCGTGGGCGATCTCCTGCGGCAGGATCGGGACGTCCTGGCGCCGGCCACCCCGTACAAGGAGGTGGTCGCGCGGTTCCTGGGCACTCGCCGCAGCCGGCTGTTCGTGGTGGCGGACGGCGGACGGCTGGTGGGCTCGGTCTCCCTCCACGACATCAAGCACGCCCTGGACGACCCCGGGACCCTGATGGCGGTCGTGGCGCACGACCTGGCCACGCCGATCGAGGCGACGCTGGTCTCGTCTCAGCGGCTCCACGAAGCGGCGGAGGAGTTCGCGCGCTGGGACTTCGAGCGTCTCCCGGTGCTCGACGAGGCCGGGGCCTACCAGGGCTTCCTGGCGAAGAAGGACCTCCTGGCGGTCTACGCCCAGGAGGTCCTGGGCCGACCGGCGATGCTGGCGACCTTCGTGGCGGGCAACGAGGAGGAGGCCGGCCGGGACTACGTCGAGCTGCCGCCGGACTACTCCGTGCGGGCGGTGCCCGTGCCGCCGGCCCTGGTGGGTCGTACGCTGGCGGAGGCCCGGCTGCCCCAGCGTTTCGGCGTTCGGGTGCTCGAGATCCGACGTCGGCTACCGGACGGGGAAACGACCCCGATCATCCCGGAAGCCGCGACGATCCTGGGTCACCTGGACGAGATCGTCGTGCTCGGGCCCGACGCCGCGGTCGAGAGGCTGCGCCATCCCGAGTGTTGCGACACCGAGTCGGACGCCTTGATCGGATTGAACTAGCAGCCCGTGGTGAAAGGCGAGACACGCTACGAGCGGCCCTCTTCTCCGGACTCTTCGTTGGGAATCCTCCCCGATTCACCGAATCGAGTGCGGATTCCCGCCTGGATTCCGAAGAAGATTGCGCGCTCTCGCTCGCG
>CAJQNK010000042.1 GCA_905479655.1 uncultured bacterium | reverse complement strand
AGCCGGGCGCGAGCGAGAGCGCGCAATCTTCTTCGGAATCAAGGCGGGAATCCGCACTCGATTCGGCGAATCGGGGAGGATTCCCAACGAAGAGTCCGGAGAAGAGGGCCGCTCGTAGCGTGTCTCGCCTTTCACCACGGGCTGCTAGAGGGGCCGCCCCTCGGGAACGCCCCGCTACTTGAACCCGACGACGGCGTAGTCCTGGTAGCCGAACAGGAGATCGTCGAGCCGGTCGCGGAGCGCGTTCGTCTGCTCGGCCAGGCGCCGGAGCTCCCGCGGCGCCTCGTCGGCGGCAATCTGCGGTAGACGATCCGCCTCCGCGAACGGCCGCAGGTCGACCCGCTCCACCGGCTCGAAGCCGGCGAGACGGTAGAGCAACATCAGGCTCTCTGGATGGACGGGGCGACGGTGGGTCGGATCGACCCAGAAGTTGCGCGCTCCGGCCACCACCGAGAGCGGATTCGGCGTCTCGAGGATCAAGACGCCGCCCTTCTTCAGCGCGCGCCACGAGAGCCGTACGAAGCGGTCGAGGCTCTCGAGCGGCAGGTGCTCGATGACGTGGAACGAGACGACGCCGCCGAGGCTGCCCTCGTCCGCGGCCTCGAGCGCCTCGAACAGGTCGCGCTCCTCCACCTGCAGCCCCTTCTCGCGGCACAGCTCCAGCATCTGGGCGTTCGTGTCCACACCCCGAGCCGGAATGCCGTGGCGCTGGAAGACCGTCAGCGACTCGCCGCGGCCACAGCCCAGATCGAGGACGTCGCCGCGTCCCTCCAGGTAGCCGACGTAGCGGGCGAGGCGCCCCTCGATGTCGTCCTCGGTGCCGCGGAATCTGCGCTCCAGCTCGACATACCCCTGCTCGTCACGGACCCGCGACAGCACCGCCGTGCTCCCGCTCTCGGCGCGGGCCAGGGCGCCACCGAGTCGGCCCCACAGGTCCTTGGTCTCTCGGCGGTACCGATCGAGCTTCTGATCCAGGAGGGCGAACAGGGCGTCGTTGTGCTTCAGCAGTTCGTCGAGCCCCTCGACGCGGTACCCCTCCAGGCGCTCCACCGTCTCCGCCATGGACTCGACGTGCTCCAGGGTCTGGAGCCGGTGCTGCTCCATCTGGCGCGCCAGGTGGTCGATGGCAGACTGGAGCTCGACCAACCGGGTCTCCTCGAGCGCGATCAGCTTCTCGACGAGAACCAGGTTGAACACCCGCTGGCGGTCCCACAGGTCCGCCTGCGGCGCCTTGACGAGCGGCCGGAAGAGTCTCTTGAGGCCGACGACGAGGCGCCCCAGGAGCCCCCGGTCGCTGCGCACGGGGAACGCATGGTCCCCCGTCCACAACCAGTGCCAGTCGGACAGCCGTCGGGTGGGCTCGCCGAGAAACGACTCGACTCCGCGCTCCGGCGGCCGGGCGTCCGAGGGCTCCATGCGCTCAGACTACTCCTCGGCGACGACGCGAACCGTGATCGTGGCGACGACCTCCTGGTGCAGGTCGATCCGCACCTCGTGGTCGCCCACGGTCTTGATGCCGCCCTCCAGGTCGATCCGCCGCTTGTCCAGCTCGATGCCCTTGGCCTCCAGCTGGTCCGAGATCTCCGTGGCCGTCACGGAGCCGTACAGCGTTTCCGTCTCGCCGACCCGCTTCTTGATCTCGATCAGCAGACCGTTCAGGCCGGCAGCGACCTCCCTGGCCTGCTCGACGAGCTCGAAGTGCCGCTCCTCGATCTTGCTCCGCTGCTGCTCGAAGACCCGCAGGTTCGCCGGTGTGGCCTCGAGGGCCATGCCCTGGGGCAGCAGGAAGTTCCGCGCGTGCCCCGGCTTCACGTCGATGATGTCGCCACGCCGCCCGGCGTGGATCACGTCGCGCATCAGAATCACCTTCATGGCTGGCCTCCTCTAGTCCGAGCTGAACGGCAGAAGAGCAATGTGGCGGGCCCGCTTGATGGCCCGCTGCAACATCCGCTGATGCCGCGCACAGTTGCCAGAGATGCGCCGAGGAAGGATCTTCGCGCGCTCGACGACGTAGTTCTGCAGCAGCTTCAGGTCCTTGTAGTCGATGTGGTCGATCTTGTCGACACAGAACCGGCAGACCTTGCGGCGACGGGAGAAGGACTTCTTGCGGCGTGCCATCACTCCACCCCCTCGACCACGACCGGCTCGTCCACCGGCGCGGGATGCTCCGTCCGGACCGTCATGAAGCGCAGGACCTTGTCGTTCTGACGCAGACGCTGCTCGACGACGGGGAACGGGTTCGCCAATCCGTCGGTCTGCAGGTAGAGCAGGTGGTAGCGGCCCTCGTTGAGCTTCTCGATGGGATAGGCGAGTCGCCGCTTGCCCCAGCTTTCCTCTTTGGCGAGCTCTCCGCCGCCTTCGGCGAGCAGCTCCTTCACGGCGTCGACCAGGCCCACCATCTCCTCGTCGGAGATTCGCGGATCGGCAACGACGAACATCTCGTAGTACCTCATGATGCGGGTGCTCCTCCCTCTGGACTTTCGGTCCCCGCGCGGCGGCGGGGACAGAGAGGTTGTCGGATGGGCCGGCGACGGCCACGGGCCGCCGCCAGCGAAACGTCAATACTAGCGCAATCAGCTGCTCAGAGCAGCGGCGCGATCACCAGCGAGACGACGGACATCAGCTTGATGAGGATGTTCAGGCTGGGGCCCGCCGTGTCCTTGAACGGATCGCCGACGGTGTCGCCCACCACCGCGGCTTTGTGGGCGTCGGAGCCCTTGCCGCCGAACGCGCCGCCCTCGATGTACTTCTTGGCGTTGTCCCAGGCGCCGCCCGCGTTGGCCATGAAGATGGCCATGAGGACGCCGGCCGAGGTCACGCCCGCGAGCAGGCCGCCGAGGGCCTCGACATCGAAGACGAAGCCGACGAAGACCGGTGCGGAAACCGCCAGGATGCCCGGCAGCACCATCTCGCGGATCGCCGCGGCCGTGGAGATGTCGACGCAGCGGCGGAAGTCCGCCGTCCCCGTGCCCTCCATCAGTCCCGGGATCTCCTTGAACTGGCGGCGCACCTCCTCGATCATCTTGAAGGCCGCCCGACCCACCGCCTTCATGGCCATGGACGAGAACAGGAACGGCAGCATGGACCCGACCAGCAGACCGCCCATCACGCGCGGATTCGACAGGTCGATGACCTCCAGCTTCACCTGGGTCTTGAACGCCGCGAACAGCGCCAGGGCCGTCAGCGCGGCGGAGCCGATGGCGAAGCCCTTGCCGATGGCCGCCGTCGTGTTGCCCACGGCGTCCAGCTTGTCGGTCCGCGCGCGGACCTCCTTGCCCAGGCTGGCCATCTCGGCGATGCCGCCGGCGTTGTCCGCGATCGGACCGTAGGCGTCCACCGCGAGCTGGATGCCCGTGGTCGAGAGCATGCCCAGCGCGGCGATCGCGATCCCGTAGAGCCCGGCCTGGTCGTAGGCCACGAGGATCGCCGCGACCAGGACCAGGATCGGCAGCGCCGTCGACGCCATCCCGACGGCCAGGCCGCCGATGATGTTGGTGGCGGCGCCGGTGAGGCTGTCCCGGGCGATCGACTGCGCCGGTCCCCGCTGCTCCGAGGTGTAGTACTCGGTGATGAGGCCGATCGCGATTCCCGCCGCCAGGCCCGCGAGAGTCGCCATGAACACCCCGGTGGCGCCGAACTCGACCGGACCGAGGCGGTACGTTCCGTCGAGGGTCGCCTGGATCGTGAACCAGGTCGCCACGAGCATCACGAGGGCCGCACCGAAGGTGCCGATGTTCAGTGCCGTCTGAGGGTTGCCCCCCTCCTTCGTGCGGACGAGGAGTGTGCCGCCCAGCGAGACGACGATGCCGACGGCCGCGAGGATCATCGGGAGCAGGATGAGCTGGGGGGTGAAGGCCTCTCCGGTGTCCGCGTGGACCGCGTTCAGGCCCAGGACGAGGGTGCCGATGATGGCCCCGACGTAGGACTCGAAGAGGTCGGCCCCCATGCCGGCCACGTCGCCCACGTTGTCACCGACGTTGTCGGCGATGACGGCCGGGTTGCGCGGGTCGTCCTCCGGGATGCCGGCCTCGACCTTGCCCACGAGGTCCGCACCGACATCGGCGGCCTTCGTGTAGATGCCGCCGCCGACGCGGGCGAAGAGGGCGATCGAGCTGGCGCCGAACGAGAAGCCCGTGAGGACGGTGACGACCCGGATCATCGTGGCCTGCTCCGACGCCTCCGCGAACAGGTTGCCGTAGAGCACGTAGAGCAGCGACAGGCCGAGCACGCCGAGGCCCACCACCGAGAAGCCCATGACCGAGCCGCCGGAGAACGCCACGCCCAGAGCCTGGGTCAGGCTGGTGCGGGCGGCCGCGGCGGTCCGGGTGTTGGCCGAAGTCGCGACCCGCATGCCGAAGAACCCGGCGAGCGCGGAACACAGGGCACCCGCGAAGACGGAGAGACCGATGAGCGCGGAGCTCTCGGCCTTGCCGGCGTTGGCCCAGGCCAGGAGACCCGAGACGATCACCACGAAGATGGCGAGGACGCGGTACTCGCGCCCCAGGAACGCCATGGCGCCCGAGCGGATATGCCCGCCGATCTCCTGCATCTTGGCGGTGCCGGGATCCTGCTTCTTGATCCACTGCGACCGAAACAGGGCGAAGACCAGCGCGAGCACGCCGCTGGCGGGGATGAGGTAGAACATCGAACCACCGTCCACGATCAGAACCCTCCTATCGAATCCAAGAACCCTACTCTTCCGGCGAACTCATCCGTTGAAACGGCCCATGGCCGCCTCAGCTCCCTCCTGAAGCCAACACTCGGCGGCGTCCGCCGCCCTGACGACCATCGACTCCACCTCGTCCCGCTCGTCCTCGCGGAACGACTCCAGCACGTACTCGACGAGATCTCCGACCCCTCGATCATCCCCCGGCGCCACTCCCAGGCGGAGCCGGGCGACCTCGGAGGTGCGCAGGGAGTGGATGACAGACTCCATCCCCCGATGCCCTCCAGGGCTGCCCTGGGGACGGAGCCGCAGGCGACCCAGCGGTAAATGGACCTCGTCGTAGACCACGAGAATATCCTGCGCCTCGAATCCCCGTCGCTCGACCAGGCAGCGCGCCGCGTGACCACTACGGTTCATGTAGGTCTGCGGCATGGCGAGGACCACTCCCCCGACGGGCGCCACCAGTGCGTTGCACTCCAGGCGAGGGGGGCGGGCGCCGAGGCGCCTCGCCAACTCTCCCACGACCCGAAAGCCCAGGTTGTGCCGGGTGTCGAGATAGCGCTGCCCGGGGTTCCCGAGGCCGAGAACCAGACGGTCGCGCCCCTCGACGCCTGCTTCCTCGCCGGCATTCCGCATCCGAGACCTCCGCGTACCGGCCTTCGGCAGACCGTTGACAAACCCCCCGACCGGCGGGAGATCAGTCCTCGTCGCCCTCGTCGTCGTCGTCCTTGCCTCGGCCGTGAACCTCGGGCTCGGTGAGAGTCTCCTCCAGGAGATCCTCCTCAGCCTCCTCTTCCACGGCAGCTCTCGTGATGCCGACCGAGACGATGACCCGATCGAGCTCCTCGAGCAGCGTCACGCCGTCCGGTATCGCCAGGGCACTCACCTCCAGATGCTGACCGACGTGGAGCGCCGAGACGTCCAGCTCGATCTCGTTCGGGATGGCTCCCGGGAGACACTCGACCTCCACCTCGCGGGTCACGAAGTCGAGGGCGCCGCCCTCGTTCTTGACGCCCTCCGGCGTACCCACGAGCTCGATCCCGACCGACACGCGCACCGCCTCGTTCATCCGGACCCGCTGGAAGTCGACGTGGAGGATCTCGTGCCGGACCGGATCGACGGCCAGGTCGCGGATCATCGTGTGACGGCTCTGCTTCGTGCCCTCCAGCTTCAGCAGGAACACCGCGTTCTCGCTCTCGCTGTTGCGCAGTAGATCCTGCAGGGAACGCCGGTTGACCTGGATCGGCAGCGCGTCGTGATCGCCGCCGTAGACGACGGCGGGGATCATGCCGGACTGACGCAGTCGCCGATTCTCGTTCTTGCCGCGGGACTCCCGCCGCGCGACCTTGAGTTCCATCTCGCTCATGGGTGGATCTTCCTCTGTGCGGTTACACGAACAGCGAGCTGACCGAGCTGTTCTCGTGGATTCGCCGGATCGCCTCGCCCAGGAGAGGCGCCACAGAGAGGGGGCGAAGCTTATCGCAAGCTGCCACCTTGTCCGCAATCGGCGTCGTGTTCGTGATCAGGACGGTCTCGAAGCCCGACTTCTGGATGCGCTCCAGAGCCGGCCCCGAAAGGACCGCATGGATTCCGGCAGCCAGTACCCGGGCCGCGCCCTTCGCCTTCAGGGCCTCCACGGCCTTCGTCATGGTCCCGGCGGTGTCGATGATGTCGTCGATGATCATGGCGCTCCGACCCTCGACGTCACCGATGACATTCATCACCTCGGCTTCGTTCGGGGCCACGCGGCGCTTGTCCAGAATCGCCAACCCGGCCTCCAGGCGCTTCGCGATCGCCCGAGCCCGCTCCACTCCGCCGGCATCCGGCGAGACGATCATGAGGTCGGGTATCTGGAGCTCCCGGATGGCCTCCAACAGCACGGGCGCGGCGAACAGGTGGTCCACCGGCACGTCGAAGAAGCCTTGGATCTGGGACGCGTGGAGATCCATGGTGAGGATCCGGTCGGCGCCGGCGCGTGAGATGAGGTCCGCCACCAGCTTCGCCGTGATCGGCACGCGCGGCTTGTCCTTCTTGTCCTGCCGGCTGTACGCGTAGTACGGCAGCACCGCCGTCACCCGCGAGGCCGACGAGCGCTTGAAAGCGTCGAGCATGATGAGCAGTTCGACGAGGTTGTCGTTCACCGGCGCCGTCAGCGACTGCACGACGAACACGTCGGAGCCGCGGACGTTCTCACGGATCTGGCAGAAGGTCTCGCCATCCGAGAAGTTGTAGGCCTCGACCTGCCCGACGCTGAGCCCGAGGTAGTCGCAGATCTCGCTGACCAGCGCCGGGTGCGATCGGCCCCCGAACACCTTCAACTCGCCCAGCATCCTCGCTGTGCTTTCCGGTCGAAACTGCACTCGTCTCTTCCTTGCTCTTCAGGTGGTTGGCTGGGGCGGGAGGATTCGAACCTCCGGATGCCGGATCCAAAGTCCGGTGCCTTAGGCCGCTTGGCTACGCCCCACGACGCGAACAGACCGGCGAGACCTCCCGACGGCTCCGCCCGACGCTCCCCTCTTCCGGCCGGCCCCGGCCGAGTGCCCGACCGTACCACGGATCCGGGCTCCAAGTGGAGCCCCCGCGATCGACAGCGGCGCCGGTGCTCGCGGGCGGGCCGGCCCCTAGCAGCCCGTGGTGAAAGGCGAGACACGCTACGGGCTGCTAGTCCGTCCAGAAGTCGTCCCGCAGATGCTTCTCGGCAACCTCCCGCAGGGAGGGGCCGTCACCGTTCGTCTCGGCGCTCTCCGGCTTCTCTTCCGCCGGCGGGGACGGTTCGACCGCCGCCATCGGCGGGGTCGCGTGGTGTCCGTTGCTCGCCGGGCCGGCCGCCGGACTCCGCCTCGGGGCATTCGTGCTCTCACCGCGGAGCGCCGCGCGGTACTCGGTGAGGATCAGGCCCTCCATCATCTGGCGCGTCGGGTTGTTCAGAGGATGGGCGACATCCTTGAACTGGCCGTTCTTCTTGCGCCGACTGGGCATGCTGATGAACAGCCCCTCACGCCCCTGGATGACCTTGATGTCGTTGACCATGAAGCAGTGGTCGATGACCACCGAAACGAAGGCTTTCAGCTTCTCCTCCTGGACCGGAAAGACCTTGATTTCCGTCAGTTCCATGTTTCAACCCCACAGTCCAGCTCCGTCGCGCGCGAGACTCCGCCTGGACAACGTTCGGCAAGCCAACGCGGTCGCTCCCGCCGAGAGCTCCCGGCGGAGCCTGCGCAGATCGAGCGGTCTCGGAAGTAGTGCGAACAGAGCAGCCCCGGTTCCCGACAGCCGCGTCTCCCGAGCGCCGGCCGCCAGCATCTCATCGTAAGCCCGCCGCAGGGCGGGGAAAAGATCGAATGCGACGGGCTGCAGGTCGTTCCAGCCTTCGATGTCGGCCGGATCCCCTCCGACCCCCCCCGTCGCGAGTGCCACGATCGTAAGGGCCAGGGGTTCGGCTGTCAAATTCCTCACCTTCGCGAAAATTGCAGGGGTGGACACATGCTCGGGCGGCAGGACCAGCGCCAGGTCCACCTCCTCGAGATCCGGCAGCGGCACGATCTCGTCGCCCCGGCCGAAGCCCAGGGCCGTCCCTCCCCAGAGGAAGTACGGCACGTCGGCACCGAGCTTCCTCGCCACGGGCCAGAGCTCCCAAACCGATCCGGGGCGACCCAGGAGCCGGCGCAGGGCCAGCAGGACCGTGGCGGCGTTGCTCGACCCTCCTCCGAGTCCGCCGCCGACCGGGATCCGCTTCTCCAGCGTCATCGCCACGCCCTGGCCCGGGGCCCAACGGTCGAGGAAGGCGCGGGCGGCCCGCACGGCCAGATTGTCCTCGCCCTCCGGGACGTCGCCCGCCGTCACCCGCAGGCGCACCTCCCCGCCCGGGGTCAACTCCAGCCCGATCCGGTCGTGGAGGTCGATCGTCTGGAAGACGGTACGAAGCTCGTGGTAGCCGTCTGCCCGTCGGCCCAGGACCTGGAGGTGCAGGTTGATCTTCGCGAAGCTACGGTAGACGGGCGACATCGCAGAGCCCCTCCCGGTAGTCGGCGGGAATCTCGAGGACCTCGAGGCCGGGGTCGAGCTCCTCCACCACGGTACGCCGCCAGCGGAGCTGCATGCCCTGGCGGTGGGACAGCGTCCCCTCGGCCCCCGCGCCCTGCCACCAGACCATCGGCTCGCCGTCCCGCCACAGCGTCCAGGAGGTCAGGCGGCCGTCGCGCCAACGGCCCGTCCAGCGCCTTCCGAACGCATCGACCACGTCCGCCTCGGGGCCGGCCACGCCCGCCACCGGGAAGGCGCCGAGGAGGACGGCCGGAATGGCCGACAAGGGGATCTCGCTCAGGGACAGCTCCGGCATGCCCAGGCTGTCCCCGAGGCTGCACCACGAGCTTCTACGGTGGTCCACCAGCACGACCCGGGCCGCCTCGCGCTCGAGGCTCCAGATCGCACGACCGAAGCCGTCGGACGCCGACAACCGGTAGTGGTCGGGCGCCGCCAGGCGAAGGGTCAGACGAAGCGCCCCCCGACCCTCGGGACCCTCGTAGGTCGCGCGGAACAGACTCTGCTGGCCCACGGCGCCCTCCGGCAAGCCCGCGGCGCCGGTTGCGGCGGGCGGACCTGGAGCGACGGGGGGTGCGAGGCCGCCGCCGCAGCTCAGGGACAGGGCGCCGAGGGCCGCGAGCGCCAGGAGCCGCCCCGGACCACGGAGCGACCCCGTCACGGTCCGCCGAGCTCGGCCAGCTTGCGCTCGACCTCAGCCAGGTTGTCCCCACCCAGCTCCGCGGCTCGGCGGTAGGACCGACGCGCGAGATCGGACTGGCCCAGGCGGCGATAGACGTCGCCCAGGTGCTCGAGGACCACCGCGTCGTCCTGCTCGAGATCGGCGGCCCGCTCCAGCTGCGTACGCGCCTCCTCGAGCTCTCCGAGCTGGAACAGCACCCACCCGAGGGAGTCCAGATAGGCGCCGTTCTCCGGATCCAGGTCGACGGCGCGCACGATGAGCGCCCGCGCCTCTTCCAGGTTCTCCCCTCGCTCCGCCCACATGTAGCCGAGGTAGTTCAGGCTCGGTGCGTGGTCGGGATGGGCGGCGACCAGCGATCGGAACGTCGCGACGGCGTCGTCCCATCGCCCCGAGCGTTCGTAGGACGCGCCGAGGGAGAACAGGACGGGGAGCGATTCGTCTCCCTCCTCGACGATCTGCTCGAGGAGGGGGACCGCATCCTCGTAGAGACCCGCCCGCTGCAGCCCCTCAGCCGCGACCCGCCGGGTCTCGGGGTCCTCGGCGAGCCCCGCGAGCAGAGCTCGGGCCTCCTCCGTCCGCCCCAGGGAGCTCAGCAGCTCGGCCTTCTTCGCTGCGAACCGCGGCGCCTCCTCCGTGTGACTCCCGGCCGCGCTCACGCTCGAGAGGAGCGCCAGCGCCGCTTCCTGCCGCCCCAGGCGGTCGAGCACCTCGAGGTGCAACATGAGGGCCGGCACCGACGCGGTCGCCACCGCGTCCGGCGACGACGGATCGACGCCCGTGAGCTCGAGAGCGCGCTCCCATCGACCTGCCCGGGCCATCAGGAACGCCTCCTCCAGCCGCATCTCCGAGGCCTCCTGGGAGAGGCCCTCGGATTCCAGGTCCGACGCGATCCCGGAGAGGATCTCGGCGGCCTCCTCGACCGACCCCGCCTCCTCCAGGACGCGCGCGAGCTGTACGGCGATCTCCCGGTTCTCCGGCGACGCCTCCTGCAGTTCCCGCAGCTCGGCCTCCGCCTCCTCCGAGCGGCCGAGCTCGGCCAGGATGAGTGCGCGCAGGTAGTGACCGCCCACGTGCTCCGGCTCCGCCTCGAGGACCCTCTCGATGGAGAGGAGAGCGGCAGACGGCTGGCCCGCCCGGTAGAGCTCCAGCGCCAGACGACGCTGCAGATCCATGTCCGACCGCATGGCCTGCTCCGACGCTCCGCCCAGGACCGCCGCCGCCGCGCGATGGTCGCCGCGCTGACTCAGGAGATCCGCCAGCGTCATGCGGGCCTTGAGGTAGGACGGGTCCTGTTCCAGGATCTGGCCGATCACGACCTCCGCCTCCTCGAACCGACCCGCGCGGGTCAGCGAGTCGATCAGGAAGGAGTGGATCATCCGGCTGCGCGGTCGAAAGCGCCACACGTCCGACAGGACGTCGGCGGCCTCCTCGGGACGCCCCTCGGTCAGGTAGATCTCGCCCAGCGCGACGAGGGACTGGAGATCCTGCGGGGCCACCTCGCGCAGGGCCTCGAAGGCGGAGAGCGCCGGCTCGACGGGAGTCCCCTCACGCTCGGAGCGGGCCAGATGCGCCCGTCCCGCGATGCGCAGCGCGTCCGGGTTCTCCGGGGCGAGCTCCCGGGCCCTGTCGGCGTGGGTCGTCGCCTCGGCCGCTCGTCCGAGGCGGAGCAGCAGCTCCGCGAGCTCGATCCGGACGTAGGGGTCGTCGGGGACCGCCTCCGCGAGCTTGCCGAGCTCCTCGAGAGCCTCCGAGTACCGCCCCTCGTGCACGGCCAGCTTGGCGAGCACGAACCGGTAGGGGCCGTACTCCGCATCCGCAGGGGAACCCTGCGGCGACGGCACGGCCGCCGCCGCACCGAAGGCCGCGAAGGGCACGGCGAGGAGAGCTAGCACGAGGGCGGAGGCGAGCCGCGACACGCCGAGGACGATAGCACGGGCCGGTTTACAGAGAGCCATCGCGCTCCTATAATCGGACACGCTCGAGAAGCCCTTATTACGGTCAATTGCTCGGGGGAGACCGCGACACGCGGGAGGGATGGCGAGGATCGGACAGATCCTGGTGGAGCAGGGCTGGCTCACCGACGGGCAGCTCCAGACGGCCCTGCGCAACCAGCGAATCCTGGGAGGACGGCTGGGAACCTGCCTCCTCGAGATGGGAGCCCTGTCGGAGGACGCTCTGTTGGATGTCCTCTGCGCCCGGACGCGGCTGCCCGCCGCCGATCTCGAAGACCTGAGGGTCGTCGACCCGGAGGTGATCCAGCTTCTGTCGCCCCGGCTGGCCCTGCGCTACCGGGCCGTGCCCTTCCGCTCGCTGGGCGCCCAGGTGGACCTGGTGATGCTGGGTTTCGACAACCTAGAGCACCAGGACGAGCTGGCGTTCGGGCTCGGGAAGACGCTGCGCATCCACGTCGCCCCGGAGGTCCGCGTGCTGCAGGCCCTCCGCCGGTACTACGGCGCGCAGTGCCCCAACCGCATCGTCCAGATCCTGGAGCGCCTCGATCGAGCCCGGCTCCTGGGCTCGTCCCATCTCACGTCGGACACCGCCCGGGAGCTGCTGAACTGGGAGACGGACGAGGCGGCCTTCGCCGCCGGCCACTCCCTCTCGATCGGCCGGTCGACGCGAGGCCCTGCGGGCGACAACCCGGAGAGGCCCGCCGGGCCGTCCGCGGACGAGGAGGCTCCGCGCCTCCGTCTCGTGCCGCCTGGACCCTCGCCGGGGTCCCCGCCGCTCCTCCGTGAGTCCGGCCGCCCCGCGAGCGCCGGCCGTGGCGGCGACGCCACGAAGCCGGACACCGGAGCCACCGCGACCGGCCCCTGGAGGCGGCAGGTCGCCGCCGCCGAGGAGAGACTGGCCGCGGCGGGGAGCGCCGAGGAGATCGGCGAGGCCCTCCTCGAAGCCCTCGGCGACCGTTTCGACCGGGCCGCCCTCTTTCGGGTCCGTCGCGGTCGCGTCGAGGGCTGGCTCGGAACGGGCAGCGACGTGGACACGGACGGACTTCGCTCGTACGTCGCCGAGCTCGACGAGACCTCGGCCTTCTCCGAGTTGGACGGCGGCGCCGGGCTCTTCCGCGGCTACCTGCCCTCGGTTCCCGCCCACGACGACCTGATCGCCGCCTGGGACGAGCCGACGAGCAGCTACTGCGTGCTGGTGCCGATCCGGGTCGCGGATCGGTTGGTCCTGGCGCTCTATGTCGATCGGGGTCGGAACGAGATGGAGGGAGCCGACATCCCTCCCCTGCTGGTTCTGGCGACCCGCGCGGGCTCCGCCCTCCAGCGCTGTATCGGCCGCACGAAGGCCGCCCGCAAGCCGCGTTGACACCCTTCGAGAGCGGTTGCTAGACTGCCTCGGGAGATCGATAGATGATCAAGGCTGACATCGTCAACCGCGTGGCGGAGGAGTCCGAGGTGTCTCGGGTCAAGGCCGCCATGGCCGTCGACACGCTCATCGACACGATGAAGAGCGCCCTCGGCGAGGGTCGTCGAATCGAGCTCCGCGGCTTCGGCGTCTTCCAGGTCCGCGATCGCAAGCGCGGCGTGGGCCGGAACCCGAAGACCGGCGTGGAGGTCGTGATCTCCCCCGGCAAGACCGTCCGCTTCAAGCCCGGCAAGGAGCTCCGGGACCTCTGAGCGTCTCCCCCGGCTCGGGGAGCCTCTCCGGCCGCGACCCGGCCCTCCCTTGGCGCATGACGACGGCGTCCGGCAGTGCCGAGCCCGCGCCGAGCCCCCTGATCCCGGAACCGGTCGGGTCGCGGTGGTTTCCGCCGACACGTCGGATCGAGCCGCGCTGGCTCCTCGCCTCGGCGCTCTTCCTGGCCACCCTCTTCTCCACCACGACCCTGGGTGCGGTCTGGTATCTCGTGACCCGGACCGATCGGTTCACGGACATGGAGATCTGGCTCACGCCCTCGGTGGTGCAGCGGGTGTGGACCGACCCCGACCTGCTCTTCTCGGGGCTGGCCTTCTCGCTGCCGGCCATGTTCATCCTCCTCAGCCACGAGCTCGGTCACTACCTCACCTGCCGGCGCTACGACCTGCCCGCGACCCTGCCCTACTTCCTGCCGTTCCCGCTCGGGCTCGGGACCCTCGGCGCCTTCATCCGCATCCACGCCCCTCTCCGGAACAAGAGAGAGCTCTTCGACGTGGGGATCTCCGGCCCCCTGGCGGGCTTCGCCGCCCTGCTGCCGTTCCTGTGGCTCGGCACGGCGCTCTCCCGCGTCGAGGTCGTCCGGGAGGTGGCCCTCTCCGAGGCCACGGGCTGGCTCTTCCTGCCCGGTCGCTCCCTGGCGCTTTCGGCCGTCGCCCACTGGATTCACGGGCCGATTCCGGCCGGCTCGGAGCTCATCCTCCACCCGTTCGCCCTCGCCGCGTGGGTGGGCCTGCTGGTCACGGCCCTCAACCTCATCCCCATGGGCCAGCTCGACGGAGGCCACATCCTCTATGCCGCCACCGGCTCCCTCCAACGCCGACTCGCACCCGTGCTCTGGGTCGGCCTGGTGGTCGTCGGCTGGTTCTCCTGGCGCGGTCTCTGGCTGTGGTGCCTCATCACCCTGATCATGGGCCTGAAGCACCCGCGGGTGGTCGACGAACGGCAGCCCCTGGATCGAACCCGGATGGCGCTCGCGATCTTCGCCGGGGTGCTCCTCGCGCTCTGCTTCAGCCCGGACCCGCTGCGGATCCTCGCCGTTCCCTGATCCCTCGGCACACGCCGGACCCCCGGACGGCTCAGAGGTCGAGGACGAAGGTCACCGGCCCGTCGTTCACCAGCTCCACGGCCATGTGGGCACCGAAGCGCCCCGTCGCCACCGGGTGGCCCAGGTCGCGGAGCTCGGCGACCAGGGCGTCGACCAGCAGTTCCGCGAGGTCGGGCGGCGCGGCGCGCTCGAAGGACGGACGGCGTCCGCGGTCGAGGGACGCCGCGAGCGTGAACTGGGAGACGACGAGGAACGCGCCGCCGACCGCTCCGGCGTCGAGGTTCATCCGGCCCCGGCCGTCCTCGAAGAGCCTCAGGGTGGAGAGCTTGCGGGCGGCGCGGCTCGCGACCTCGGCCGCGTCTCCCGCCTCGACCGCCACCAGCACCAGCACGCCCGTCCCGATCGCGCCCACCCGGCGCTGCGCGACCCGGACCTCGGCCCGCTCCACTCTCTGCAAGACCAGCCGCATGTTTCGCGTCTATACCCTCTGGAGCCCGGGTTCGGAGGCCCCGGGATCGGAAACCCGTCCGGGCCGCACGCTCCGGACCAGCGGCTATGATAGCCACCCTCTTCCAATCACCCAGAAGCCAAGCAGGAGGCGTTCCCCATGTACAACAAGATCATGCTCATCGGCAACCTCGGACGCGACCCGGAGGTCCGCTCCCTTCCGTCGGGCACCGCGGTCTGCGACTTCAGCGTCGCGACGACCCGCCGCTGGCGCGACAAGGACGGCAACCAGCAGGAGAACACGGAGTGGTTCCGCGTCTCGGTCTTCGGACGCCAGGCGGAGATCGCCGGCCGGTACCTCGCGAAGGGACGCCAGGTCTTCGTGGAGGGTCGTCTCGAGACCCGCGAGTACACCGACAACTCGGGAGAGAAGCGCTTCAGCCTCGACGTCCGGTGCGACTCCTTCCAGATGTTGGGCTCACGCGACGACACGGGCGGCGGCGGCCGCTCCGGCGGCGGCTCCAGCTCCGGCGGCGGCGGCGGGACCGGCAACTTCGGGCCCGACGACGACGACATTCCCTTCTAGCCTGCCCTTCTCACCGGTTGTCGTAGCGAGGGGCCGTGGGTGCTTGGAGATGCAAGGCTTGCGACCGAGGGCGACGCAGGCGTACTGTCAGTACGTCGAGGAGCCCGGCGGGGGCGTAACGCCGCAGATTCAGGTACATACGGCCTCGCAGTAGACAGTTGGTGAGAAGGGCAGGCGCGTCCGGGCGGCCCGGCTTCTCGTCGGGCGGGATCCCCCGGCGGCGCGGACGGCCCGGAGGGCGCGGAGGCGGCGAGGGTGGGCCCCTCCGCGGTCTCCGCGTCGCCGGGCGACCTCTCAGAGTCTCCGGGCTCCCGCTCAGAGTCTCTTCTTGAGGCTGTAGAGCAGATTCAGCGCCGCCACCGGCGTGAGGCGCTCGACGTCGAGCTCGCGGACGATCCCCGCGATCACCTCCTCCGCCGGAGCGAAGAGCCGGAGCTGGTCGGGAGTGGCGGAGTCGGGAAGGTCGCCGCGCGCGAGGCGGGGCTTGCCGGTGAGGTCGTACTCCTGCTCCTCCAGGTTCCCCAGGATCTCGCGCGCCCGGTCGATCACCGCGCTGGGCACGCCGGCGAGGCGGGCGACGTGGAGGCCGTAGGACTTGTCGGCCGCGCCGTCGACGACGCGACGCAGGAAGACGATCTTGTCCTCCCACTCCTTCACGGCGAGGGTCCGGTTCACGACCCGCGGCAGCAGGCTCGCCAGCTCGGTGAGCTCGTGGTAGTGGGTGGCGAACAGGGTGAGGGGCCGGCGCTCCTCGTGCAGCCTTTCCACGATCGCCCAGGCCAGGGAGAGGCCGTCGAAGGTGGAGGTGCCGCGGCCCACCTCGTCGAGCACGACCAAGGAGCGCTTCGAGGCGTTGTTCAGGATGTTGGCGATCTCCACCATCTCGACCATGAAGGTGGACTCGCCACGGCTGATGTCGTCCCCCGCGCCGACGCGCGTGAAGATGCGATCCACCACGCCGATGTGAGCCTCCTCGGCCGGCACAAAGGAACCGATTTGCGCCAGGAGCAC
>CAJQNK010000041.1 GCA_905479655.1 uncultured bacterium | reverse complement strand
GAGGATGCCCCCGCGTTCGGCGACGGCGCGCTCGATGGCGGCGGCCCTCTCCCCCTCGACGATGGCGGCGGGCCCGTGCTTGGCGTAGTCGGCCAGCGTCGCGGCCAGCGCGGGGATCCGCATCGTCCTCCCGGCCGCGGGGACCTCGCCCTCCGGCAGCCAGACCTCCGCCGTGGAGTCGAAGAGCGCCAGGAGGTCCCGCTTCTGCTCGATCACCCGATGGAGTCGCATCGCGATCGGGAAGCCCTCGGCCGCGGCCCGGCGGGCCGGCTCGACCACGTCGGCCCAGGGCAGCCTTCCGTGCCGCTGGTGGAGCTCCCAGAGGCCCCGGGGAGTTCCGGGGACGCCGGCGGCCAGGGGCCCGACCCGGGAGGCCTCGGGGACCGGCTCGCCTTCCTCGTCCAGGTACATTCCGGCGGTCGCCGCGGCGGGTGCCGTCTCCCGGAAGTCCAGGGTCTCGACGACGTCGCCCAGGCGCAGGACGGCGAAGCCGCCGCCGCCCAGGTTGCCGGCCTCCGGGTGGACGACGGCCAACGCCAGCGCCGTCGCGACGGCGGCGTCCACGGCGTTGCCTCCGGCTCGCAGAGTTTCGAGGCCCGCCGCGGTGGCGGTGGGGTCCTCGGAGGCGACGGCGCCACCCGTCCCCCGAGCGGCCTCGCGATGAGCGGCCCGGGCGACTCCGGTGAGCTGGAGGGCCAGGAGCAGAACGGGGATCAGGGAGAGGGCTCGGGAGTGTGAGGTGCGCATGGGGCCTCCTGGATCTCCACCTGGGCTCTTCGAGGCCATCAGGGGATTTCGGCGACGGTGACTGGGTCGACCCGTCAGGTGTCGGCGAGGAACTCCTCGAGGAGCTGACCGGCGATGCCCATGAGGTCGCGCTCGGTGACGATCCCGACGAGAACCCCGTCCTCGTTGGTCACCGGCAGGCAGCTGATCCTGCGCTCCCGCATCTGACGCATGGCGTCGAGGGTCGAGGTCGCGGGGCGGACCGTGAAAACATCCCTCTGCATGACGTCGCTCACGGGGATCGGGTGGTCCCGGTCCCGCGCCAGGTTGCTGGCCACGACCCGCAGGATCGAGCGATGGGTCACCAGACCCACCAGGCGGTGGCGGTCGTCCTCCACCGGCACGTGGCGGATGTGCCGCCAGTCCATCATGTAGGCCACCAGGTCCACCAGCTCGTCCTTGTGGACGGTGAACAGGTCGGTCGTCATGAGCTGGCCGACGGTCGCGTAGTGGTCCTTCCAGCGGCCGGCCTCGTCCAGGGTCGCCGGGGTCCAACGGGCGACCGGTTGGACACACTCTCCGGACTGGCGCTCGACGCTGCCCAGGGTCAGGGCGGCGAGCCGCTCGCTGGGACTCCCGACCTCCCGCATGCCCCGGAGGGAGTCGACGAGCCACTGCGAGCCGGTGCGTCCGGTGGTGGCCCGCTCCTCGATGATCCCGAGGTAGCGGTCGATGTCCGTCGCCTGGATGCCCATCTCGTCGAGCCCCCGCCGGGCCAGCTCCAACAGCCGGTTGACCACGAGCTCCTGGGCCGGGAGCGTCTCGCCCTCGAGCCAGCCGAACTGGGCGCCGAGGCCCAGGCGGGCCGCCGCCAGGAAGTTCTCCTTCGCCACGTCGAAGTCCAGCACGCGGGAGATGTCGTCGACCTCCGAGGCCAGGGCGCTCATGAGCCCGAACCAGAAGGCGGCGTTGGCGATCTGGTCGACCACCGTGGGTCCCGCGGGCAACACCCGGTTCTCGATCCGCAGGTGGGGCTTGCCGTCCGAGATGCCGTAGCACGGTCGGTTCCACCGGTAGACGGTGCTGTTGTGGAGCCGGAGGGCGTAGAGCCCCGGGCACCCACCCCCGGCCAGGCTCTCGAAGGGGTCCTCTCTCTTGTCGTTGGCCAGCAGGACCCGGAAGCGGGCGACGTCCTCCCGGAAGATCTCCAGGACCGAGCTTCGGACCCAGTCGCGTCCGAAGCTCACGCGGGCGGTGGAGTCGCGGCGGTCGTCGGTCGGCCGCCGGATGTCGATGGACTGCTGGAACAGGGCGATGCGGGTCTCGCGCCACAGCTGCCTGCCGAACAGGAGGGGCGAGTTCGTGGCCACGGCGAGGACCGGAGCCGCCACCGCCTGCGCGATGTTGTAGCGCTTCACGAACTCGCCGGGCGAGACCTGGAAGTGGACCTGGAAGCTCGTGTTGCACGACTCCAGCAGCACGTTGTCATGGTGGACGATCAGCTCGTCGCGACCCTTGATCCGGATCGAGTAGTTCTGGCCCCGGACCCGGTTCATCGCCTCGTTGAGGGCGTGGTAGCGGGGCACCGGAGCCATGCTGTCGAGGCTCAGGTCCTTCTTGGCCAGAGTGGGCAGGATGCCCGTGAGCAGGACCTCGACGTCGTGTCGCCGGGCGGCGTCGCGGACCTTCGCCAGGAGGCCCTCGGCATCCGCCTCCATGCGGGACAGGCAGTCGGGGCCCAGCTCCAGGGGGTCGAGGTTGAACTCGAGGTTGAACGAGGCGAGCTCGGTGGTGAAGTGGTCGTCCGCGACCTCCTCCAGCACCTCCATCGCCCGGGTCGCCGGCCGGCCCCGCCGGTCGACCAGGAACAGCTCCTGCTCCGCTCCGATCCGGCGGACGCCGGTCTCGAAGCGGCCCTCGTCGAGCATGGACTCGAGAGCACGGAGGTCGGCCAGGACCCTCTTGGTGAACGCCCGGAGCTCCTCCGGGTCGGCCGGCCTGCGGCTCTCGTGTTCGCCCATGCGCGGATCAGGCGCCGAGCAGGTCCTTGAGCTCGGTGTTGAGCTCCTGCAGGATCTGCTTGGCGTCGCCGAACACCATCATGTTGTTGGGGTACTCGAAGAGCTCGTTCTTGATGCCCGCGAAGCCCGGCGACAGGCTCCGCTTGATCATCAGCGTCGAGGCGGCGTTCCACACCTCGAGGACGGGCATGCCGTAGATCGGGCTGCCGGGGGACTTCTCGGCGGCAGGGTTCACGACGTCGTTGGCGCCGACGATGATCACCACGTCCGTGCTCTTGAACTCCGGGTTGATGACGTCCATCTCGACCAGCTGCTCGTAGGGGACGTCGGCCTCCGCCAGCAGCACGTTCATGTGGCCGGGCATGCGACCCGCGACGGGGTGGATGGCGTACTTCACCGACGCGCCGTGCTTGGTGAGCCGGTCCGCCAGCTCCTTGACGGTATGTTGCGCCTGGGCGACGGCCAGTCCGTAGCCCGGGACGAAGATCACGGACTCGGCGGCCTCGAGGATCAGCGCCGCCTCCTCGGCGCCGGCCGACCTGACGACGCCGTACTCGCCCGTGGCGACGGCGGTGCCTTCGTCCACGCCGAAGCCGCCGACCAGCACGTTGAGCAGGGTCCGGTTCATCGCCTTGCACATGATCTGCGTCAGGATGAGCCCGGAGGCCCCCACGAGCGCGCCGCTGATGATCAGCAGGTTGTTGTTCAGGACGAAGCCCGTGGCTGCGGCCGCCAGGCCCGAGTAGGAGTTCAGCAACGAGATCACCACCGGCATGTCGGCGCCACCGATGGGGATGACCAGCAGCACGCCGAGCGCCAGGGACGCCCCGGAGATTCCGAGGCAGAGCAGCTCGATGGTGCCGAGATCGACCGCGAAGAAGGCCATGGCGATGCCGGCCGCGATGGAGCCGACGAGCAGCAGGAGGTTCAGGGCGTGTCGCCCCGGCAGCATGATGGGGCGGCCGGGAAGCGTGCCGTTGAGCTTCAGGAAGGCCACCAGGCTGCCGCTGAAGGTGAGGGTGCCGATGAGGATCGACAGGAACGTGGTGAACGCGGCGGGTCCGCCGAGGTTGGAGGCGACGGTGCCGGCGACCTCCGGCTTCTCGACGACGTCCAGCCACAGGACCGAGATGGCGACCAGGGCCGACGCGATTCCTCCGCAGCCGTTGAACAGCGCGACCATCTCCGGCATGGAGGTCATCTCGACGCGCACGGCCGCGATCGCGCCGATGGCGCCGCCGACCACCAGTCCGGCCACGATCCAGCGGTAGTCCACGAAGCCGAGATCGAGGAGCGTGCCGATGATGGCGATGAGCATGGCGCCCGCGGCCATGGTGTTGCCCCGGCGCGCGGTGCCGACGCGGGTCAGGCCCTTCAGCCCGAAGATGAACAGGACGGCCGACAGGAGGTAGAGGATGGGGACCAGGACCCCTTGGATGAAGTCGGTCACTTGCGCTTGTCCTTTCGGAACATCTTGAGCATGCGATCGGTGACCAGGAATCCGCCGACGACGTTGACCGTGGCGAAGGCGATCGCCAGGCAGCCGAGGACGCTGGACACCGTGACCTCGCCGCGCTGCGCCGCGTAGAGCGAGCCGACGAGAGTGATGCCGGAGATGGCGTTGGCGCCCGACATGAGGGGCGTGTGCAACGTGGGCGGGATCTTGGTGATGATCTCGAAGCCCACGAACATGGAGAGGACGAACACGTAGACGCCGATCAGCAGAACGCCCATGATCAGGACACCTCCTTCAGGCTTGCGGCGGTCGGCGCGTGCACCACCTTGCCGGCATGGGTGAGGAGCGTCCCGGCGATCACCTCGTCCTCGGCGTCGACCACGAGCTCCCCCTCCTTCACCATGAGGTGGAGCAGCGCGAGGACGTTGCGGGCGTAGAGGGTCGAGGCATCCAGCGGCATCGACGCTGCCAGGTTGGTCGGGGCGAGGATCCGGACGCCCTGGTGGACGACCTCTTCGTCGGCCTTCGAGAGGACGCAGTTGCCGCCCTGTTCGATGGCCAGGTCGACGATCACCGCGCCCGGCCTCATGGCCTCCACCATCGCCTGGGGCACCAGCTTCGGCGCCGGCCGTCCGGGCACCTGGGCCGTGGTGATCACGACATCCGCCTGGGACACGTGCTCGTGGACGATCTCCCGCTGCTTGCGCAGGAACTCCTCGCCCATCTCCTTGGCGTAGCCGCCCTCCCCCTCGCCGCTCTCGGCCATCGGCAGCTCGATGAAGCGACCGCCCAGGGACTCGACCTGCTCCTTGACGGCCTCACGGATGTCGGAGACCTCCACGATCGCGCCCAGCCGCTTGGCGGTCGCGATGGCCTGCAGTCCGGCGACGCCGGCGCCCATGATCACCACCCGGCTCGGCTTGATGGTGCCGGCCGCCGTCATCAGGAGCGGGAAGTACTTGTCGAGCCGGGTGGCCGCCATCACCACGGCCTTGTAGCCGGCGATCGAGGCCTGCGAGGAGAGCACGTCCATGCTCTGCGCCCGGGTGATGCGCGGCACCAGCTCCATGGAGAACGAGGTCACCGAGCGCTCGTTGAGACGGCGCACGGTCTCGAGGTTGTGGTGAGGGGCGAGGAGGCCGACGAGAACGGAGCTCTCGCCGATCGCCTCCGCCTCGTGGCGACCGAGCGTCGGGTTCTCGTCGAGCGGCCCGACCTTGAGAACGACGGTGGCGGAGCCCCAGGCGGTGCCGGGGTCGGTGACGATCTTGGCGCCGGCTGCGCGGTACTTCTCGTCGGAGAAGTGGGACGCGGTGCCTGCTCCCGCCTCCACCAGTACCGCGAGGCCGTCCTTGACCATCCGTTTCACCGTCTCGGGTGTCGCCGCGACGCGGTACTCGCCCTGTCGGTGCTCCTTGGGGACGAAGACCTGGATCATGGTTCGCGAAGCCCTCCGATGGGTCCTTGGATTCGAGTGACTCGGGATCTCGTTGGAGCGGGGGTTCCCGAGGAGGTCGGGCGGATCGGAAACGCAAGTGTACTCTAGCGTTTCGGGTGTTGCCCCACCCTCTCGGGTGCCGGGCGGCCCACCCGGCCGGGTGGAGGTCGCCGGTGGGGGTCACGAAACCCGGCCCGTGCTAACTTCTCCCGCCATGGCCGCACCCTTCCTCACCTTCGAGGGGCTCGACGGCAGCGGCAAGTCGACCCACCTGCGGCGTCTCGCGGCCTGGCTCGAAAGCCGCGGCGAGAGCGTCTGCGTCACCCAGGAGCCGGGCGGGACCGACCTGGGCGAGGCCCTGCGGTCCCTCTTCCTGGACCGGCGGTACAGGACGGACGGGCGGATCGAGGCCCTCCTGGTCTTCGCCAGCCGCCGTCACCACCTCCTGGAGCGCATCGAGCCCGCGCTCGCCGAAGGACGCGCGGTGCTGTGCGACCGGTTCACCGACTCGACGCTGGTCTACCAGGGGGTCGGTCGCGGCGTCCCGGCGGAGCTGCTGCTCTCTCTCGACGAGGTCGCCACCGGCACCCGGCGGCCGGATCGGACCCTCCTCTTCGACGTCCCGCCCGAGACGGCCCGGCGCCGTGTCGGCTCCGAGGAGCGCGCCCGCTCGGGCGAGGGCGTCACCCGCTTCGATGCCGAGGAGCTACCGTTCTACCAGCGGGTGCGGAAGGGCTACCTTCGGCTCGTGGAGGCGGAGCCGGAGAGGTTCCGGGTCATCGACTCGTCGGGCCCGCGGGAGGCCACCTTCTCCCGGGTCCTGGCTTCGGTGGCCGACCTCTTCCCCGATGTCCGCTTCCCGCAGAGCGGCGCCGCCGGGGGCGATGCGCCGGGGGAGGCCGGATGAAGCTGGAGGTGCTCGAGGCGCTGGCGCGCACCGGCCGGCTCTACCCGTCGGTGATCCTCCACGGCGCCGACGGAGCCACCCGCCGCGCGGCCGCGGTCCGCCTGGGCCGCGCGCTGCTCTGCGAGCGGTCGCCGGAGGATCGTCCGTGCGGGAGCTGCGGCGCCTGCCGGCGGATCGACTGGCCGGAGGACGGTGAAGGCCACTTCCATCCGGACTTCGGTGTCCTGGAGCAGGATCTGCGGACGGTGACCTCGGTGGAAGCCACCCGGTCATGGCTGCACGGCGCCGTGTCGGCCCCTTACGAGGCCCGCGGCCAGGTCTTCGTCGTGGCCGCCGCCGAGACCCTCAGCGGAGAGGCCGCGAATGCCCTGCTCAAGATCCTGGAGGAGCCGCGCAACGGGGCGCCACGGCACTTCCTGCTGCTCTCGCCGTCGCGCTACGATCTTCTCCCGACCCTGCGGAGCCGCTCCCTGTCGTTCTACCTGGGGGCGGCGATCCGGCCGGCCGCGGAGGAGACGGAGGAGCTGGCGGATGCGCTCCGGCCGGCCCTCGTCCGCTGGGCGGACGACCCCTCTCCCGTCTGGCTTCTCGCGCTGGCGTCGGTCCTGGGGCGAGCCGGCGGCTGGGAGGACGCTCGATCGGCCGAGCCCTGGGGACGGGCGGCTACCGCGCTGCTGGCCGCCGCGGGCGAGGCCGATCTCGACGCCGACCGTCGTCGTCGCGTGCTCGCCCTGACCGAGGAGCTGCTGGATGCACCGCGGATGCGGATGCGGGGGATCCCCGCGCCGCGCATCCTGGACGGGCTCGTGGGTCGCTGCCTCGCCGGGCCCGCGGTGGGCGCCGGGAGGGCCTTGGCGACCTAGCCTGCCTTTCTCACCGGTTGTCGTAGCGAGCGGCCGTAGGTGCTTGGAGATGCAAGGCTTGCGACCGAGGGCGACGCAGGCGTACTGTCAGTACGTCGAGGAGCCCGACGGGAGCGTAACGCCGCAGATTCAGGTACCTACGGCCTCGCAGTAGACAGTTGGTGAGAAGGGCAGGCTAG
>CAJQNK010000040.1 GCA_905479655.1 uncultured bacterium | reverse complement strand
TTGCGACCGAGGGCGACGCAGTCGTACTGTCTGTACGTCGAGGAGCCCGAGCGGAGCGTAACGCCGCAGATTCAGGTACATACGGTTTCGTAGTAGACAATTGGTGAGAAGGTCAGGTTAGCCTGCCCTTCTCACCGGGTTCCTGCTGCTCGACGACTTCCGCCACGAGCGGCCGGAGGACTACCTGGCCGGCTTCCCCTGGCACCCCCATCGCGGCATCGAGACCATCACCTACGTGCTGGCCGGCACCGTCGAGCACGGTGACAGCCTGGGCAACCGGGGCGCCATCGCCGCCCAGGCCGGGGACCGTTCTCTGGTGCTCTTCGACCGGGGCGACGAGGTCACCGTGCAGGCCGGCGAGCGCGGCATCCGATTCCTCCTGGTCTCCGGCCGTCCCCTGCGCGAGCCCGTGGCCTGGTACGGCCCGATCGTCATGAACACCCAGGAGGAACTCCGCCAGGCCTGGCAGGAGCTGGAGGACGGGACCTTCATCCGAGGCTAGTGACGAGGGGGATGGACGGGATGGACCCGTCCATCCAGTAGTCCAGGATCCGGTCCTCCTCGAACACGAACCTGCCGTGGAACGGCTCCCCGGCCAGCATCCTGGGGAGCCAGATGCGGTCGTCCTCCCACATCTCGTCGTAGGGGATGGCGTCGGTCGGGGTCCAGAGCGGCACGGCCTCGTCCGTCTCCCGGGGCTCGCCGACACAACCCGCGGCACGGAACACCGAGACGTCGATGCCGTAGCCGTCCACGAACTGGAACTGCAGGCGGCCCGCGGGACAGAGAGCGAAGGGGCTCACCCGGAGCTCCTCCTCGGTCTCGCGGATGGCACACTCGAGCGGGCTCTCCCCGTCCTCGAGACGGCCTCCGGGGCCGTTGATCTTGCCGGCCCCGAGCCCCCGCTTCTTGCGGATCAGGAGCACCCGACCCCCCCTCACCACGAAGCACAAGGTGGCCCGCTCCGTGGCGCTCCAGCTCGACCAGTCGATGGCGTCGACGGTCGTCTGCGTCAAGCCCGCCCTCCGCCGGCGGCGCGCAGATCGGAGAAGGAGATGAGGCGGTCGGCGTCCGGGTCCCACAGTTTGAGCCGGGCGCAGTGCAGGCTCTCCCACAGCGAGAGCCGGGTCACGTGATGGAGCTCCTTGACCTCCCGGAAACAACGGGAGAGGCGGTAGTTCGGGATGCGGCTCGCCAGGTGGTGGATGTGGTGGAAGCCGATGTTGCCCGTGAACCAGTGGAGCACCCGGGGGAGGTCGTAGAGCGAGCTGCCTTCGAGGCTCGCCTGGTGGAACTCCCAGGCCTCGTGCTCGCGCCAGTAGGTGTCCTCGAACTGGTGCTGCACGTAGAACAGCCAGATCCCGAGGGAGCCGGCGATGATCGTGATCGGCAACTGGACAGCCAGGAACGGTCCCAGGCCGATCGTGAAGGCGGCGGTGACCAGCACCGCGACCATGGCCAGGTCGTTCCACAGGATGCTCATCCACTCCTTCTTCCAACCCTTCGGCATGTCGAGGGGCAGCCGGTGCTTCAACACGAAGACCCAGATGGCGCCGCCGACCGTGAAGACCAGGGGATGGCGGTACATCCGGTACTTCAGCCGGCCCCAGCGGGAGAGCGCACGGTACTCGTCGACCGTCAGGGTCGCGATGTCGCCGATCCCCCGATAGTCGAGGTCACCGGAGGTGGCATGGTGGATCGCGTGGGCGCGGCGCCAGTACCGATAGGGGGTCGCCGTCAGGGCCCCGAGGAAGCCGCCCACCAGATGGTTGAGGCGGGGCGAGCGGAAGAAGGCGCCATGACCACAGTCGTGCTGGAAGATGAAGAGCCGGATCTGCAATCCTGCGGTCGGCACGGCGATGAGCAGGGTCAGCCACCAGCCCACCTCCAGGGCCTGGTACGCGAGCCACCAGGCGCCGACGAACAGAAGAAAGGTGGAGACGAGCTGTAGGGTGGCGATGCCGTTCTTCGCCTTCATGTACGGGGCCAGGAGCCGCTTCCAGTAGGCGGCCTCCTTCGCGGTCAGGGGTTTGTGGTCGTGCACGGGAACGGGTCCTCTCTGTCGGCGGCCGAGCTCGGCCGCTAGATCAATCTCCCCGGTACGGCTCGCCCGCCAACCAGGCGGGTGCTGGCGCCCCGAGGAGGAAGTGGTCGAAGAACTCCTTCATGCGCAGGGAGTAGTCGAGCTGGTTGGGGGCCTTCTTCAGGTGATGAGGCTCACCCCGATACTGTAGGAACCATACCGGTTTATCGAGCCGGCGCATAGCGAGGTAGAGCTCGATACCCTGCCACCAGGGCACCGCCTCGTCCTCGTCGCCGAACTGGATCAGGAGCGGCGTCGTGATCCGGTCGGCGAAGAAGACCGGCGAGTTCTCGATGTAAAGGTCCAGACTGTCCCACAGGGAGCCGCCGATCCGACTCTGGCCGGTCTCGTACTGGAACTGCCGGGCGAGCCCCGTGCCCCATCGGATCCCCGAGTAGGCGCTGGTCATGTTGGCGACCGGCGCGCCGGCCACGGCCGCGGCGAAGACGTCCGTCCGGGTGACGACGTAGGCGGCCTGGTAGCCGCTCCAGGAGTGGCCGTGGAGGCCGATGGCCCCGGGTTCCTCCACCCCCATCTCCACCAGCTTCTCCACCCCGGGCACCAGGGCGTCGACCGCCCCGACCACGAGGACACCGAGGACGGCTACCCTCCCGAGCGATCCCGTTCGGCGGTCCCTTCCCATGTCCGGTCGTCTCCTTCGATCGTCTCGAGTGGGGGCGGAAGCTCAGCCCGGCGGCCACGAGGCCATCGCGAACCACCGCAGGCTACCAGAGGTGGGGCCCCGGGACGACCGATCGTCACGCCGGAGCGTTACTCTTCTGCGCGTGTCCCGCTCTCGACTCCTGCGCCGCCGCGTCGCCGTCCCCGACGACCACGGATCCTGGGTGTTCGTCGCGACGCCCCTGCTCGTCGGCCTGGTCGCCGGGGGTCGCATCAGCTCGGCGTCCCTCGACCTGGTGGTAGCGGTCGCGGCGGCGTTCCTGCTCCGCCAGCCGGTCACCGTGGCGGTCAAGATCCTCGCCGGGCGCCGAGCCCGGGGCGACCTCCCGGCGGCGGCCCTGTGGACCGCCGTCTACGGCTGCCTGGCCGCCTGGGGCGCCATCCGCCTGCTGCGCGGGGGACACGGGGAGCTGCTCTGGCTCGCTCCGCCCGCGTTCGCGATCCTCGGCTGGTACCTGGCGCTGGTCGCCCGGCGGGGCGAACGCGACCGGCCCGGCCTCCAGATCCTCGGCACCGGCGCCCTCGCCCTCGCGGCCCCCGCCGCCCTGTGGATCGCCCGCGGCGAGGCGGACCCACGCGGCTGGCTCCTGTGGGCGCTCCTCTGGTCCCAGGCGGCGACCTCCATCCTCCACGTCCGGCTCCGACTCCGTCAACGTCGCTGGGCGCGGGTGCCCGCGCTCGGGAGACGCTTGCGGTCCGCCGCTCCGTCGCTCGCGGCCGCCGCGGGCCAGCTCGCCGCCGTGATGGTCCTCGCCGCAGCCGGCTGGGTGCCCCCTCTGCTGGGTGTCGCCTACGGCATCCAGGCGGCCGAGAGCGCGGTCGGCGCCGTCCGCCCCGCCGTCGGAGAGCGGCCGACGGCCGTCGGGCTCCGCCAGCTCGCGGTGAGCGCGGCCTTCACGATCTGCTTCCTGCTGGCCTGGTAGGGCCGACCGGTGCCGACCGAGCGAAACCGATTCCGCCGGCCTCCGTAGTGCGGGTTGGCAGCCACCCTCCGCTGGCACCGCGACCGACGACCTACACCCGAGACCCTCGCACCGCCGCCGCCACGGCTCCCAGGTGACCCTCGACATCGACGGCGAGGACGGCGACGTCGTCCTCGAGATGCCCTGGGCGATCGCCGAGTGCTCCCTGGGCCGGGACGTCGGGCCCGACGCGCTCGACGACCCCGAGATGCGCCTGGAGATCCGGGGCGACGACGGAGGCAAGGTCTCCATCCGCCTGCGCCGCTGACGTGTCTCCCGGAGGCCAGCGGTCTCCCGCGGGCCTCGTGCGGACCCGGGGCCCCCGAAGGCCGGACTGTCGAGACCGACGAAGGGTCTGGGCGAACCCGCGATAGAATGGAAAGATATTCGGCGGCTGCGAGCCAGCCGAATGGAAACTCCATTACGGGGCCTCGCCCCTGGGAAGGACTTTTCATGCGCAAGCTCACCCTCTTCGTCCTCTGCCTCGTTCTCGTCGCGGCCGTCACCCCGGCCTCGGCCCAACGCTGCGACAACGTCAAGGTCCGCCTCTGGGTCGGGAAGGACACGAAGGCGCCGACCTGGAACGCTCGCGGAGGGACCCTGGAGGTCCAGGCCGGCGAGTGGGCCCGGATCATGGTCTACGTCGACGGCGCGGGCAAGGTGCCCTCCACCACGCAGGCCCAGATCGGCTTCAAGGCCGACGTGGGCCTCGCCGGCGGCCCCGGCCCCCGCGAGGTGCGCGAGCTCATCCAGATCTCGCCGCAGAGCACCGCCGACAAGCAGGAGGGTCGCATCACAATCGAGGCGATCGCGCCGGGCCGAACCGAGCTCGGCTACCGGATCGACGGTGTCACGGCCCCGGACACTCTCGAAGCGGTCGCTCCCGGCTGCCGCACGGGCGTCCTGCCCATCGTCGTGAAGGCGTCCGGGCAGGCGGGCGGCGGAGACAGCCAGGCCGGCGTCGACCAGCAGATGAGCGACCAGGCCCTCCGCAAGTGCCAGAACCTGGTGCGGAATCGTATCGTGGACGAAGCCCGGCAGTTGGCCAGCGCCGAGCCGGGGGGTGTCACCCTCTACCAGGGCGCGAACTACCAGGGCCAGAGCCAGAGGTTCGTCAAGGACCAGCCTCGAATGTCGGGAACGGACGTAGGGAACGACCGGGTGAGCTCCATCCGCGTCTCTCCGGGATGCAGGGCGACCCTGTACGCGGGCGCGAACTACTCCGGCAAGGCGATCGAGGTCACCCGTGACACCCCCCAGGCCTCCCGTCTGGGCCTCAACGATCAGGTGTCCTCCCTCCAGGTCGTGTGTGCCGCCGCCGGCGCGCCCGTCGACG
>CAJQNK010000039.1 GCA_905479655.1 uncultured bacterium | reverse complement strand
GATCTCCCGGAAGCCACCGTCCGAGAACCACTCGTCCCGATAGTAGATCTTCGTGATCGCGGGCGCCTCGGTGACGGGGTCGATCACCGCGAGGAGCTTGTCTCCGATCTCGTGCAGCAGCGCCTCCCGGTCCCCCGGCAGCACGATGCCGTCGCGCTCGCGACCCTTCAGGTTGATGTACAGGCCGTTGAAGCCCAACCCGTAAGCCTTCGTCTTCGACCAGTCGATGTCGAAGATCTGCGAGTCGCCCCGCTTGGAGGGGTCCTTGAGCGTCAGGTATCCGTTGTCCGCGAGCCAGGAGTTCAGGTGGAAGGAGCGACGCCAGCTCGTGAAGCCGTGATCCGACATCACGATGAGCTTGGTGCCGTCCTCCAGGTGCTCCAGGACCCAGCCGAGCATCGTGTCCATCCGGTGGTACAGGTCGGGAATCACGTCGGCGAACGGAGCGTCGAGCTCGGCGTCGTAGGCCGGATGCCCCGGATCGAGGGTGCGGAACATCAGGTGGGAGACCTGGTCGAGGTTGCCGAAGTAGTAGAACAGGAAGCCCTCGTCGAAGGTCTCGTAGACCCACGGGAACTGGTCCATGATCTCCTCGCCGGCGAGCTGGGCCTGCTCCAGGAACTCCTTCCGGGTGAAGACCTCCTCGTCCAGCGCGCGGGTGTCCTCCGGCATTCCCTGGGTGTAGTAGTCGCCCCCCCCGGCCTCGGCCAGGTCCTCCGCGAAGTCCTTCGGGGTCGAGATTCTCTCGTACGGGTCCTTCGGGTCGTGGTTGATCGGCGTCACGTAGAGCTCGAACTCGGGCCTGACCGAGCGGAGGTAGAACATGCAGACGCCGTGCAGGCTGCCCATGCCGAGCGGGAACTCCACATCGACCCAATCGCTCCACTCGCCCGTCTCGAGGATGAACTCGGTCCCGTCCTCGATCACGAAGCGGGCAGCCTCCTCCACGGGATCGATGTAGACATTGAAGGGAACCTTGAGAGCCTCGTCGCCGACCTTGGGCCCGTGAAGGTCGGCCTCCACGAGATTGTCGAAGGCGTCGACCTCGAACACCTCGCCGCCCCCGATCTCCTGCCCGGCGAAGGCGAAGAGCTCGGAGGTGTAGAAGGAGAAGGTGCCGTACGTCCCCAGGACGTCCGGCGTGCCCATGCCCGAGAGCTCCCGGGTCGCGGTGCCCGACACCGGGAAGTTGGCCGGCATCCGGATGACCGTCGTCTCGATGCCCCCGTCCTCCAGGACCTCCCAGAAGGCCTGACCCTGGCGCAGCAGGGTCATCTTGGTCTCCTTCATGAAGGGGATCGGGATCGGCCCGATCTTCATCGGCTGCTCGCGCGGCTCGCTGGTCGAGAGGTACGGCAGCATCGTCTCGGGATTGCGATGGATGAAGTCGAAGATGCCGTGGCCACCGCCGTCCATGCCCGTGATGAAGTCGGACCAGGCCACCGGAGAGAGCGGCGGCACCGAGGTCCCGAGGGGCTGGAAGACGCCCTGCTCCGCCAGCTTGGAGAAGTTGGGCAGGAGGCCCTCGTCCATGAAGCGCTGGGTGAGCTCGTAGTCCATACCATCGATGCCCAGCACGACGACGCGATCCGGGGCCGCCGTCGCCGGCGCGGCCGGAAGGAACGACGCGAGGGCCGACAGCGCGACGAAGACCGTCGCGAGGGCAGGACGGGAGAGGTTCAAACTGCTGCGAAACATGACGTTTTCTTACCTCGAATGGAAGAGCGCCGCGGCGCTTCAGCTCGTGGCGAACGACGTACCGTCGTCGAACAGGGGCTTGCCGTCCATGTGGGCTGGTGGGCGGATGCCGAACAGACGCAGGGCGGTGGGGGCGATGTCGATGAGCGCGGGATCGGCGTCGTCGATGGCGTAGTTGCAGAACAGGACGCCCGGCACCTGACGCGGATCGACGCAGTGGTCACCGCTCCAGGCCTTGACGTTGTCCTCGAAGACCGCCTCCGAGACCATGCCGGTGGCGCAGTCCCAGGAGGTCCGGTACCCCGAGTTGTAGCCGATCAGGAGGTCCGGGGCGTTGCCGAGGTACGGCCCCTGGTACAGCTTCGCGGTGTCGAAGACCTCCGTGATGCCGACCTCGTCCTTCTCCTCGTCCATGAGGCCGTTCATCCCGGCGATCAGCTCGTCCTTCAAGGCCTGAGCCTCCTTGCCGGGCTTCACGATGCCTTGAGCCTCCCGGCCCTCCATGTTCAGGAACATCCCGGTGAGACCGAGCGCGTAGGCCTTGGTCTGCGACCAGTCGACGTCGCGCAGCCACTCGCTCGAACCGTCGTGACCGTCCTTCAGGACCAGGTAGCCGTTGTCGTACAGCCACTTGTTCAGGTTCACGCCCCGACGGAACGAGGTGAAGCCGTGATCCGAGAGGACCATGAGCATGTCGCCCGGGCGGAGCTTCTCCATCACCCGGCCGACCAGCGCGTCGTTGTGCAGGTAGAGCTCCTCGATCGCGTTCTTGTGCTCGGCGTCCTCCTTGCCGCGCGCGGCCGGGTGCCCCTCCTCGAGGTAGCGCCAGAACATGTGCTGGATGCGGTCGGTGCCGTCGAAGACGCAGACCAGGCTGCCCCGCTTCAGCTTCTCCAGCGAGGAGAAGAACATCTCCTCCCGCTCCTTGTCGATGTCGTAGGCCTGCTGGAGGAAGGTGCCGTCGTCCACCACTTCCTCGTTGAGCGCCCAGGTGTCCTCCGCCAGCCCCAGGGTCGAGTAGGGCCCGATCTTCTTCGCCAGGTAGGTGGCGTAGAAGGAGGGGTGGGAGATGGGCATGGCCGGGCTCCCGGGGTCGATCGCGATCGGCGTGATGTAGAGCGAGAAGTTGTCGTCCATCTCGGTGACCATCATCCGGGCGATGCCCGTCGCCTTGATCCCGAGGGCTGCCTTGAAGGTCAGGGTCACCCAGTCCGAGAGCACGCCCTTCTCGAGCTCCACGACCTCGCCGCCCATCTCGAGCCGGCAACGGCCACGGGCGCGATCGAGCTCCAGGACCATGGGCACCTCCATGGGGGGGTTGCCCTCGAGCATCTGGTTCTCCGGCCCCTGGATCGCCGTCTCGATCCTGTCGTCGACGACCTCTACCGGAATCCGCAGGCCGCCCTCCTTGAACTTGCCGCTCGCCGGCCGGTCCGTGAACAGCAGGAACGTCCCCTGGGTGCCCAGGAGGTCGGGAACGCACATGGCCGACAGCTCGGCACCGTAGAACTCGTCCGGCGGGAAGGTGATGGGCACCCGCAGCACCGTGCTCCAGATGTAGTGCTCGCCGAGGATGGTCCAGAACGGCTTCGACTTGCGCAGGAGACGCAGCTCGGGCTTCTCGAGCGGGATCCTGTACTTGCCGATCTTGAGGAACTTCTCCACCCGCCCGATCGAGGTCGACGACAGCATGGGCAGGTAGGTCCGACGGTCCCGGTCCAGGAAGTCGTAGATGTTGTGCTTCGCGGGGTGGCACCCCGTGCTGAAGGACGACCAGGCGACCGGCGAGATCGACGGGAAGGTGGAGCGCAGGGGATGGTAGCAACCCTGCTTCGCCAACTTCTCGAAGTTGGGAAGCTTGCCCTCCTTCATGAAGCGGTCGGTCAGGCGAGGGTCCTGCCCGTCGAGACCGACGACGATGAAGCGCTTGACCCGGGGCTCGACCTTGGCCGGGCGCCTCACGAGCCGGTAGAGCTTGCGGAAGGGCCAGACCAGGAGCGCCGCCGCCGCGAGGATGACGGTCGTGAGGACCACGAAGGCGGAGCCGGCCAGCGCGAAGCCCGCCCCCGGCCCGATGTACGCCGCGGCGGGCGAGGCGAGCAGCAGCCCGCCGACCACGATCGCGGGGATCGCCAGGGCGAGCTTCGCCCGGGAAGGGGGATCGATGCGATTCAAGAGACTCCTCCGACGAGGGCCATCCGCCGCGCCGTCGCGAGCTGTGTCGACAGCGACCTCGGGATGTGATTGGCTTTGGATTCGCCTACGCTGCTGCACTGCAACTCCTGCCAGGCCAACGACTCCTGGACTCGAGACTCCATACGCTGGCAACTCTCGCACTGGCGATCCTGCCGGGGTCTTGGCGATCCTGCCGAGGGGTGCGGAGGAATCCGGCGATCCGGAGAGGGTGGAGCGGACTCGTAGGCTGTTCTCGAAGACACTGCCCGCCGGGCAGCGGCCGGCAGTGCCAGCTAGTATAGGGACAACCAGGGCAGCGTTCAAGGTCTCCCACCGCCCGCGCCGTGTTGCGGCACGAGAGGCCGCTCCCGGCCGTCACCCCCGATAATCCCGATCGATAGGAGAGCATTCGATGAGTTCCATCCACGCGCTCTGGCGCAGGATCCGCTACGGCAAGCCGATCGTGATCGTCTCGGGCCTCCCCCGCTCCGGCACCTCGATGGCCATGAAGATGCTGGACGCCGGCGGCCTGCCCCTCCTGGTCGACGGTGTGCGCACCGCCGACGTCGACAACCCGAAGGGCTACTACGAGTACGAGCGGGTCAAGGACCTCGAGACCGAGGAGGACAAGTCCTATCTCGAGGCGGCGCGGGGCCGGGGGATCAAGATCATCTCCTTCCTTCTCTTCCATCTGCCCGAGGACATGCAGTACAAGGTGGTCTTCATGGTCCGCCACCTGGACGAGGTGCTGGCCTCGCAGCAGAAGATGCTGGGGAACCGGGGCGAGGACCACGACGTCGAGGACGACACCATGCGCAAGATGTACGAGAACCACCTCTGGCGCGTGCGCTACCTCATGAAGACCAACCCCCGGTTCGAGTGCCTCGAGGTCCCCTATCGGGAGATCCTGGACGAGCCGCGGGCCTACGCCGAGAAGATCGCGGGCTTCCTCGGCGGCGGGCTCGACGTGGACGCGATGTCCGGTGTCGCCGACCGCAAGCTCTACCGCAACCGGGCCGAGAAGATCACTGCAACGTGAAGCTGATCGTCAGGTTGTAGCTGACGGCCACCGGAATCCCGTTGCGGGTCGCCGGCTCGTACCGCCACGTCTTCACGGTGGCGACCGCTGACTCCGACAGGCCTTCCGGCAGGCCCTTCAGGACCCGGATCCTGGCCAGGCGACCGTCGACGTCGACCACTGCCTGGAGGATGACGACCCCCTGGATCCGGGCCTGCCGGGCCTCCTCGGTGTAGATGGGCTGAGGGCCGAAGATCTTGCGCGGCGGGAGGACGTCCCCGTCCAGGGGGACCAGGTCGCCCACGAGATCCCCCGGCCCCTGGACGACCCCCTCGGGAATCCCGAAGATCGCGTCCTCGTCGACCAGGGCGTCGACCTCGGGCAGCTCGAGTTGGATCTCGCGGATCGGCTCGGGCTCGTCCGGCGTCGGGTCCGGAATCGGAATCGTCTTGCGCTTCTCACGCTTCTTCGGCACCTGGGTCTGGGCCTTCGGCGGAGGGGGCTCGAACCGTACTTGCTGGACCACGAACGCCCGGCTCTCCTGGCGGAAGCGCGGGGTCTCCGCCTCGACCTCCGGGAAGGTCACCAGGAAGAGGACGATGTGGAAGACGACCGCCACGGCGACCGCGATGCGCAGCGGCTTCCGGTCGTCCTGTCTCTCGACCAGGAACTCGGGGAGCCCGCCGCCGAGAGCCAGCCTCTCGCGTCGGTACTTGCCCTTCTCGAGGGCGCTCTGGAGCCTTGAGCTTTCGAACACTGGGTAGGACCTCGTCGCCGAACTCTTCTAACAAGATTCGTGCCACTCAGCAGGTCCCGAATCCGGCCCGGGTACGCCCCGGGTTGCAGGAGAGCACCCGCCCCTTCCCCGCAACATACGCCAGCCGACCGCTGGGGTTCACGGGTGCGATGCCAGCGCGGCGGCCCCGCGCGCCGCGACGGCACCTCGCGCCAACGGCGACGCCATGGTGCCCCGATCGACCCGTCCCTAGTATCATCAGCCGCCATGACCGCGATACTCGGACTCTCCGCGTTCTACCACGACTCGGCGGCGGCGCTGCTGGTCGACGGCGAAATCGTGGCAGCGGCTCAGGAAGAGCGCTTCACCCGCAAGAAGCACGACCACCGCCTGCCGGTCTCGGCCATCCGGTCGTGTCTGGACCAGGCCGGTCTGGAAGCGGCGGATCTGGACTACGTCGGCTTCTACGACAAGCCGCTCCTGAAGTTCGACCGGCTGCTGGAGACCTACCTGTCGTTCGCGCCGGCGGGCTTCCCGTCGTTCCTGAAGGCCATGCCCCTCTGGCTGCACGAGAAGCTGCACATGCCGCGCGAGATCCGTCGGGGTCTCGGGGGCGGATACGAGGGTCCGCTCGTCTTCACCCAGCACCACGAGTCCCACGCCTCCAGCGCCTTCTTCCCGTCGCCCTTCGAAGAGGCCGCGATCCTCACCATGGACGGCGTGGGAGAGTGGGCCACCGCCAGCTTCGGCGTGGGTCGGGGCCAGCGGATCGAGCTCACCCACGAGCTCCACTTCCCCCACTCGCTGGGTCTCCTGTACTCGGCGTTCACCTACTTCTGCGGCTTTCGGGTCAACTCGGGCGAGTACAAGCTGATGGGGCTCGCCCCCTACGGCGAGCCGCGTTACGTCGACACCATCCTCGAGCATCTGCTGGACCTCAAGGAGGACGGCTCCTTCCGCCTCGACCTCTCGTACTTCAACTACTGCCAGGGGCTCACGATGACCTCGCGGCGTTTCGACCGACTGTTCGGCGGTCCGCCCAGGAAGCCCGAGACCCCCCTGACGCAGCGCGAGATGGATCTCGCGGCGTCGATCCAGAAGGTCACCGAGGAGGTGGTGCTGCGCATGGCCCGCCACGTCCACGAGGAGACGGGCCTGCGACGGCTGTGCCTCGCGGGCGGCGTGGCCCTCAACTGCGTCGCCAACGGCCGCATCCTGCGCGAGGGCCCGTTCGACGACCTGTGGATCCAACCCGCCGCGGGCGACGCCGGCGGCGCCCTGGGCGTGGCGCTCTTCGTGTGGCACCAGCTGCTCGGGAACGACCGCAGCGTCGCCGACGCCCTGCCCCACGACCTGCAGAGCGGGTCGCTGCTCGGCCCGGCCTTCGAGGCGGACGAGATCCGGGAGTTCCTCGACGGCGCCGGCGCCGTCTACCACGAGTACCGCGACGACGAGGGGCTGGTGGAGCGCGTCGCCGACCTCATCGCCTCCGAGAACGTCATCGGCTGGTTCCAGGGGCGGATGGAGTTCGGGCCGCGCGCCCTGGGCCACCGCAGCATCCTGGGCGACGCCCGCAGCTCCGAGATGCAGTCGGTGATGAACCTCAAGATCAAGTTCCGGGAGTCCTTCCGGCCGTTCGCCCCCGTCGTGCTGCGCGAGCGGGTGGCGGAGTGGTTCGAGATGAGACCCGAAGAGGACAGCCCGTACATGCTGGTGGTCGCCGACGTGGCCGCGGCGCGCCGGATGGACGGCCACGGAACCGAGCCGACGGGCCTCGCCCGGCTCAAGCGGGTGCGCTCGGAGATCCCCGCCGTCACCCACGTCGACAACTCGGCGCGGGTCCAGACGGTCGACGCCGTGCGTCACGGCCGCTTCCACGACCTGATGCGACGCTTCGAGGCGAGGACCGGGTGTCCCGTGCTGATCAACACCAGCTTCAACGTCCGCGGCGAGCCCATCGTCTGCACTCCGCAGGATGCCCACCGCTGCTTCCTCGGCACCAACATGGACGTGCTGGTCCTGGAGCGCTTCGTGCTGCTGAAGAGCGAGCAACCCGACGCCCACGTCGTCGACCAGGACGAGTACCTGGCCCAGTTCGACCTCGATTGACCCCGGAGAGACCATGCCCCTGATCCGTCTGCAGAAGGACCCGTCGCCGCGCCAGCTCCGGGGTTTCGGCCTCGTCTGGCTGATCTTCTTCGGCGTCGTCGGCTATCTCGTCCTGCGCCGTACCGGCTCCGTGCCGGCCGCCACCGCCGTCTGGGTCGCGGCCGCCGGAGTGCCGGCCGTCGGGCTCTTCTGGCTGCCCCTGCTGAAGGCGGCCTTCCTCGGCATGTCCTACGCCGCCTTCCCCATCGGCTGGGTCGTCTCCCACGTCGTCCTGGCGGTCGTCTACTACGCCGTGCTAACCCCCATCGGACTCGGGATGCGTCTGGTGGGCCGCGACCCGATGCACCGACGGCTCGAGCCCGACGCGAAGAGCTACTGGCTCCCCCATCGTCCCACCGACGACCCCGCGCGCTACCTGCGCCAGTTCTGAAGAGCGAGCTCCGGGCCGACTCGACCCGGAGCCAGGAGAACGTCATGAGTTCCGAGCCCAACGACACCCGACCCGACGGAAAGTCCCCAGACTTCGAGCACGCGGCGCGAGAGAGCCGCGGTGGCCTGCTCTCCGAGCTCTGGGGCTTCCTACGCGTGACCAAGAAGTGGTGGCTGGCACCGATCCTCGTCGTCCTGCTCCTGGTCGCCGTCCTGGTCCTGCTCGGCGGCAGCAGCGTGGCGCCGTTCATCTACACGCTGTTCTAGCGGGCGGCCGACCCGCGCCTTTCCACGGCCGATCCGGGGCCGAGCCACAACCCAGCGCGGTCTGTCGCGTATCAGGATGAGCAGAGATGATCGCCTTCGCCAGCCTCTACCTCGGCCTCGGGCTGATCACCGGCGTGCAGCAGGTCGAGCTGCTGGTGGATCCCACGGTCGCCGCCGTCGAGCTCCAGCTCGACGGCGAGACCGTCGCGCGGATCTCGGCGCCGCCCTGGGAGGCATCGGTCGACCTGGGGGATCAGCTGGAACCGATGGAGCTGCGGGCGCTGGCCCGCGACGAGGCGGGAGAGCAGGTCGGCGACGCCACGTTGTGGGTGAACCTCCCGAGCGACCCGGCCGAGACGAGGATTCTCCTCGAGGGAGGGGAGGACGGCCGCGGCGTCGTGGCCCGGCTCACCTGGCGCAGCACCACCGGGGTCGATCCCGTGGGCGCCGAGGTGATCTTCGACGGGGTGCCCCTCGAGGTCGCGGATCCGCGGTCGTTCGTCCTTCCCGACCACGACCCGGCTCAGCTCCACTTCCTGCGCGCGGAGCTCGACTTCCCCCGCAACGTGGTCTCGGTGGCGGAGATCACCTTCGGTGGAACCTACACGGACGAGGTCGACGCCGAGCTCACCGCCGTCCCGATCGCGCTGGACGGCCGTCGTCGGATCCGTCCAGAGGAGCTCGCCGGAGCCCTGCGGACCCCCGCGGGAGAGCTGGAGATCGTGACGATCGAGGAGGGGCCCGTGGAGATCGTCGTCGTCGTGGCGGAAGAGGCTCGAGATCGGCTGGTCGAGCTCACCTCCGAGCTGCGCCGGCAGAGGACCCGTCAGGGCCGCGCTCGGTCCCAGGTCCCCTCCCCCCGCGACCTCGCGCTCCTGCGGGAGGGACAGACGGTGCGCATTCTGCCTCCCTGGGCAGAGGTCCGGCGCAACCCGGACGGCTTCTTCAAGGCCTTCCCCCCTCCCGGGCAGTTCGACCGCGACGACGGTGGGCTCCTCTGGCTGATCCTCAACTCGCCCACCGGCCGCCCCGAGGACAGCCCGCAGCGCCTGGCCGACGCCGTGGCCGTGGCCGGCATGGGGGCCGCGTCGAGGGGCCGCCGGCGGGCGGTGGTGCTCGTGACGATGTCGGGGGCCGCCGACGAGAGCGAGTACGAGCCGGCGACGGTTCGCCACTACCTGAGCGCCCTGCGGGTGCCCCTCGAGGTCTGGGCCCTCGAACCCGAGGCCGCGGCGGTCGCCGATTGGGGCGCGACGGAGACCGTCCCGGGACTCGCCGGCCTCGAGAGGCGGTTCCGGGACCTCGGCCGCCGGCTCGAGCGCCAACGGATGGTCTGGGTTCGTGGGCTCCACCGTCCCGCGGCCGTCAGCTTCGCGCACCCCGTCGAAGGGGTCCGGATTGAGGGTTGACCTGCCGGCTCGCCGACGAGCTCACGCGAGCATGGCGGCCCTTCTCGTCCTCGTGCTGGCGGCGGCGGCCCCCGGCCGGGCCCAGGAGGACGAGATTCTCGGGGTCCCTGCCGCTCCGGGCCTGAGCGACTCCGAGGAGCGCGTCACCCTCGGGGCCGGCAGCGTGCTCCGCGCTCTCCCTGATCCTCGGGAGGCGATCATCGCCTCGGTCGACACCGCCGTGGAGCTCCCGGTCGTCGAGAGGCGTGGCGACTGGGTCCGCGTCCGTCTGGGCTCTCTCAAGGGGTGGTTCTACACGGGAAGCGGGACTCTGCCGGAGCGCCCGCTCGTCGACCCTCCGCCGCCCGGAGAGCCCGAGGAGGCCCCGGTCGACATCGCCGATCTCCAGGCGGTCGAGGAGCCCGGAGCCGACCGTCGGCGCCGGGTGCACGAGCTCCTCGGAGAGGCGGGACGCGAGGTCGCCCTCGGACCCTTCGCGATGCTCACGGATCTTCCGGCGGAGGTGAGACTGGGGAGGATCCCGGTCGTGGCCGAGAGGCTGCACGAGAGCTTCCGGGAACGCTACGGAATGGAGCCCGGGGTCGGGCCGGCGGGAACCGTGGTTCTCTTCCGCACCGAGGAGGCGTACCGGAGGTTCGAGGCCGAGGACGTCGCCGTCGCCGAGCTGGGCCTCGACGGCCACGCGAGCTCCGACCTGGCGGCCCTCTTCCTGGGCGACCGCACCCCGGAAGAGGTCCAGCCGCTGCTGATTCACGAGCTCACCCACCTCCTGAACCGGCGTGTCTTCACCACGACGCCACCACCGTGGCTCGAAGAGGGGATGGCCAACGATCTCGCCTACAGCCAGGCCGACCGGGAGGGCCGCCTGGTGGCCGGAACGGTGGGCGGCCGGGCGACCGAGAGCCGGCGGGTGGTGCGGCTGTCCGGCCCCAACGCGGCCCTCAGCCGGCTCGCGAAGGCCGCAGGTCAGGCCCGGCTCACCCCTCTCGCCGAGCTCACCGACTACTCGTGGTCCGAGTTCCAGCGGCCCGAGGGACGACCGCTGCGCTACGCCGAGAGCGCGTTCTTCCTGCGCTACCTCCTGGACGCCGACCGGGGTCGGCATGCGGGTACCGCTCGGACCTGGATCGCCCAGGTCGCCCGCCGGGGAACCGCGGCGGCCCCGGAGCTGGCCGACGCTCTGGGGGTGCCCTGGGCCGAGCTCGACGCCGGCTACGCGGCCTGGTTGCGGACCCAGAGCCCCTGGTCGACTCCCTGAAGCCGGACGGAGCCGCGGGTTGGCGACCCACGACCCGACACGCGAGTCGCTTGCGGGCACACGGGCGTTCCGCTAAGCTGCTCGTTCGTTTTTGTCAGCGGGCACGGGTTGCCCCGGAAGGGTCGTCCGCCGCACCGGACCGGCAGCCGATAATGTGGCCCCGTCTTCGCCCGTACTGAAGTCTCTCAGCCCCCGAGGAGGTCCCGGACGATGTCGCAACGCGACACGGACTCGCAGGAGAAGACCGGACTGCTGGCGCTGTGGGCCGCCCTCGAGGGCGCCTCCCCACTGCTGGCCCAGTTCGTCAAGACCCTGGCCGTCGCCTTCCAGCTCGGCCTGCTGGTCGTGATCATCTACGAGTTCAAGATCGAGACCCGGGGGTTCCTGAACCTCTCGATCCTGGTCTTCGGCGGCTTCATCGTCCACTCGATGCTGCCCAGGAGTGCGCGACTCCACTTCTTCTCACTGCTGTCGCTGGCCAGCCTCGTGTTGGTCCTCGGCTGGGCGAACGCGGCCTGGATCGTGGGCCTGGGAGCGGTCCTCGTCCTGCTCTGCCACGCCCCGCTCCCGTGGGCCGGGCGCGCGACGCTCCTGCTGGCCGCGGGCGTCGGTCTGGTGGCGCTGCGCGAGGGGTGGCTCGGCGAGACGCCGATCTCGAACGCCATCTGGCCGATCCTCGGCTCGATGTTCATGTTCAGGGTCATGGTCTACCTGTACGACCTGAAGAGCGGCAAGTTGAAGCCCTCCCCCTCATGGAGCGCCGCCTACTTCTTCATGATCCCGAACGTCTGCTTTCCCCTCTTCCCGGTGGTCGACTCCACGAAGTTCCGCACGACCTACTACAACGAGGAGGAGTTCGGCATCTACCAGCGGGGCATCCACTGGATGTTCCGCGGCCTGGTGCAGCTCGTGGGCTACCGGCTGGTCTACTACTACATGGCCCTGGACCCCAACGAGGTCGCGGGCGTCGCGGACCTCCTCCAGTACACGGTGGCGGCCTTCCTGCTCTACCTCCGCGTGTCGGGCTACTTCCACCTGGTCGTCGGCATGCTCCTCCTGTTCGGCTTCAACCTGCCGGAGACCCACCACCGCTACTTCTTCGCTTCGAGCTTCACGGACTTCTGGCGCCGGATCAACATCTACTGGAAGGACTTCATGATGAAGCTCTTCTACTATCCGGCGTACTTCAAGCTGCGCAAGCTGGGCAACACGACGGCCCTGGTCGTCGCCACCTGCTTCGTCTTCCTCATGACCTGGCTGCTCCACGCCTACCAGTGGTACTGGCTCCTGGGCGGGGTCTTCCTGGAGACCCACGACATCCTCTTCTGGTCGGTGCTCGGCGTCCTGGTGGTGGGCAACTCGTTGTGGGAACAGCGCAAGGGCCGGCGCCGGACCCTGGGACGCAAGGGCTTCGACGCGCTGACCTCGGCCTCCGTGGCGCTCAAGACGGTGGCCACCTTCTGCGTCATCTGCACGCTGTGGGGCATGTGGACGGCCGACTCCTTCGAGCAGTTCGTCGCCGTCTGGCAGACCGCCGGCAACTTCTGGATCTTCGCGATCGCGTTCGTCGCGGCCCTCTACGGCGCTTCGGTGCTGCTGGACCGGGCCGCGCGGCGCCGTCAGGAGAAGGGGCCGCGTAAGAAGCTGGCGATGCCGGGGGCGGCCAGACCCGCCGGGTTCTGGCGCACCGCCACGCTGGCCACCCTGCCCATCCTCCTCGTCGCGGTGGGCGGAGACGCCCGGGTCTTCGGCCGGCTGGGCGCCGGCCCCGCGGAGAAGATCTCGTCGCTCCAGGAGTCGCGTCTCAACACGCGCGACACGAACATGCTGGAGCGTGGCTACTACGAGCAGCTCGTGAACCTGAACCAGAACAACTCGCAGCTCTGGGAGCTGTACAACAAGGAGCCCATCGACTGGGTGCGGCTCACCGAGACCGCCGCCTGGCGACCCCGGGCCGACATGCTCCTGGGTGAGCTGGTGCCGAACACCGAGTTCGCCTTCAAGCGCCAGCCGACCAAGATCAACCGCTGGGGCTTCCGCGACCAGGACTACGAGATGGAGAAGCCCGAAGGGACCTGGCGGATGGCCGTCCTGGGGGCGTCCCATGTCTTCGGCTCCGGCGTGGCCAACGGCGAGAACTTCGAGTCCCAACTCGAGGACATGCTCAACGAGAACACCGAGTCGAGGCCCTACGCGCACTACGAGATCCTCAACTTCGGCGTCCCCAACCGGAGCGCGACGGAGGACGTCGAGGTCCTGCGGGAGAAGGTCTACCCGTTCCACCCCGACGCCATCATCCACTTCGCCCACACCCACGACCTCCACCGTCTGAGCCGCCACATCCCGAAGATCATCCACGCCTCCGGCGGCAAGCTGCCCTTCGAGTTCCTCGAGCGCCGTTTCGAGGAGATCGGGGTGGGTCCCGACACCTCCCCCACCGTCATCGAGATCAAGATCCGTCCCCACAGTCGGGAGCTCCTGTCCTGGGCTTACCGACAGATCGTGGAGGACTGCCGGGAGCGTGGGGTGCTGCCGATCTACGTCCTGCTACCCCGCACCTGGGAGCGCACCGACGAGATCGAGGGCGATCCCGCGACCCTACTCGAAATGGCCCGCGAGGCCGGCTTCGTCGTCGTCGACGTGACCGACGCGTACGACGGGCAGATCACCGACGAGCTCGTGATCGCCTCCTGGGACTTTCACCCCAACCGCCTGGCTCACTCGCTGCTGGCCAAGCGCATCTACCGGGGCCTCTCCGAAGCTGCCGACTTCGTCGGACCGGTCACGGCCGAGGAGTCCACCCGCGTGGCCGCCTCGGTGGGAGACTGAGCCCGACCCGCCGAGTTCCGCTCAACGAACCCTGTCTGACCCCAGCCCGACCGAGGAGAGACCTCATGTCCGAAATCCGAAAGACCGTCAAGGCCTACATCCTGGATGAGTTCCTGCCCGGGGAGGACCCTGACGAGCTCACCGACGAGACGCCGCTGATGGCCAGCGGCATCCTCGACTCCATCGCCACGCTGCAGCTCGTGGAGTTCCTGGAGAAGGAGTACGGCATCGAGCTCTCCCCGCACGAGCTCGATGTCGACCACCTCGGCACGCTCGA
>CAJQNK010000038.1 GCA_905479655.1 uncultured bacterium | reverse complement strand
GGGATCGAGGTGAGCACCCTGGAGGTCGAGGGCGCGCCGCCCGTGGTCTTCGGCTCCCTGGATGTTCCGGGAGCGACGCGGACGGTGGTCTTCTACGCTCACTACGACGGCCAGCCGGCCGTGCCCGAGCGCTGGACGGCTACCGAGCCGTGGAACGCGGTGTTGCGCGAGAGCGTCGACCCCGCCTCTCCGCTGGTACCGCTCTCGGCGCTCGAAGCGGATGCCACCGACGGGGATGCCACCGACGGGGAGTGGCGCTTGTTCGGGCGCTCCGTCTCCGACGACAAGGGACCGATCGTCGCCATGATGGCGGCGCTCGACGCGCTGAGCGCGGTGGGCAGCGGCCCGTCGGTCAACCTCCGGTTCTTCTTCGAGGGCGAGGAGGAGGCGGGCTCCGACCACCTGGGCGAGATCCTGGCTCAGTACCGCGACCGCCTCGGGGCGGACCTGTGGCTGTTCTGCGACGGCCCGGTGCATCCGAGCCGCAGGGGTCAGGTGGTCTTCGGGGTGCGGGGGGTCATGGGCCTGGAGCTCACGGTCTACGGGGCGGCCCGGCCGCTGCACAGCGGCCACTACGGCAACTGGGCGCCCAACCCCGCGGTGAGGCTCGCGGAGCTCCTGGCCGGTCTGCGCGACGGCGACGGGCGGATCCTGGTCGATGGCTTCTACGACGACGTCCGGATTCTCACGGAGTCCGAACGGGAGGCCATCGCGGCCCTGCCCGAGATCGACCCCGCGCTGCGCGAGGAGCTCGAGCTGGCGACGACGGAAGCCGCCGACGCCCTGCTGGCGGAGAGGATCGCGCTGCCGGCCCTGAACCTCCGGGGGCTGGAGTCCGGGGAGGTGGGTGACCGGGCCAAGAACGCCATCCCCACGGAGGCCCGCGCCTCGATCGACTTCCGCCTGGTTCCCGACCAGACGCCGGCCGAGGTGCGTCGGCGGGTGGAGGCGCACCTCACGGCCGCCGGTTGGCACCTGGTCTCGGAGGAGCCGGGCCCGGAGGAGCGGCGGAGCCACTCGAAGATCGTCCGCCTGGAGTGGGAGCAGGGTTACCCCGCGCTGCGCACGCCCCTGGACCACCCGGTCTCGCGGGCGGTGGCCGAGGTGGCGCGGGAGGCCTGGGGTGGCGAGCTGGCCGTCGTGCCGAGCCTGGGGGGCAGCCTGCCGCTGTACCTCTTCGAGCGCGAGCTGGGCGCGCCCCTGATCGTCGTCCCCATGGTCAACCACGACAACCGGCAGCACGCCCCCGACGAGAACCTCCGCCTCGAGAACCTGTGGCAGGGGATCGACCTGTACGCGCATCTCATCGCCCATCTGGGCGAGATCTGGTGAGAAGGGAGCCGCCGCGATGCTCAAGATTCATGACCTGGTCAAGGTGTACCCCGGCCCCGTCCCCGCGCTGCAGGGGGTGAGCCTCGACATCCCGGAGGGCATCTTCGGCCTCCTCGGACCCAACGGAGCGGGCAAGTCGACCCTCATGAAGATCCTCGCCGGCCTTCTCGAGCCCACCTCGGGCAGAGTGACGCTGGACGGCGTCGACGTTCTCGCCAGTCCGGAGAAGCTCTGGCCCCGCTTGGGCTACCTGCCCCAGGACTTCGGCCTCTACCCCCACCTCTCCGGCGAGGCCATGCTCCACTTCCTGCTGGAGCTGAAGGGCGTCGACGCGCCCGGCGGCCGACGGGCGCTCGCCCGGGAGCTGCTGGCGAGGGTGAACCTGGGTAGCGCCGCGCGCCGCAAGGTCAAGGAGTACTCGGGCGGCATGCGCCAGCGGGTGGGGATCGCGCAGGCCATCGCCGGCGACCCGCGGCTGATCGTGATCGACGAGCCGACCGCCGGCCTCGACCCCGAGGAGCGCCTGCGCTTCTACCGGATCCTGGCCGATCTCGCACAGGACCGCGTCGTCCTGCTCTCGACCCACATCGTCGAGGACGTCGCCCGGCTCTGCCCCCGTTTCGCGATCATCCGGCAGGGCCGCCTGCTGACGGAGACGACCCCCGCGCGGGCCCGCGGCGAACTCGACGGGGCGGTGTTCGAGGGTCGGGTCTCACCCGCGGAGCTGCAGGAGGTAGGGCGTCGCCAACGCGTGATCCAGTCGATCCTGGTGGCCGGCTCCCATCGGGCCCGTCTGTACGCCCCGGACGGCGACGTGCCTCGGGGCTTCGAGCCGGTCGACCCGACGCTGGAGGACGCCTACCTGCTCCAGATGCGCGACGACGACGCGGCGCGGGCCGCGGAGGTGGCGTGATGCCTGGGGGCGTCGGTCGCGCCCTGGCGGTGGCCCGTCGCGACCTGGCGGAGGGCTTCCGTCGGCCGGCGTTCGTGATCTTCGCCGTCCTCATGGTGTGGAACGCGTTTCTCGCCTCCCGCGCCGCGTGGCTCATCAGCTCGGTGGACACCTCGGTGGGCGGCGACAAGGCATGGGTCACCTCGGAGTTTCAGATCGCCTTCATCTACGCCCTGATCCCGTTCTTTCTGCAGGCGTTCTTCATCATGCCGATCGTCGGCCTGCCGCCGATTCGCGATGCGGAACGTCGGGTGGGAGCGATCCTCCACGCCACGCCGCTCACTCCCCGGCAGTACGTCTGGGGCAAGTTCACGGCGGGTCTGACGGTGGCCCTGGCGGGGGTCGTCGCCCTGGTCTTGGGCATGGTGCTCTTCGCCCACTTCGTCCCCGACCTGTCGGATCCGGAGATCTACGGGCCGTTCAGCCTCGGCAGCTACCTGGCTCCGGCCCTCGTGTTCCTGGTGCCGTCGGCGGTGGTGATCGCCTCGATGAGCTTCGCCCTGGGGCTCCTGGCCGGCCGCCCGATGCTGCTGTTCGTGCCGCCGGTGCTGCTCTTCGTCTTCCTGCAGAAGGTCACCTGGTCCTGGTTCCCGGCGGAGATGGGGGAGACGGCGCTCCACTGGCTCCAGTGGCTCGATCCCAGCGGCTTCCGGTGGCTCAAGCAGGAGTGGTTCCTGGTCGACCGGGGCCTCGGCTTCTACAACACACAACCCCTAGGTTACACGAATGGCTTCCTGTGGAGCCGTGTCGGTTGGGTCGTCGCGGGGTTGGCCCTGGTGGAGGGGGCGACGCGGCGCTTCGCTCTCACCCTCCGGCGAAGCGACGGCCGGCGGCGCCGCCCGCGCGCGGCCCGGGCCGAGTCGCCGCGAGCGGGCGCGAGGGTGGCGAGCGCCGTCCCGGACGTCCGCTCCCTCGCGATGCGCTCGTCGGGCGGCTCGTGGTGGTCGACGGCGAGGGCCGTGGTGCGACTGGAGCTCCGGGACCTGGTCCGCCAACCCGCGCTCTGGATCTTCCTGGCCTTCGTCGGCTGGTTGATGGTGATCGACCTGTCGAACTACCGTGGGGCGTTCTCGACCCGCATGCTCTTCACCTCGGGCCTGAGCGCGGCCAACGAGCTGCCGACCCTGGGCATCCTGGTGACGCTCCTGCTCCTCTTCTTCACCGTGGAGATCCTGGGGCGCGAGGAGAAGACCGGAGCCGCGCCGTTGGTGCTGGCCAGCGCGGCGCCTACGTCGGCCCTGCTCGTGGGCAAGCTGGCGGCGGGTCTGGCCCTGGCCCTGGCGGCCATGATCGCGGCCTTCGTCGGCCTGGCGCTGCCCATCGTCGGCCAGAAGATGTCGATTCCTCTCGAGCTCGGACCGTTCGTGCGTCTCTGGGGCGGCGTCCTGACCGTGACCGTCCTGGTCTGGATCTCGTTCCTGGCGCTGGTCTGGGCGTGGACCCGAAGTCGTCTGGCGACGATGGCCGTGGGCCTGGTGGCGCTGTTCGCGACGGCCTGGTCGTCCTTTCTGGGTCACACGACCTGGCCGTTCAACTGGGCGATCGTCGACGCTCTCACCTGGAGCGACATGGGCGGCGTCGGGCCCGATCCCGGGATGTTGGTCCTGAACCGGATCGAGTGGCTGGCGGTGGCCGGCCTGCTGGTCTGGGCGGCGATTCGCCTCTACCCGCGCCGGGTGGTGGACCGGCTGGCGGCGGCCGGCTCCAGCCGTCCCCGGGGTTGGCGCTCCTGGCTGCTGCCGGTCGCCCTGGCGACGGTGGTCGTGGTCACCGCCGTGCCTCAGGTGACGGCCGTCGCCGCCGGTCCGGAGGGCGGAAGCACGGAGCGGCGGGCCGGGCGCTACCGGCAGCGCAACCTGCTCACCTGGCTCGACGCCCCGGTCGCCCACATCGACCGGATCGACCTCGACCTCGAGCTCTTCCCCGAGAGTTCGACCTTCGCCGTGGACGGCGAGTACCGCCTCGTCAACCCCCACGCCGAGCCGCTGTCGCGCTTCGCGGTGAGCGGCGGAATGTACTGGAGCGAGCCGGTGTGGACGGTCGACGGCGTGGAGCGGGAGCTCGAGCCCCGAGCGGGACTCTGGGTGGTGGAGCCGGAGCGGCCGCTGCTGCCCGGCGAGGCTCTCGCACTGGGCTTCCGCTACACGGGTCGCCTGCCGGGTGGGGCCACCCGCAACGGCGCTGGCGGCGCCGGGATCCTGCCCGGGCGCGGCATCGAGGAGTTCATCCTCCCCGAGGGGGTGGTCGTGACCGGCCGCAACCCGGAGCTGGTGCCCGTGATGGGCTTCCTGCCGGGCCGGGGCATCGATCCCGACCAGGCGCCGGAGCCCCGCGACTGGCCCGCCGACCACCATCTCGGCGTGACCCCCGCCGCCGGCCTCGATCGCTCGCCCTTCACCGCCCGGCTGCGGATCACGGCGCCGGAGGAGCTCACCGTAAACGCCACCGGCGTCAAGGTGGCCGAGACCGAGGTGGAAGGGCGGCGCACCGTCGTCTGGGAGACCGACGCGCCGGTGCGAGCCTTCAACGTCGTCGCGGGGAGGTGGGCCGAGGCGAAGGGCGACGGCGTCGCCGTCTACCACCACCCCGGGCACCCGTGGAACGTGCCGGTCCTGGTCGAGGCTCTCGAGGCCTCCCGCCGCCTGTACGGCGAGTGGTTCCACCCCTACCCGTGGCGCGAGCTGCGGCTCAACGAGTTCCCGGGCTGGTCGTTCTACGCCCGCGGCAACCCCACGAACATCCTGTTCTCGGAAGCCCTGGGCTTCTTCTCCGACCCCGGTGACCCCCTGGGCTCCTTCGTCATCACCGCCCACGAGGCCGCGCACCAGTGGTGGGGTCACCTCGTGAGCATGGGCGAGGGCCCGGGCGGCATCGTGCTGGCCGAGGGCGGTGCCCACTTCTCGGCCATGCTCCTGCTGCAGGCCACGCGGGGAGAGGCGATCCGGCAGCGCTTCGCGGGCGACATCGAGCGACGCTACGGAGAGCGGCGTCAGCCGGGCACCGAGCGGCCCCTGACGCGGACGATCGCCTGGCGCCCGGCGGACGACACGGTGATCTACGACCGGGGCGCCTGGGCCCTGTGGATGACGATGCGACTCATGGGGCGCGAGGCGTTCCTGTCGGGCATCCAGGAGTTCATGGCCACCTGGAGCCAGGGGCCGGACCACGCGCAGATCCCCGACCTGCTGGAGATCCTGCGGCGGCACGCGCCGGAGCCGCGGGTCCTCGACGAGCTGACGGGCCAGTGGTTCGGCGAGACGGTCGTCCCCGAGTACCGCTTCGAGGAGGCGGTGAAGCAGAGCGCGGGAGAGGGTCGCTGGCGGGTGGATCTCGTGGTGGTCAACGTGGGCACGGGCCGTCAGCCGGTGGCCGTGGCGGTGGTGGGCGACAAGACCTCCGGCGACCCCCCGCGCGAGGCGCGGGGGACCCTCGTCCTCGGCGCCGGCGAGAGTGGCCGGCTGACGCTGGAAACGGCGTTCGAGCCCGAAGTGGCGGTCGTCGATCCGGACGTGGACGTCCTCCAGCTCGAGCGGCGGGCGGCCCGGGTGCGCCTCTCAGGCTAGCCTGATCCTTGCTGCCCGGTTTGGAGTGGGATCTCGCGCCCGTCGGCCGAGTGCAGGGCGCGCCGGGCCCAGCGACGCCACCGGTCGATCTCCTCCGGCGGTCGACCGGTGCGCGCCAGCTCCCCCTCCGCCCGTCTCAGGAGGTCCTCCGTCTCGGCGTGACGGCCGCGGTGGCCGGCCAGCACCGCCAGGCCGGCCCACCGCCTCCAGGCGAGGGAGTCGGGCAGGTCCCGGAGAAGGGCGTCGGCCGTGCCGAGGTGCCGGGCGTGGAGGGCGAGCTCGGCCAGGCGGAGCCGCAGCTCGAGGTTGTCGGGCTCCCGATCCAGACGCTCGAGCATCGCGGGCAGATCCGACTCGACCGCCGCCAGGGCCGGCAGGTCCTCCCGCAGGTCGAGCAGCACCGGATGGGCCGGTTCGCGCTCGCCGAGCTGGCGCAGGCGCTCCTGGGCCTCCCGGTAGCGACCCTCGACGAACAGGCTGCGAACGAGGTTGGCGAGTGGCCGGGTGCCCCGCGGCGGCGTGTCGGCCGACGCCTGGAACAGGCGGACCGGGCTGGACCAGTCGTCGACCCGGGCGTCGGCCACGCCGGCGAGGACCGCCAGCAGGAGGGCGGCGGCCAGCGCGGCGGTGCGCCGGCTGACGAGACCCGCCCGCACGCAGTGCGACACCACGAGCCCCAGGGCCACGGCGGGCGCGACGAGCGCGACGTACAGGAACCTCTCGGCCAGGAACTGCATGGTGGGCACGAGGTTCGAGACCGGCAGGATGCAGACCCCCCACCAGGCGACGGCCCAGGCCGCCACGGGGGTCCGCCGACGGGCCAGCGCGACACCCGCGGCGACGACGACGAGCGAGACGCCCGCCAACGCGGCGAGTGCGGCCGGGTCCGGACCCGTCGAGATCGGAAAACCGTCGTAGTCGGCCTGGAGGGGGTGGGGCCAGAGGACCAGGCGCATGCCGTGGGCGACGGCGCGCATCTGGGTCCAGAAGAGCGCGGCGCCCGCGACCAGGGGCTCGCGGAGCTGCCCCGTCTCGCCGAGGACGGTGGTCCTCACGGCCAGGTAGCCGGCGTCGAGGGCGCCCGCGACCGCGAGGTACCCGAGGAGCGCTGACCGAGGCGCCGCGGGTGACCCTGCCGCCGTGGACGGCGCGCCGCCCGCCGGGCCCGGAGATCTCTCCCTCGCCAGCCACAGCGTGAGGAGCGCGATGACCGGGAACACGACGCCGCTCTCTTTCGATGCCAGGGCCCCGAGCTGAAGGAGGATCAGGGAGACCCAGAGCCCCGGAGTGGGCCCCGGAGTGGGAGATCGACCGAGGGCCAGGTCCCGGCCGGCGGCCGCCGCGACGACGGCTCCGGAGACCAGGAACACGGCGACCAGAAGGTCGTCGATCGCCTTGATCCAGACGACGGCCTCCGTCGCGAGGGGATGCACCGCGAAGGCGCAGCCCGCGATCGTCGCCCCGAGGCGCCCGGCCCCGAGGCGCCCGGCCAGCATCGCGACGAGAAGCGAGACGAGGGCGTGGAGGAGGATGCTCTGGAGGTGGAAACCGGCGGGACGGAGACCCCACAGGGCGTGCCCGACCGCCCAGACGGCATTGCGCAGGGGCCGGTAGACGCCGGGCGACTCGTCGCCCGTCGCGGCGGTCGACTCGTCGACGAGGAACCGGGGCACATTGCGGACCGACCGGATCGACTCGTTGTGAACCAGGAACGAGAAGTCGTCCCAGACGAACGGCTGGCCCAGCGCGGGCAGGAACAGCACCAGCGCCAGGAGAGGCGGGAGGAGCAGGCCCCGACGCGACCCGGTCGTGCGCTCCGCAGCGGAGCCGCCGTTCCCGCGGCTCGTCATCCGCCGTCGCCCGGGCGGCCATGCGGAGCCTCCAGCTCCGCCAGGTGCTCTCTCAGGATCCGCCGGATCTCCGCGATCCCCTGGGGATGGGAGTGGGCACCGTGGGCGCTGGGGACGACCCGCTCCGAGCGGGCCCCGTCGAGGTGGGTGGCGGCCACGGGGACGTAGCCGTCCGTCGGCACCTCCACGTCGGGCCGACCTCGGTTGCCGGCGATGGTGTTGAAGCGGATCCCGGGGGCGATCGGCAGGTCGATGAAGACCTTCATCATCGGCTGGCTCGGATCCACCGACTGGACGCTGGTGGGGCCGCCCTTCTCCAGGTACGGAGCCATCTCCGGCGAGACGACATCGGAGTTGACCCTCGTGATGTGGCTCATCCTGTCGCTGAGGTTCTTCGGCAGCTCCACCAGGCTGGAGAGGATCCGCCCGAGAGGGCCGCTCGCCTCGGGGACCCCGGACTGGGGCACCGCGACGAAGATGATCCGACTCAGCCACGGTCGGGGTCTCAGGAAGAAGATGTCGCGCAGGAAGGCGCGATCCTCGTCGCTCGCCTCGATCTCCTCGAGAGGCACGGTGAAGGTGGATCTCCACAGACGGTCGCCGCTGTCGGTCGCCAGGGTGCGGGTGACCAGGCCTCCGAGGCTGTGGGCGATGAAGACCATCGAGCTCGTGGCCGGGTCGTCGCCCTCCGGGTCGAATGTCTCGATCAGGTGCTCCACCGTCCGGCCGAGGGCGGCGCCGGAGTACAGGAAGGGCAGCCCGGTCGGGTAGACGGAGTGCCAGATCTGGAAGCGCGACCGGAGCTCGGCATCTCCCAGGAGGTCGTTGGTCAGCTCCATCCAGGCCAGCGGGCTCGAGTAGAAGCCGTGGACCATCACGACGGGAATCCTCTCGGGGTCGTAGGGCTCCAGCAGGTAGAGACCCTGCCGCTCGGCGACCTCCGCCGGCGAGCGCACGCCGCGCCGGGCGACCCGCGCGAGGTCGGTCCGGCTCAGGAGCACGCCGTACGCTGCCGTGAAGTCGGCCCCCAGCGGTAGCTGGCGACCTCCGGCGTCGATCGACGACGTCTTGCGGGGGTCGTAGAGCTCCAGGGTCGCCTGTCGCGGGCCGTTGCCGCTCTGCTCCCCGAAGCGGAGCACCGCCGTGGCGGGCGCGACCACTCCTTCCGGGGAGAAGAACCGGTCCTCGGGGCTCGAGCGGGGATTGGCCCGGGAGGTGACCAGCGCGGTGCCCAGCCCGGGTCGACGGTAGCGTGCCGACAGGCCCTTCACCTCGAGCTCCTCGGCGACCAGGAGCTCGTCGAGCTCGCGGGGGTCCACCAGGCCCGGCCCGGTCGCCAGCCGCACCTCGATGTCGCCGAGGAAGGTCGGCTGGATGTGGTCTTCGAACACCACGAGGGCCTGGTGGTCGATCCAGGCGGCCAGCGAGCCCTCGTAGATCGCCACCGTCGCCAGGAAGACGGGGTCGAAGGCGGCGTCGAAGGGGCGCTCGCGGGCCGCCTGGAGGTAGTCCCATGCCTTCTCTGCCGCGAGGAGGTCCCAGCCCGCGGCCGCCTCGACATCGACCCCGGCGAGGCGCTCCGCCTGCAGGGAGGCGAGCTCCGCCGAGGCGGCCAGCAGGGGCGCGCGCATCGGCCGAAGGTTGCCCAGGCCGTTCAGGACGGCCAGGGGAGCGGCCGCGCCGTCGCGCTCGAGCCGGTCGTCGAGATCGAGACGACGGAGGAGGGCGAGGCTCTCCTCACTCAGGTCGGAGGGGCGTACCTGTCGCGGCACCGCCTGCTGGCCGCCGACGGTCTTGACCGAGACGGGAGTGAGGCAGGCCGCGAGCGACAGCGAGAGGAGGGCCGTCGCCAGGAGCCGGACGGGCATCGAGGCGCGGGCCGAGTCAGTGCGCAGAGAGTCCTCCGAACCGGCCCACCGGGGAGATAAGGTAGGAGGCTCCGCGCCGCCGACCCCCGAGCAGCGCGGAGTCGTCGACACCCGGAGGGAGAGAGATGCCAGCACACCTGATCGTCACCGCCGTCGGACGCGACCGCCCCGGCCTCGTCGACCTTCTATCGCGCGAGCTCAAGGCGCGGGACCTCAACATCGAGACCTCCCGCATGGCCCTGCTGGGTGGCGAGTTCGCGATGCACCTGCTGGTCTCCGGCGGCGACGAGGAGGTCGCGGCGCTGGCCGGCGACCCAGCCCCCCTGGCGGCGTCGACCGGCCTCGAGGTGACCGCGCGGCTCACCGATCCGCCGGGCTCGCGACCGGCGCCGAAGGCCCTGCCGTACAGGATCGCCACGGCCGGCATGGACCATCCGGGGATCGTCCACGACGTCGCGAGCGTCCTGCACCGCTTCCAGGCCTCGATCGAGGAGATGGACACCCGTGTCACCCGCGCCGCCAACTCGGGAACCCCGGTGTTCCACATGGACGGCCGGGTGGCCGTCCCGGTGGAGGTGCGCATCCGGGAGTTGCGCGAGGCGCTGCAGGAGTTGGGGGACCGGCTCAACATGGACATCGAGTTCGTCGTCGACGACGACTGAGGGCCGCGACCCCTAGTCTCGAGATCAGCCCTCGCTCGTCATGATGAAGAGCGGCTTCATCTCGAAGCTCTCGTAGCGGGGACGGTAGCGGCTGGTGTCGTAGAACTTCGAGACCTCGACCACCTTCTTGGTCGAGGTCACCACGTCGATGGGGACGTTGTCGTAGCGGCCGTTCTTGAGCACGACGAGCCGGCCGTGGATGCCGGAGAGGATCAGGTCGAGCGCCAGGTTGCCGTACGCCATCGGGGCGATCGAGTCGATGGCGTCCGGCTCGCCCGAGCGAACCAGGTAGCCCAGCCGCTGGTTGATGACGTTCACCCTGCGCCCGTCGTTGTGCTTCGCCGAGGCCTCCTTGAGGGCGGCCGAGACCCGGTCGCCGATCCCGCCCAGCTTGGCGTGGCCGTAGGCGTCCTTGGTCTCGCCCTCGAACACCATCTCGCCGCCGGCGAAGCGCGCCCCCTCCGACACCAGCACGACGGCGTAGCGACTCGGATTCTGACGCCGGTCGTCGCACATCAGCTCCGCCAGCCGGTCGACCTCGAAGGGGTGTTCCGGGATCAGGCAGCGGTGGGCCGCGCCGGCCATGGTCGGCAGCATGGCGGTGAAGCCCGCGTAGCGACCGAACACCTCCAGGACGGCGAACCGTTCGTGGGAGCCGGCCGAGGTCCGGATCGCGTGGGTGAGCTGGATCGTGCGGGTGACGCAGGTCGAGAAGCCGATGCAGTAGTCCGTCCCCGGGACGTCGTTGTCCATCGTCTTCGGGATGGCGACGACCTTGACGCCCTCCTGGTAGAGGCGCACGCCGTAGCTCAGCGTGTCGTCGCCGCCGATGGGGATCAGGAAGTCGATCCCGAGGAAGCTGAGGTTGGCCAGAACCTCGGGCGTCAGATCGTTCATCTCCTCGTCGTAGAAGCTCCGCAGGTGAATCGGGACGTCGTCCCTCCTGACCTTGCTGGGCTTGGTGCGGGACGAGTGGAGAAAGGTGCCGCCCGTGCGCCCAGCCCGGTTGACCACCTCCTCCGTCAGGGGCTTCACCCACTCCGAGTTGTCCGCGTTCGGTTCGCGGACGATCTCGATCAGGCCGGCCCAGCCGCGGCGGATGCCCAACACCTGGTAGCCCTCGCGCAGGGCGCGCACGGTCACGGCGCGGATCGCCGGATTGAGGCCGGGGACGTCGCCGCCGCCGGTCAGAATGCCGATGACGCCTTTGTGCTTCTTCGGGTGAGCCATCTTCGAAGTCTCTCCTGGAGTGGTCCTTCGGGATTCTAGCGCTGGGAGCTGAGGTTCAGGTGACCTCCGTGCGACGAGCCGAGCCCGACGCGGATGGCGGCTCGGGCAGGTGGGAGAGCGGCACGAGGAGCAGCAGATAGAGGATCGAGAGTACCGTAGCGACGCCGAAGACGACCGGGTAGGAGGTGGCGTCGGTCAGGGCTCCCGAGGCCACCGCGACGGGGAGCTTGCCCCAGACCTCGATGGAAGCGAGCAGCGTGTAGTGGGTGGCGCCGATGCGTCGGTCGACGCGGCTCATCATCCACGCGAACAGCGCCGTCGTGAGCGCGCCGCCGAAGAAGTGCTCCGCGCAGGTCACCGCCAGGGCCCGGGACGCGGTGGGCTCCACCAGCGTCAGCCACCACTCGCCCGCCACCGGCACCGCCCGGAAGGCGGCCGCCCAGCCGACGGCGGCCAGGAGGGGGAGCCGGCTGGCGAGGAACCCCCCGGCCCAGGAGCCCGCGATCGAGAACAGCATCCCCCACGTGCCCACCCACAGCCCGATCTGTTGAGCCGAGTAGCCCGCATCGACGAGGAACGGCTTGAACATCGTGTCGGCCAGCGTCTCGCCCAGCTTGTAGGTGCCGATGAAGAGCAGCACCCAGCCGGCGCCCCGCGTCGTCGCCTGGCGGCGCAGCAGACCGAGGACCTCGCCGAGGCGAGGGTGGTCGAGCGGCGACCGGGGGTGTCCTGGCGAGACCTGGTCTCTCTCCCGCCAGCTCAGGGTGAACAGGAGGATCGCCGTCACCAGCACCGCCATCACGAGGAAGAGGCCCGCCCAGCCGATGGCGCCGCTGGCCCAGACCAGGAGCCCGCCGCCGGTGAGCATCCCGAGCTTGAAGCCGACCACCTGGGCGATGTTGCCCCGTCCCAGCTCCGGTACCTCCAGCATGTCGACGGCCAGACCGTCGACGGCGATGTCCATCGTCGCGGCGGCCAGGTTCATTCCCAGGATCAGGAGCAGCAGCGGCACGATGCCGTCCCCGGGAGAGACGGCCGCGGCCGTGGCGCACAGGGCCGCCAGCACCCCCTGTAGCGGCAGGATCCACGAGCGGCGCCGCCCCCAGACGGGCGAGCTCCAGCGGTCGACCAGCGGCGCCCACAACACCTTGAGCATCCAGGGGAGGGAGAGCGCGGAAGCCAGGCCGATGCCGGTGAGCGAGACACCGGCGTCGCGCAGGTAGACGGGCAGGGCCGTGGCCTGGAAGCCGAAGGGCAGCCCCTGGACGAAGTAGAGCGACCAGAGGATGACCAGTCGGCGGCCGAGGGACGGAGCGGGGCTCACTTCGGGATTGTAGGTCGGGGCCGAGAACCCGAGCCGGTTGTGGACGTACCATCGGGGGTCACCACCGGAGGAGCGCCCATGAGATCGACCCGTCACGCTGCTGCCCAACCCCTGCCTCTCCGTCGTGCGGCGATCCTCGCGGCGTGTCTTCTCCTGGCGGCCGGCCTCCTCGCCCCGGCCCTCCTCGCTACGGCCCTCCTCGCGCAGGACGAGCCGGGCGCCGCCGCCCGTCTCTCCGGCCGGGTCACCGATCTGCCGGGTACCCCCATCGCCGGCGTGGTCGTCACGCTCTCGCCCATCGGCGGCGGCGAGGAGGGCTCCACCTTCACGGCCACCACCGACCGCAGGGGCCGCTGGGGCGTGCTGGGCCCCTGGCCCGGCCGCTGGCGGATCGTCGTCGAGGCGACGGGCTTCATCCCCGGCGAGGGCCACGTCGACGTCCCGGCAGTGGGCTCCCCGGCGCCCGTAGACGTCGGGCTCCGCTCCCTCGACGAGGTGCCTCCCGCTTTCTCCGAGTCTCCCGGCACCGCCCTGCGCTGGATCGAGGCCGGCAGCGCGCTCCTGGCCCAGGGCCGCACCGCCGAGGCCCGGGTGCAGCTCGAGAAGGCCGTGCCGCTCGTCGCGCCGGGGGACCGGCCGGAGATCCTCCGCTCCGTCGCCCGCACCCACTTCCTCGAGGGCGATGTCGAGACCACCGTGGCCACGCTCGAGGAGGCTCTGCGCCTGGCGCCGGACGACGACGAGACGCGCAAGCTCTACCGCGCCCTGGCCGCCGAGCTGGACCGGCTGGCGGAGGCGGAGGCGTTCCTCGGGACCCTCGCGGAGCTGGAGCCAGGCGGGCGGGAGGAAGCCGCGCCGGCCTCGACCGGCCAGCCCGCCTTCACGATGCCGCCCGAGGTCGTCCGGTGGCTCGAGGCCGACCCCGTCCCCCTCGCCGCCGAGCTGCGCGGCCACCATGCCGTCCGCCTCGCCGACACCTCGCCCGTGGGCGACCTCGGTACCTTCCTGGAGCGCTCCGGCTGGACCGAGAAACAGGTCCGCCAGTACGACAGCGACCCGAGTCGCGACCTCGCCGAGGAGAGCTTCCACCTCTTCGTACCCGACCGCGAGCCCCCCGAGGCCGGCTGGGGGGTCATCGTCTGGGTTGCCCCGGTCCCCTGGGGCGGTTTCTCCAGGCAGGAGATCGAGGAGGTCCTCACCCGCCGCGGCATCGTCTGGATCGGCGCCAACCGCGCCGGCAATCCCCGCCCCGTCTGGAAGCGCCAGGGCCTCGCCCTCGATGCCGCCGAGTCCGTCGCCCGGCATTTCCCCGTCGACCGCTCGCGCCTGTGGGTCGCCGGCTACTCGGGTGGTGGCCGCGTCGCCTCCGCGCTCGCCAGCCAATACCCGGAGGCCTTCGCCGGTGCGTTCTGCTTCTTCGGCGTCAACCACTTCCATCCGGTGCCCGTGCCCGACAAGCCCGGCAAGCTGTGGCCCGTCGGCTTCCCCGAGCCGCCCAGGGAGCGCCTCGCGACGATCCGCGCCGACCGCTCCTTCGTGCTGCTCACGGGCGAGCGCGACTTCAACCGCGCCGAGACCTGGGGCACCTACCGTCACCTGCTGGCCGACGGCTTCGAGCGGGTGGAGATCGTCGACCTGCCCATGGCCGACCACTACTACGGCCTCCAGGCGGGCGCGCTGGAGCGTGGGCTGGCCTTCCTGGACCGCCGCTGAGCGGATCGGGCCGGTCGCTGGTCGAGAGGTCTCGCCTCCCCCGGTCCTGAGGGACGGCCGGCCGAACGGGGTTCGCCCCTTTCGACGGAGAACGTCCGACCCTTGGTGGATCCGCTCACCACCGTCGGACGCCTCCGGGGAGTGGCCTTCGACTGGAAGGACGACGGCCGGGCTGCGGGCCCGTCGCGGGGAACGACCCACCGCAGGCGCTCGGCGAGGTCGGGGGAGAGGGGCGGTAGGGACATGGTCGAGGCGCTTCCGCAGCAGCGTCTCCATGGGCTCGTTGAGACGCGGGCTCTCCAGGAGATCCCGAAAGGTCTGCAGGGAGGCGGCGCGGATCGCGTCGCGCCGGGGCGCCAGGCTCTTCTGGACTCTGCTCCAGAAGCCGGCGATGGCGGTCTCTCCCCTGGTCTCGCGCCGGCTCCGTGCCGACGGCGCGGGCCACCCGCCGGCAAGGTAGCACAGGGGCCTCGCGCCGGGCGGGGCTCCGACGCCAAGGGGGCGAAGGGTGGAGTCACGCCGCCCGGCCGTCGGTCGTAGGCGGGCGGTATACTGAGATATCGGCCTCGAAGGGTCTGAGCATCGAAGGGCCCAAACCGCGCCGCGGCCGGCTCGGCGTGAACGAAAGGAGAGGAGACGCTCCGGGTTGTCTTCCGAACCCTCTGGAGTGCGCGCAGGTGCGATCCGACATGGAGCGCGCCCTGAGGCGCAGTCGTTGGAACGAAGGAGGCCCGGGCGTCGACGGGACGGCCGTCACCGAGCCTCCCGGCTCCCTGCGGAAGCACTCACCTGGCACTCGCCGCGCCGCTCGGCGCACCGGGCGGTCGCTCGTGCGTAACCCCACCCCCGAGCCGACAGAGACCGACCACACCACCGTCGGCGGCTTTCCCATCGTGGGCATCGGGGCTTCGGCCGGCGGTCTGGGAGGGTTCGAAGCCTTTTTCTCCGGCATGCCCGCGGACTCCGACCCCGGAATGGCCTTCGTGCTGGTACAGCATCTGGCCCCGGATCACAAGAGCATCCTGACCGATCTGATCCGACGATACACGAGGATGCAGGTCTTCGAGGTCGAGGACGGGATGGAGGTGCGGCCCAACTGCGCCTACATCATCCCGCCGGGCCGCGACATGGCGTTCTTGAACGGTGCGCTCCAGCTCCTCGTGCCCGCGGCCCCACACGGCCAGCGCCTGCCCATCGACTTCTTCTTCCGGTCACTGGCCCAGGACCAGCGCGAGCGGGCCATCGGCGTGGTGCTCTCGGGTACGGGTAGTGACGGCACCCTGGGCGTACGAGCCATCAAGAGCGAGGGCGGGATGGTCATGGTCCAGAGCCCGGAGTCCGCCGAGTACGACAGCATGCCGCGGAACGCCATCGACACGGGGCTGGTGGACTACAAGCTGCCCCCGGCCGAGATGCCCGCGCAGCTCATCGCCTATTCGACCCATGCCTTCGGAACGTCCCCTCGAACCGCCGCTCTCCCGGCGCCAAGGCCCGAGAATTCGCTGAAGAGGATCTTCGTCCTGTTGCGTGCCCACACCGGTCACGACTTTTCCCGCTACAAGCCCTCGACCAGCCAACGCCGGATCGAACGACGGATGGCCGTGCACCAGATCGAGAGCATGGACGCCTACGCCAAGTTCATGCAGCAGACGCCCGCGGAGATGGAGGGTCTGTTCCGCGAGATGCTGATCGGCGTGACGAACTTCTTCCGCGACCCCGAAGCCTTCGAGGCCCTCGAAGCGAACGTCATCCCCAGGCTCTTCGCCGACAAGCCGGCGAACTCCCCGATCCGTGTCTGGGTTCCGGGGTGTTCCACCGGCGAGGAGGCCTATTCCCTGGCCATCGTGTTGGCCGAGCGCCTGGAGAACCTGAAGAAGAGCTACACGGTGCAGGTCTTCGCGACGGACATCGACAGCCACGCCATCGCCGCGGCCCGTACGGGCATCTATCCGGCCTCCATCGCTGAAGACCTCACGCCGGCGAGGCTGGCGCGCTTCTTCTCGCCCCAGCCGGGAGAAAGCGCCTTGCGCGTCCACAAGCGCATCCGCGACACGTTGGTCTTTTCGGAGCAGAGTGTGGTCAAGGACCCGCCCTTCTCCAAGTTGGACCTGATCAGTTGCCGCAACCTTCTGATCTATTTGGGCGGCGAACTGCAAAAAGAGATCATCCCGTTGTTCCACTATGCCCTGAAGCCGGGCGGCTTCCTCTTCCTGGGGACGTCGGAGACCGTGGGCGAGTGTCATGATCTCTTCGTCGTGCTGGATCGGAAGTGGAAGTTGTATCGGAGAAATGAGGATCTGCTCGGCGCTCGCCGCGCGGCGCCGGTGCGATTCCTGCCGTCCACGACGACACCCGCCGATCCGGCGGCCTCGAGCCCCGGCGGAAAGACGGCCCATCCCAGGAGACTCCCGCTCAGGGAGCTGACCGAACAGGCCCTGCTGAAGCAGATCGCCCAGGCCGGGGCGCTGGTCAACGCCCAGGGCGACATCCTCTACATCCACGGCCGCAGCGGGAAGTATCTGGAACCCGCCCCGGGGGAGAGCGGAGCCAGCAACATCCTCAAGATGGCCAGGGAAGGTCTGCGGCGCGACCTGACCACCTCCCTGCACAAGGCTGCCGGCGCCCGGGAGATCGTGCGCTGCCCGGGACTGCGGGTTCGAGCCAACGGCGAGGCCATCACCGTCGACCTGACCGTCCGGCCCGTGGCCGCCGCGCCCGCCACCGCGCCCGAGCCCTACCTGTACCTGGTCGTCCTGGAGCAGGTTCAGAAGTCGGTGACCCGCGACAGGCCCTCATCGTCCGAGGGGCGTGACGCCAAGCCGGCATCGGGGGAGGAGACGGAGGATCCCGATACCCGCATCGCCACGCTCACGCGCGAGCTGCGGGCCAAGGAGGAGTATCTCCAGGCCACCAACGAAGAGCTGGAGACTTCCAACGAGGAGTTGAGATCCACCAATGAGGAGTTGCAGTCGACCAACGAGGAGCTGCAGTCCGCGAATGAGGAGCTCGAAACCTCGAAGGAGGAGCTGCAATCGGTCAACGAGGAGCTGTCCACTGTCAACGCCGAGCTCCAGGCCAAGGTGGCCGACCTGACCCGGGCAAACAACGACATGCACAACGTGCTGGCCGGAACGGGCATTGCAACGATTTTCGTGGACCACCAGCTGCGCATCGTGCGTTTCACACCGGCCACCACGGAGATCATCAACCTCATTCAGGGCGACATCGGCAGGCCCGTGTCCCACATCGTCTCCAACCTGCGGGGTTACAGCACCCTGGCCGAGGACGCCCGGGTCGTGCTCGACACCCTGGTCCCGAAGAAGGCTGACGTGCAAACCGTGGAGGGCCGTTGGTACACCATGCACATTCAGCCCTACCGCACGACGGAGAACGTGATCGAGGGCGCGGTTCTCACCTTCGTGGATGTCACCGCGTCGAAAGAGACTCACGAGGCGCTGCGCGTGAACGAGGAGCGATTGCGGGTCGCTCTCAGCTCTGCCTCGATCTCCGTCTTCAACCAGGACGTCGAGCTCCGTTATACCTGGATTGACAACCCACATCCGGGATTCGAAGCGGAACACGTCATCGGCAAGACCGACGCCGAACTCCTGCCGGAAGATGAGGCCGCCACCTTGACGGCGATCAAGCAAAAGGTGCTGGAGAGCGGGAGAGGTTTGCAGCAGAGAGTCCGGACCACGGCCGCGGGAAGGGTGCTCGTCCAGGACCTGACGATCGAACCGCTGCGGGATTCCCGCGGTGACATCGTCGGCATTACCGGCGCTTCGGTGGATGTCACCGGTGAGCAGGGTCGGGAAGAGACAGATGCCGGCGAGGACCGCTTGAAGCCGGCGCGAAGCGATCGAGAGACCCCATGACGGAAAGAGACGACCGCCTACGAGAGGCCGAGGACCTGCGGCAAAAGGCCGAAGCGCTCGCCCGGGAACGGTTCGCCCCATCGGGCGATGCCGGTGGGGCCCCCTCGCCGGAGGAGATTCGGAAGACGCTCCACGAGCTGCGCGTGCACCAGATCGAGCTGGAGATGCAGAACGAGGAGCTCCGCGCGGCCCAGGCCGAGATCGAGGCCGCCCGGGAGCGCTATTTCGAGCTCTATGACCTGGCGCCGGTGGGCTACTGCACGCTGTCGGAGAAGGGACTGATCCTGGAGGGCAACCTCACCGCAGCCACCCTCCTGGGTGTGGCTCGCGTCAAGCTGGTAGGGCGGCCGATCTCCCGCTTCATCCTCGAAGACGACCAGGACGTCTACTACCTGCACCGCAAGGAACTCCTGGAAACAGGCGAGCCCAAGGAATGCGAGTTGCGACTGGTCCGATCGGACGGCCCGCTCTTCTGGGCGCATCTGACCGGAACCGTTGCCCGAGCGGACGACGGCGCGACGGTGTGCCGTTATGCGATCAGCGACGTCACTCGGCGCAAGCGCGCAGAAGAGGAGACGAGCAACCTCCAGATCCAACTCGCGCAGGCGCAGAAGATCGAATCCGTGGGGAGGCTGGCGGGCGGCGTGGCCCACGACTTCAACAACATGCTCGGTATCATCCTCGGATACACGGAGCTGGCGCTGCACCGGGTCGGGGCGGACGAGCCCATGCAGGACGACCTGGAGGAGATTCGGAAGGCCGCCCAGCGCTCCGCTGACCTCACGCATCAGTTGCTCGCCTTTGCCAGCAAGCAGACCATCGCGCCCAGGGTGCTGGATCTCAACCTCACGGCGGCAGGCACGCTCGAGATGCTGACGGAGCTCATCGGCGAGGATATCGAGCTCGAATGGAAGCCTGAAAAGGACCTGTGGCCGGTCAAGATGGATGACTCACAGGTCGATCAGATCGTGACCAACCTGTGCCTCAACGCGCGGGACGCCATCGCCGGCGTTGGCAGGATCACCGTAGCGACGCGCAACGTTGCCCTGGACGAGGAGTACAGCGGGCATCACGGCGGCGTCGCTCCGGGCGAGTACGCAGCTCTGACCGTGAGCGACGACGGCTGCGGCATGGACTCCAAGACCCTTCTGCTGGTCTTCGATCCATACTTCACGACCAAGGGGCTCGGCAAGGGAACCGGACTGGGGCTGGCTACCGTCTATGGCATCGTCATGCAGAACCACGGCGCCATCGATGTGGACAGCCAGCCGGGCCAGGGAACGACGTTCAAGATCTATCTGCCACGACACGCCACCGGATCGAAGCCGCGACCGGAAGAGCTGCCGGTGAAGTCGAAGTCGAGTGGGAAGGAGACGATACTGCTCGTGGAGGACGAGCCCGCGATCTTGAAGATGACGACGATCATGCTCGAAGGTGGGGGCTACACGGTGATCGCCGCCAGATCCCCGAGCGAGGCCATCCGCCTCGCCAGGGAACACCAGGGAGAGATCGATCTCCTCCTGACCGACGTGGTCATGCCCGAGATGAACGGCCGCGATCTGGCGGACACGCTCCTATCGGTCTATCCGGGCATCAGGCGCCTGTTCATGTCCGGCTACACCGCGAACGTCATCGCGCGCTACGGGGTGCTGGGAAAAGACGAGCATTTCATCCAGAAGCCGTTCTCGTTGAAGGACCTGGGGCGCACGTTGCGCGAGGTTCTCGAGACCTAGCCTGACCTTCACACCGGATGTCGTCGCGAGAGCCTGCCCTCCCTCAGGCTGCCCGGGAGCCGGTCACCAGGCCCATCACCGCGTCGACCTGCTCCCAACCGGTGCGCAGGAGGAAGGTCGCCGTTCGTCCGTACGACTTCGCGCCCAGGACGAAGAACCCCGGCTCCGGGTTCACGAGGGTCTCGGTGCCGGCGGTGGGCTGCGCGAGGCAGTCGCCGCCGGACTCGGCGCTCGCCGCGAGCAGCGAGGCTGCGAGCTTCATGGGGCCGCTGGTGGCGTAGCACTCGTGGACCTGGAGCTGGCGATAGAGGGTGGGGTCGCCCACCGCGCCGGTGAGCGACACGATCCGGTCGACTCTCCGGGGCTCGACGGAGCCGTCGCGGTGGCGCAGGACGACCTCGATGCGACCGCTCTCGCGTCGCAGGGCTTCGACGACGACGCCGCGGAGCGCCTCGACCCGGGGCGATCCGCCGCGGGCCAGAGCCGCGGCCTCGGAGACGAGGCGCCCGCGCTCCGGCAGCGGGTCTCCCTCTGTCGCGCCGTCCAACGGGGTGTCGCGCTCTCCGGAGGCGAGCGCCGAGTCGTCGCCGCGCAGCGCCCAGAGGACCCGGGTTCCGGGTCGCCGGTCGGCGAGGTCGGCGAGGTCGCGGGCGGCGGTCTGGGCCGAGTGGCCGGCGCCCACCAGGAGGGTCGTCCGTCCGGCCCAGGCGTCCGCCTCGCGCTCGACGTCCGGGATTCGACGGACGATCTCGCCGTCGAGCTCGCGCTCTCCGGGGGCGGGGATGCCGCCGTCGCCGAGGGCGTTCGGATGGCTCCAGGTTCCGGAGCAGTCGAGGACGGCGTCCGCCGTCTCGACCCGCTCCCGGCCCCCCTGCTCCACCAGCGCGCGGAAGGGTCGGCCGGCGCGCCGCCCGGTGCCGATCTCATCGCTCTTCACCAACCCCTCGCGCGAGACCGCGACGACGCGGCAGCCGAGCTGTGTGCGGGCGGCGACGCCCGGTAGCGCCGCCACGGGATCGAGGACCCGCTCGAGCAGCTCGCCGCCGGTGGGGCAGCCGTCGCCGTCCGGCGCCTCGATTCCGGCGTCGGCCAGATGGCGGCGCATCCGCGGCGAGACGTCCATGGACCACGGGGAGAAGAGCCGCACGTGGGCCCAGTCGCGAACACTGCTGGCCGCGCGCTCGCCGGACTCGTAGAGGGTGAAGGGCAGCCCCAGGTCGAGGGCCGCGAGGGCGGCATCGAGGCCGATGGGGCCGGCGCCGACGATGGCGAGACGGGGCCTGCTCGGGGAGAGGGGTCTGCTCGGGGACACGGGCGCTCCTTGAATCATGAAACGACAGGGTTTCTTCAATAGTGGGACTCGGCCCTCTCGCGGGACGGGAGGATCTCGAGACAGGTTGTCCACCAGCCGGTGAGGATCGTCTCCACGAACTCCTCGGGGAGCTCCTCGCGGCGCATCTCCTCGGCGAGGCCCTGATGGTCGTAGGCGAGGGGCACCAGCTCGACGTCGAGGTCGCTCTTCCCGCTCGGGAGCTCCCGTTCCTCCAGAAGCGCGTACCAGACGTTCGTCCGGCCGTCGTTCGCCGGGCGGCCGAGGACCCCCACGTTGACGGCGTCGCGTCCCGAGGGCAGCCGCCGGTGCCACTGGAGGCCCGTGTGGGTGCACAGGATGGCGTCGCAGCGCTCCTGGTCGAGGAGCGTCTCCAGGAAGGGGACCGGGGTGGCGGACTCGAAGAGGAACTCGTTGATCCGGCGTGGGGAGCCGTGGACCAGGAGCAGCTCCCGCTGCCCGACGGCCACCCGACGCCGTGTGGGGAGGCCACCCATCCAGCCCTTGAACGCCTCGGAGCAGTTGCGCTCGGTGTAGCCGTAGGAGAGCCGGGCGAAGTGGTTGTCCCGCGGGTCCGTGTAGCCGCAGTTGCAGTCCTCGCGCCCGGAGGCCAGCGACTCCTCGTAGTTGCCCTGGATCGTCGCGACCGCGCCCTGCTCCAGCAGCGGTCGGACCTTCTCCGGGTTCGGGCCGAAGCCGCCCAGGTCGCCGAGGCAGTAGAGCGCCTCGGCGCCCCGACGCTCGGCGTCGTCCAGCAGGGCCTCGAGGGCCCGGTGGTTGTTGTAGACGCCACCGAAGACGGCGATCCGCCGATACGGCCCCTCGACCGGCACGCCGTCGGCGGGGCGTTCGAGGAAGGTCGCGACGGCCGCGGCCCGCTCCTTCTCCGAGAGCGCCCTCCCGGCACTCTCCGCCACGCGGCGGAACTCGCCCAGCGGCACGAGCCGCTCGCCCCACGTGGCCATGCCGCGGTGGGCGACCATGCGTTCGCGCTCGGCGCGTCGCTGCTCTCGGATCTCCTTGGGGGTGCGTCCGCTCATCGTCTTCGCTCCGGCTCAGGTCTTGCAGCTCACGCCGTAGACGTGGCAGGTCCAGCAGGCGGGGTGGTCCAGCTCGAAGGGGTCCAGGGTGTCGGCGAGACGCTCGCCCATCTTGCCCGACGGCTCGTTGACGAGGATCGGGCAGACCCACACGCCCTGGTCCGTCACCATGCGGCACGAGCTGCACTGCAGGTGGTCCCACCCCTCCTCGGGGGTGTCGCCGGCGCGCAGCCGCTGCCAGCTCTCGTAGGCGCCAGCCCGTTCCGCCTCGGCGCCGATGCGGAACAGCGGGAGCACCTTGAGACGGGGCTTCTCGATCCCCAGGCGCCGGAGGAGCTCGAAGAAGCGCTCTTTCCCCGCCGCCGAGGCGCTCTCCCCGTGGACCTCGGTGACGGTGATCACCGGGTTGAGACCGGCGTCGTGGAGGTTCGAGATGCCCTGGACGATCTTCTCGAAGGTGCCCTCACCCCGGATCGGATCGTTGGACTCGGCGTCCCAGCCGTCCATGGAGACTCGGAAGTCGAGGGAGTGGTGACTCCCCGCGGCCAACGAGGCCAGCCGGCGGCAACGCTCCGGGGAGAGCAGGAGGCCGTTGGTGAGGACCGTGGCGGGTCCGACCTCGAGCGTCGCCGCCAGGATGGCCTCCATCTCGGGGTTCAGGAACGGCTCCCCACCGGTGAAGTAGTACTCCTTCACGCCCAGGCCGGCCGCCTCCTCCAGCGTCTCCCGCACCCGCTCCAGCGTCACGAAGTCGTGGGTCCGGTTCGTCGGCGAGGACGAGACGAAGCAGTGGGAGCACGCGAGGTTGCAGACCGTGCCGCCCACCTGGAACCAGAGGGTTTCGAGAGATCTCAGGTCGACCTTCGGGGTGGCGCCCTCCCGCGCGCGGGCCGGGTTGCCGATGGGGATGACGTCGGTCACGGAATCACTCTCCTTCCAGGAGTTCCCGGGATCGCTTCCACGGCGCGCCGGCACCCCGGGTCGGGCAGGCCGGTGGCCGTGGGCACGCTCGGCGCCACGACCCCGACACCGTCGCGCAGGCAGACGCAGGCGATCCGGTCGGTGACCCGGCGGGCCTGGTCCATGTCGTGGGTCACCAGGACGATCGTATGGCGTTCGGCGAGCCGCCGGATCAGCCCCTCGATCGCCTCGGTCGAGGCCGGGTCGAGAGAGCTCGTCGGCTCGTCCATCAGGATCACCTCGGGCTCCATGGCGAGGGTACGGGCCAGGCACAGTCGCTGCCGCTGTCCCACCGAGAGCTCCGTGGCCGGCCGGTCGAGGCGGTACTCGACCTCGTCCCAGAGGCTCGCGGCCCGCAGCGCCCGCTGCACGTGCCCGGGCCAGGTGCGCCTCGGGGGACGGCGGACCCAGCGCAGGCCGAAGAGCACGTTGCGGGCGATCGAGCCCGGGAAGACGACCGGCTGCTGGAACAGGATCCCGATCCGCTCGCGCAGGCGGGCGGGGTCGGTTCGCCGGCCGTAGACGGCCGTGCCGTCGAGCTCCACCCGGCCGCGCACCGACAGGCCGGGCTCGAGCTCGATCAGGCGGTTGAGGCACTTGAGCAGCGTGCTCTTGCCGGCGCCCGACGGGCCGATGACGCCGGTGACGCCGTGGGCCCGCACCTCGAGCTCCGGGCAGCGCAGGATCGGCGTTCCGCCCGCCCGCACCTCGAGGTCGTTGCAGGAGAGGACGATCCGCGGTTCCGTGGTGGCGGCGCTCACGATGGGCTCCGAGCTCGCCGAGCGCTGTCGCAGGGCCTCAGCCATGGCGCGCTTCCTCGTGGGTCCGCAGGCGGGTCGGCAGGGCGGCGATGCTGAGGCTCAACACGAGGGCCAGCAGGACGGTGGCGGAGCCCCAGAGGGCGGCGCCCGCGGCCGGGTCGAACGAGTCCTGCGCCAGGACGAAGATGTGGTAGGGCAGAGCCAGGATCGGGCTCTCCTTCACGCCCGCGGGCAGGGTGGCGCCGGCGAAGACAGCCGCGGTGAAGAGGATGGGCGCGGTCTCGCCGGCGGCGCGCGCCAGCCCGAGGAGCGTGCCCGAGACCAGCCCGCCGAGCGACTGCGGCAGCAGCACCGACCAGACGACCGCCGAACGGCTCAGCCCGAGACCGGAGGCCGCCGTCCGGTAGCTGCGCGGCACGGCGCGGATGCGCTCGGCGAGGGCCACGGTCAGGGTCGGGAGGATCATGAGGGCGAGCACGAGGCCGCCGGCGAGCCAGGACTTTCCCCAGCCGAGGCCCTTGACGAAGACCGCCAGGCCGACGATGCCGAAGACGATCGAGGGGACACCGTTGAGGGCGTAGAGGGCGAGGGTGAGCCGCCGGCGGGAGCGCCCGCGATCGAGGTAGACCGTGGCGAGAAGGGCCACGGCGATCGCGGTCGGCGCGGCGACACCGAGGGCGGTCAAAAGGAGCAGGACGGTGCCCGCGATCTGGTAGACGACCCCGCCGCCGCCGAAGCCGTCGGCCGCCCGGCTGACGAACTCCCAGGAGAGTGCCGGCAGACCGCGTTCCAGGATGACGGCCGCGATGCCCACGAGGAGGCCGCAGGCGGCGAGCGCCGCCATGCCCGTCAGGAGGGTGAAGCCGTGATCGATCAGCCTACGCATCGCGGCCCCCCGGAGGGGCGAGGCGGAGTCCGGTCACGGTCAGCCCGACGACCAGCGACAGCAGGAGGAGAGCCAGGCCCACGATCGCCCCCCAGTGCAGCGGGTCGCCCCAGGCGATCCACACCTCGGAGCCGCCGAGCTTGGTGGTCAAGGTCTGCCCCGCCTCCGCGATCGGCTTCGGCGACAACAGCCACTCGGGCCACTGGTTGTCCCGCCGACCCACGACCAGGAAGACCGCGATCGTCTCGCCGAGGGCGCGGCCCAGGCCCAGGAGGAGGGCGGCGACCAGGCCGGGCGCCGCCTGCGGCACCACCACGGTCGCGGCGACCTCCGCCCGCGTGAGGCCGAGGCCCCTCGCCGCCCGCCGCTGGCCGGCGGGCACCCCGGCCAGCGAGTCGTCGGCCAGGGTCGTTACGGTGGGGAGGATCATCACCGCCAGCAGCACGCCGCCGGTCAGGAGGGTGTCTCCGGAGAGGGGGTCGAAGGGGGAGAGGAGACGGTAGATCCAGTCGCGCAGGAGGAGCACACCCAGCAGCCCGTAGACCACCGACGGGATGCCCGCGAGAAGCTCGATCGTGCCCTTGACCGCGAGTCTCGCCCGGCCCCGGAGCACCTCGGCGGTGAACAGGGCCGCCCCGAAGGCCAGCGGGGCGGCGAGGCCCAGGGCCAGAACCGCCACCACGAGGGTGCCGTAGACCATCGGCGCGGCCCCGAACTCGGAGGCGCGGAAGAACCACCGGGTCCCGGTGAGGAACCCGAGACCGGAGTGGCGCCACGCCGGCAGGCTCTCCAGCAGCAGCAGGAGAGCCGAGCCCAGCACGACGACGCCCGTCAGCAGGCTGAGGGTCCATGTCAGCCAGCGGGTCACGTCCAGGCGCGGCCCGCCCCGACCCGGGCGGGCGTCGGCCCGCTGGAGCGCCGGGCTCAGGGCGCCTCCTCGGGGGTTGTCACGGCCGGCGACGCCGGCAGGTAGCCGTGTCTCTCGACGATCTCCCGGCCCCGCGCTCCGAGCAGGAAGTCGATCAGCTCGCGCGCGTCACGACCCGCCTCGCCGTCGGTCACCAGGAAGAGCGGCCGGCTGAGCGGATACTCCCCCGCCGCGACCGCCTGAGGCGTCGGCCGCACGACGCTGCCGTCGGCGAGCTCGATGCCCAGGGCGAAGACCCGCTCCCCGTCCGCCCAGGCCGCGGAGAGTTGCGAGATGGCCCCGCGGGTCGAAGCGACCTTGCTGCGAGCCTCCTCGTTCGATCCCACCTCGGGAAGGCTGACCAGCGGCGCCTCGCTCGAGTCGCCGTAGGCCCAGTGGGCGAAGACCTCCCAGGTGCCGCGCCCAGGCTCCTTGTTGAAGAACACCACCCGCCGGTCCGGGCCTCCGAGCTCCCTCCAATTGCGGATCCGCCCCTCGTAGAGCGCCAGGAGCTGCGGCCGCGTGAGGGATCGGAGACCGCCCTCCCAGACGTCGCGGGAGACGACCAGGGCCAGGGCGTCGGAGCCGATGGCCGTCGCCCGGAAGTCGACGCCGGGATAGCGCTCGCGGTCCGATTCGAGGATGGGGCGCGACGACATGGCGACGTCGGCCCGTCCGTCGCCCAGGGCCGCGATGCCGCCGGAGGAGCCCCCCAGGGTGTCGACCTGGATCTCGCCGCCGCGGGCGGCGCGCAGCTCGGCCGCGGCGTCCACCACGACGGGATTGACGGTGGTCGAGCCGTTGATCCGGAGGGCGGCGCGGACCGGGCTGACGGTCACCGCCGCCGCCAGGATCGCGAGGACCAGGGCGGGCCTTCGCATCAGCAGCACCCCTCGGGGCCGCAGCCGTCGCCGACCCCCTCGGTGGTGACGTCGTACCCGTCGCCCTTGGTCTCGCGCGGGTGGCGCAGGGGAGTCCGGGAGCAGTCGAACACCTCGGCCTCTGCCACCGGCACCACGACCCTGGGCTCGATGGCGTCGAAATGACCCGCGTAGGGCTGGCGCTGGTAGAGGTGGAAGGTCTTGTCGCAGACGGCGTAGCGTCGTCCGCGCTCCATGCGGTGGCCGTCGTCGTCCAGCACCTCCTTGAAGGGGCCCCGGTAGACCACCGCCTGGTTGCGCTCGACGCACGGCCCTTCCTTGCCCTTGAACGCCTCCACCGTCAGGGAGCGGAACTCGATCCCTTCGACCGTCTGCCAGGCCTCCGTCTGGCGCTCCAGCACCCGGATGCCGTGGAAACCGGCCTGCTCGAAGGCGGCCAGAAAGCCCTCCTCGGTGAACGCGCCGGAGATGCAGCCGCTCCACAGCTCGGGATCGGCCTGGAGACTCTCGGGGACGGGCTCGTCGCTCACGATGTCCGAGATCACGGCGCGTCCACCGTCCCTCAGGACGCGATGGATCTCCTGGAACATCCGGCTCTTCGAGCCGTTGTCCACCAGGTTGAGGACGCAGTTCGAGATCACCACGTCCACCGACCCGTCCGCGACCAGCGGCCGGTCGGCTCGCAGCACCGCGGAGTGCGCCTCGAGCTCCAGGAAGTCCTGCGCGCTCCTCACCGGACGATCGACGAGCTCGGCGTCGAGGGCGTCGAGGTCGAGGGCGAGATCCTGGATCCGGCCGCGCCGGAACTCGACGTTGGCGTAGCCGAGGCGCTCGGCGACCACCGGCGCCGCCCGGCGGGCGACGTCGAGCATGTCGCCCGTCATGTCGACGCCGATCACGCGGCCGTCGGCGCCCACCACCTGGGCCGCGATGAAGCAGATCTTCCCGGTGCCCGAGCCCAGGTCGAGCACCGTCTCGCCGGGACGGAGGTGCCGACTCGGGTCGCCGCAGCCGTAGTCGCGGGCCAGGACCTCGTCGGGAATCACCTCCAGGTACCGGCGGTCGTACTCCACCGGGCAGCACAGAGCCTCCTCGCGCCTCTGGGCGCCCTGCGCGTAGCGCTCACGCACCACTCGTCCATGATCGATCGCCATGTTCCTCTCCACTCTGGGTCGGGCCGGTGCCGCCGGACGTCCCGGGGTACCGACCGGTCTGCACCGGAAGGGCCAGCTCGTTCCTCCCCCGCGTGGGGGAGCCTGTCAGCGCGGGGCCGGCAGGGGCGGCGGCGCGCGACCGGCGAAGGTCGTCAGCAGTGGCTCGGGGGGCGCGAGGTTCCGCCGAGGGTGGCTTTGGCAGACGGTTCGCCAGAAGCCGAGCAGGAGGCCCAGGAGGTCGCGCAGGGCGCGCGGGGCCGTGCGGCTGGCCCACCAGGCGTGGAGGTCGCGCGGGCGGTCGAGGTCGGCGAGCGGCGCCAGGAGCGCCGCGGGTCGACCGGCCCGACGCAGGGCCGTGAGCAGGCTCTCGAGGGTGCCGCGGTGGCACCAGGAGACGTCGCTCAGCACTTCGTCCAGCGGATGGACCGAAGCCAGGAGGTAGACGCCCCCGTCGGGCGACGGGCCGACGACGACCCGCTGCGGATCGTCCTCCAGCAGATCGAGGGCGCGGACGATCGCCCCGCCGTCGAGGTCGGGGACGTCGGAGCCGACGACGACCAGTGGCTCACCCGCCACGCGGGCCGCCCTCATCGCCTCGCGCAAACGTTGACCGAAGCCGTCGCCGGACTGGTGCACGCGCTCGACGTCCGGCGGCAGCTCCAGCCGCTCCGGTGACGCGACGACCCGACGGCAGCCGCAGCGCCGGCCCGCCTCCAGGGCGACGTCGAGGCAACGGCGCCGCAGCTCCAGCTCCAGCTCCCCGCCCCGGCCGGGCAGCAGCGGTCGCCGCCGCCGGTCAGCCGACGGGCCGAGGGTGAAGACGAGCAGGGTGGGACGGGACTCGGGCATGTCTTGTGTCTCTACGGCGCCGGTAGCGGCGGGGATGTCTCGACTCCGTCGTGGCCGCCGCCGAATCGCGGAGGGGTCGGGCCGGGTTCGAGCCGCGGCCGCGTCAAGATAGCGGATCTCGACGCGACCGGGGACGCCCCGAGCGTGAGCGTGCGGACGGCCGCCGTCTCCTCCGAGGGTGTCGATCCGGTAGTCTGCCCGGCACCGTGTGGCGCTTCGTCCTGCTCGTCGTCCCGCTCCTCCTGGTGCTCATGGGCGCCTTCGCCTTCGGTGTGGACATGCTGGGCCTCGAGCCCGACACGGGCGTGCTGGCGGCCCGCGGCCTGCTGCGCTCGGGAGCGATCCCGTGGACCTGGGCGGCGGGCGGCTGGCTGCTGGAGGCGACGGGTCTGACGGCGCTCTTCCTCCTGGTGCAGGGCCGCGGCGGCTCGCCGGTCCTCGACGGCCTGGTCACCGGCGCCATCGCCTGGATCTTCCGCGGACCGGTGCTGATCGTCAACCTGGCCCTCGTCACCCGGCTGCCCCGGGAGCCGTGGTGGACCGCGGCGATGGAGCAGCTCGCGCTCTATCTGCTCTGCGGTCTGCTGCTCGCCTCCGTCGCCGTGATCTCCGGCGTTCGTCGATGATCGAAGGGTCGTCGTGAACCTCGGAGCCGCTCAGGCGTTATAGGGGGGCGCGGAGGCGGATGACATCCTCGGCCGAACCATGGAGACGGACGATGAGAGCGATGAGTGGGATGATGACGCTGTTGGTTCTGAGCGCCCTGCTCGGCGGCAGCGCGGGAGCCCGAGCCGAGGGTCCGGGGGGCGATGACGTGCTGGACGAGGCGGGCCGGTCGGAGGTGGTCCGGGCCGCGGCCGCCGCCCTGCGCCAGGGCTACATCTACGACGAGGTCGGGGAGCGCCTGGCGGCCGACCTGGAGCGGCGGGCGGCCGCGGGGGAGTACGACGGGCTGGACGACCCCCAGGCCTTCGGGCGTCGCTTGACTCTCGACCTCTTCGCGATCGCGGACGACCGTCACCTGCGGGTCGACCCGGCGCCACCCGAGGACGAGGCGTCCCCCGAGGCCGAGCACCATCCGATCGAGAGCCGTCTGTCGATACCCGAGGCCTTCCGGAGCGTGGAGATCCTCGACGGCAACGTGGGCTATCTGGACCTGCGCCACTTCGGCGGCGGAGAGGACGCTCTGCCTCGAGCGTCGGCGGCCATGGCCTTTCTGCACGGCGTCGACGCCCTGATCCTCGACCTGGGCAACAACCCCGGCGGCGGCCCCTACATGGTGCGCCTGATCTCGACCTACCTGTTCGACGGGCCGACCCACCTCGCCTCGACCTTCATGCGCGGCTGGGAGGAGCCCCGGGAGCGCTGGACTCTGGACGAGGTACCGGGCGAGCGGCTGGCCGACATCCCGGTGTACGTCCTGACCAGCCGGCGGACCTTCTCGGCCGCGGAGTCGTTCACCTTCGGGTTGAAGGTGAACGACCGGGTGACCCTGGTGGGCGAGCGGACCGGCGGCGGCGGGCACTTCGGGGAGCGGATCGAGCTGCCGCGGGGCATGATGATGTTCCTGCCGCAGGGACGGACCTACGACCCGAGGACCGGCCGGGGGTGGGAGGCCGAGGGGATCGCGCCGGATGTCGCGGTGCCCTACGAAGAGGCGCTGGCCGCGGCCCATCGCCGGGCCCTGGAGGAGGTCGGCAGGGGCCGCTGACCCGGCCCGTCGGTGCTGGAGCCCGCGCTGAGCTACGCTACCCCGGCGATGCGACTCGCCGGCGTCGGCAAGGCTTTCCCGCCCCACTACCACGATCAGGAGACCCTGCTCGCGGCCTTCCGCGACCTGTGGGGGGAGCAGCTCTTCAACCCGGACCGCCTGGAGCGGCTGCACCGCAATGTCCTCGTCGGCGGGCGGCACCTGGCCCTGCCCATCGACGAGTACCGCCGCCTGGACGGCTTCGGCGAGTTCAACGACGCCTGGATCCGGGTGGCGCAGAAGGTGGGCGCCGAAGCCGTGTTGGCGGCCCTCGGGGACGCGGGGCTCGGGGTCGAGGCGGTCGACGCGCTGATCTTCGTCTCCGTCACCGGGGTGGCGACGCCCTCCATCGACGCGCGCCTCGTGAATCGCCTCGGTCTCCCGGCGCGGGTCAAGCGGATGCCGCTGTTCGGTCTCGGCTGTGTCGCCGGGGCCGCGGGTCTGGCTCGGGCGGCCGACTATGTCCGGGCCTTCCCCGACCAGGTGTGCGTCCTCCTGTCGGTCGAGCTGTGCTCTCTCACCCTGCAGCGGCACGACCTCTCGATCCCCAACCTGATCTCCTCGGGACTGTTCGGAGACGGCGCCGCGGCCGTCGTCGTCGTGGGCGCCGACCGCCCGGAGCCCGGCCCCCGGGTGGTGGCCACCCGCTCGGTCTTCTACCCCGACACCGAGGACGTCATGGGCTGGCAGGTCAGCGAGCGGGGGTTCGAGGTGATCCTCTCCGCACAGGTGCCGGAGATGGCCCGGGAGCACCTGGCCGCCGATGTCGACCGGTTCCTCGAAGACCACGGCCTCGGGCGCTCGGACATCGCGCGCTGGATCGCCCACACCGGCGGCCCCCGGGTCCTCGAGGGGATGCAG
>CAJQNK010000037.1 GCA_905479655.1 uncultured bacterium | reverse complement strand
GCTGGATCAACAGCTCCTGGCGCTCGCCCGGAGTCGCCCGGAGGAACGAGGCGAAGGCTCCCTGGGGCAGGACGACGCAGCGCACGAAGTGGTCGAAGCCCAGCCCCAGGATCTCCTGGACCCGCTCGGTCAGCTCCCGGGCGTTGCCCGCCAGCACGACGGTTCCCTCCCCCTGCCGGCGCTCCAGACGCGCCTCGCGGGTGGTGGCGCCGGTCGCGGTCCGACGGACGACCCGGACGGCGGTGTAGGCCTCGGGGCCGACCGCGAAGTCCAGACGTACCTTCGCCTCGCTCTTCCCCTGGGTGATGGCCGGCGCCACCAGCGACGTGTTGTCGTAGCGCGGCACCGAGCCGTAGAGCGCGAAGATCATGGCGTCGAGGACGCTCGACTTGCCCGCTCCCGTCGGGCCGGTGAGGACGAACAGGTCGGCGTCGTCGAAGTCGATCACCGTGCGCTCGCGGAAGGAGGCGAAGCCCTCCATCTCGAGCCGTAGCGGTCTCACGAGACCCGCTCCAGGAGCTCGTCGAAGAGCGGCAGGAGGGGGTCCGCCTCGACCTCCGCCTCGGCCAGATACTCGCTGAAGAGCTCGCGCGGCGCCCGCTCCAGGAAGGCGTGGTCCTCGGCTCCGGCGGGTCGCCCGTCCGCGGCCTCCCGCACCAGACGGACGTCGACCGCCGTCGGGAAGATCTCGCGCACGGCGTCGGCGAGCCCGGGCCGCGGGCTCTCGTCGAGCAGGACCTGGAGGTAGTCGTCGCCCACCTCGTCGCGCCCGCCGTCCAGCGCCTCGAGACGGCCCCGGATCCGGCGCAGACGCCGGCCCCCGGCGAGGGGCACGACCTCGACCCGCGCCGGCGTCCCGGAACCGGCCTCCACCAGGACGACCGACTTCCGGTCGTCCCGCTCACCGAAGTCCAGCTGCAGGATCGAGCCGCAGTAGCGGGCCGGGCACCCGGCGGGCACCTCCTGGGGCCGGTGGAGGTGGCCCAGCGCGGCGTAGTGGAGCCCGGTCGGCAGCCGGCGCGCCGGCACGCTCCAGGCCTCGCCCACCTGGGCCGAGCGCTCGCCGCCGCCGGGCACCGAGTCGGCGATGGTCAGATGACCGAGCAGCAGGCGCACGACACCGTCGCCCAGGTCGCCCGCGAGCCGGTCCAGGAGCCGGCCCATGGCCCGGGCATAGGAGAGGGCCTGGTCGCCGAGGGCCTCGGTCATCAGCGCGTGGGCCGAGACGACGCGGCGCTGGGAGAGGAAGGGGAGGAGGGCCACCCGAGCCCGCTCCCCCCCGGCCTCGACCTCCACCACCCCGCCCTCGTCCGGGGGCAGGATCTCAGCCCCCACCCTCACCCCCAGCCCCCGCTCCAGGAGCGGCGCGACGGCCCGCAACCGGTGGGGGCTGTCGTGGTTGCCGGCCACCGCCACCACCCGGGCCCCGGTGTCGACCAGCCCGGCCAGCGCCTCGTAGACGATGCTCTCGGCCTCGGCCGACGGCGAGGCGGTCTCGAACAGGTCGCCCGCGATGAGGACGAGGTCGACCGCCCGCTCGCGCGTCAGCTCGACGATCTCCTCCAGGACCTCGCGATGCTCGTCGGCCCGGGAGCGACCCCGGATCGCGCGGCCGACGTGCCAGTCGCCCGTGTGGAGGATCTTCAACGCGTCCCCTCGGGCGTCAGCGCGCCGAAGGGGTCGTCCGCTGCGGGGTCCCCACTCCGGCCGCAGCCATCCCCCTCCCCGGCCTCCTCGGGCCGCGTCGCCCACGCCGGGAACGGGAACTCGAGCACCAGCGGCAGGGGCAGCTCGGGCTGCGATAGCACCATCGTGCCGGGCTTGACGATCGTCGCCCGCCGGCGCAGCACCGGCGGCAACCAGCCGTACTCGGAGCGCTGGGCCTCGCCGCTGTCCAGCCGCCCCGTCACCCGGATGGCCGAGTTGGCCAGGATGCGCCGCTCCACCTCGCTGGCGGTCTGCTGCGCCCCGATGAGCAGGATCCCGAGGGAGCGGCCGCGCTCGGCGATATCGAGGAGGATCTCCTTGATCGGGCTCGAGCCCTCGCGCGGCGCGTGCTTGTTGAGCTCGTCGAGCACCACGTACCAGCGCGGGTCGGGACGACCGGTGCGCTCCTTCTCCTCGAAGGCGCGGGCCAGCTCGACGCCCACCACGAAGCGCTGGGCCCGCTCGTGAAGGTTGTGAAGGTCGACGACGGTAACCTGGGCATCGCGGCGGATGCGGTGGCGCTCCGGGTCGGCGACGCCGCCGCGGATCAGGTGCTCCAGGTGCCGCGCGGCGCCGTGCAGCCGGCGGACGAAGGCCGCGACGGTCCCGGCGCCGATCGCCGGCCCGGCCCAGTCGCGGCGCGTCGTCTCGTCCTGCACCCGCTCGGCCACCAGCTCCACCAGGTCGCGCAAGCGGACGATCGCGTGGCCCTCGATCGTGACCCCGCCGTCGTCCCGCGGCTCGGCGTGACGCAGCCGCGCCGTGACGTTGTGCACCACCATCGAGTACTGCCGCTCGTCGGAGGCGTCGGTGAAGAGGAAGGGCAGCAGCCCCTCGGCGCATAGCTCCGCGAGCGTCCAGAGGTACGAAGAGACGTCCGAGAGCCGCGTGGCGACGTCCGGGATCACCTCCTCGGTGCCCCGGCGCGGCGGCGCCCAGAACGAGACGGAGCGGAACGGTCCGGCGGTGAGGCCCAGGGCCCGGTAGCGCGCGGCCTGGGTCGGGTCGAGGCGGGCGTTGGCCCGGTCCAGGAAGAGCAGGTCCTCGCCCTTGACGTTGAACACCAGGGCGCGGGTGTTGAGCGCCTCCCCCCCCAGAGCTCCGGAATGGAAGAGGCCGTAGAGGAGGAAGGTCGCGTAGCTGGTCTTGGTGGCGACGCCCGAAACGCCGCTGATGTTGACGTGGGCGCCCCGGGTGCCGTCGAGGAAGTCGAGGTCCAGCCAGGCCGGCTCGCCGTCGCGCGTGAGGCCCGCGGCCAGCCGCCGCTCCATGCGGTCGAAGAAGAGAGCCCTCTCCCTCTCGGCGCCCCGCGCCCGCCGGACCGGCGCGCCCGGCAGAGGCGGCACGAAGCGCTCCGGCTCGAAGCGCGTGGCCGTCACCTGGGCGGCCTCGGCGATCTCGGCGGGCAGGACACCGTCCTCGACCAGGAAGACGTCGTTGTCGAAGCGGGCGCCCTCGTGGCGCGCCCGCATCTGGGTCACGACACCGTAGATCGAGACCCGCTCGCCCCCCGGGAGGTCCCTCTCCAGGGCCACCACGTCGTCGAGCTGCAGGCTCTGCCCCGGCTCCACCACCACCCAGAACTCGAGCGGCGTGGCATCCTCGGTGCCGAGGACCCGGGCGGCGTGGGGGCTCCCGGAAAGGTCAGGGCCTGGGGTGTCAGATCCTGGAATGTCGGGACCTGGGGTTTCGGGAGGTGGGGTTCCGGGAGCTGGGGTTCCGGGAGCTGGGGTTCCGGGATCTGGGGTTCCGGGAGCTGGGGTTCCGGGATCTGGGGGGGCGTCCGGCCTCCGGCGGCTGTCGTCTCGCTCCATGGTCCCGTGCTGCTCCTTCCCCTCCCGTCGACGCGCGTGATGGTCTCCTGGCCGAGAGGACAAACTACCACCCGCCCCGCCTGCGCACGGGGCACCCCCGGGAGGCGGTCGCGAATACAATGGCCGAGCCCGCTCGATGCGAACGTCCTCCCCATCCCACGACGCGTCCGGAGCGACGGAGCTGACAGGAGGCGGAGATCGAGATCGAAAAACGCCTCGCTGAGCCCGACACCCGCAGGAGACGTTTCGCCCGGGCCCTGGCCGAGCTCCACAGGTCCCTGCGGACCGAGGGCTCACGACCTGGGGAGACGGGGATCGCCGTCGGCGTGGGCTGCTTCGTGGGCTGCATACCGGTCTACGGCCTGCACCTGGCGATCTGCACGGCCCTGGCGAGCCTTCTGCAGGTCAGTCGTCTGAAGACCTATCTGGCCGCTCACGTCAGCAACCCGCTCACGGCCCCGTTCCTCCTCTACCTCGAGGTCGGCATCGGCCGGCGGATCACCCGGGGGCGGTGGCCGGACCTGGCGGACCTGGCCCCACGACACCTCGAGCTCCTCCCCCTGGGTCGCGACCTCCTTCTGGGCAGCCTCGTCGTCGGCGCCGTCCTGGGGGTCACGGCAGGCGTCGTCGCCTTCTTCGTCGGCTCGCGATGGCGCCGCACCGGCAGCTTCGAACGACTCGTCGAGGAGGCCGCAGGTCCGTACCTCGACAGCGGCATCGTCCACTGGGAGTTCGTTCGCGGAAAGCTCCGGCACGACCCGCTCTTCCGGGCCATCCTCGAGTCGGATTGGATTCCGCGAACGGGCCGTCTCGCCGACGTCGGCTGTGGCAGGGGCGTGCTGCTGGCCCTGGTCGACGCGGGGCGGCGCGGCCCTGGCGAACCCGGGTCCGCCCGCCTGGTCGAGCCGGGAGAACCCCGCCTGTTCGGTGTCGACCACGACCGGAAGGCGGTGCGGGTTGCCAGACGGGCGCTCGGACCCCGGGCCGAGATCGTCGAGGGCGATGCCGCGCGCGTCGCCCTGCCCCCTTGCGACACCGTCGCCCTGCTCGACGTGTTGCACTACCTCCCGGAGGAGGAGCAGGGGCCGCTCCTTCGTCGCTGCGCCGAGGCCCTGAAACCGGGAGGTGTGCTCCTGGTGCGGGAAGCGGACGCCGCGGCGGGCGCCCGTTTCCTGGTCACCCGCCTGGCGGAGAGACTCCGTGCGATCGCGCGGGGACGTCCCGGGCAGCGCTTCCGCTATCGGAAGATCGAGCGACTGCGGAGCTGCCTCGGGCAGCTCGGGCTGGAGGTGGAGACCCGACCGATGGCCGGCCGCACCCCGTTCGCGAACCTGCTCCTGATCGGTCGACGGTCGGCTACGAGCGCCGGGACCGCGCCGGGGGCCGCGGATCCTCCGCCGGCAGATAGGTGCTGAGGATGCCGGTGGCCCACTCCACCTCCCGGGTCCAGACCCGCATCGAGAAGCGAGCCAGCGGCGGCGCGGACGCCTCCCGCCGGACCCATACCTGCAGGGGCGTCTCGGCGGGCAGGGTCCCTTCGGCGAGACCCACCGAGCGGAGTCCGACAAGGTAGCCGATCCTCGATTCGCCCTCGCGATCGCCGGCGTTCCACGCCTCCAGCACGGCCGCTCCCTGAGCGGCCAGCTCCACCGCGAGAACCACCGGCGCCGTGCCCTCCGACCCGACCGCCGGGTGGTCGGAGGCGATGCGACCGACGGCACGGATCTTCTGCGCGTCCACCTCGATCACATCCACCAGCAGAAGAGCCGGTCCTCGATGAGGCAGGAGCTCCTCGATGCGGTAGCCTGACCTCCTCACCCCGACGCTCATCGCCCGCTCCGGAGGGCCACGGGAGTGAGGCCGAGACGCCGGATCTCCTCCAGGAGGCGGGGCAGGACCTCCAGGACCGGCGCGAGCCCTCCGCAGGCTCCTCGTCCGCCATCGTGGAGCAGGAGGATCTGCCCCGGGCCGAGGTCCCTCACGAGTCGAGCGTACACCCGCGACGCATCGCCATCGACCCCGTCCAGACCCCGACGGGTCCACGAGACCAGGCACAGCCCGCGCCGACGGAGGAGCGCGTGGGTGAACGGGCTTCGGAACCCGGCCGGGGCGCGGAACAGGGTCGGCTCCCGGCCGCAGATCGCGGCGATGGCACGTTGGGCGCGGTCGATCTCCCGAGCCTGGCCTCGCGGCCCGAGGAGGGCGAAGAGATAGCGATGGCGATGGGTGTGGTTCTCGACACGGTGCCCCCGGCCCACGATCTCTCGCGCGATCTCGGGAAACGCCTCCACCCGTTCGCCGACGCAGAAGAACGTCGCGCGGGCGCCCGCGGCCTCCAGGAGCGCCAGGACCCTCGGGGTCGCCACCGGATCCGGTCCGTCGTCGAACGTGAGCGCGATCTCGCGCCGAGCCCGCGCCGCCGGCGAGAGCCGCCGCAGGTTCGGGCCGAGCCACCCGCTGCGCGGCAGGAGAGACCCGGCCACGAGCGGGGCGTGAACCGCGAGGAGGCCTCCCAACCACCAGCGCCACCGGCGCGGCGCGACCGCGCAGCCCAGCGCGAGCAGTAGGTGCAGTCCAGGCAACCACGGCAGTGGAGGCAGAGGGCGAAGCGAATGCAGCCCGTCCCGTGCGGGCCGGTCAGGCACCATCCCCGCCTCCCGCCGCGAGCGCCGAGAGCGACCGCCGATCGATCTTGCCCCGAAGGGTGCGCGGAAGGTCATCCACCCGCACGAAGCTCCTGGGGATCTTGTGCGACGCGAGACGACGCCGACACCACTCGCGGAGCTCACCGACCGCGACGACCGACGTGCAGACGACGGCGCGCACAACCGACTCGGTGCCTCCCTCCGGCGTCAGCCCGAGGACGGCCACCTCCCCGACTCCCGGCATCTCCATCAGGACCCTCTCCACCTCCCGGGGATTGACCTTCCGGCCCCGGATGTTGACCAGGTGACCGATCCGCCCCTCGAGGACCAGCTCCCTCCCCCGCCTCGTCACCAGGTCGTCGGTCACGAAGCGACGCCCGTCGAGACGGTCACCGGCCGCCGGGTGATAGCCCAGCGCCACCGCCGGCGAGCGGACCGTCAACCGACCCGCGCCGCCCGGATCGCCGTCCACCGAAACGTCCAGCGCCACCCCCGCCACGGGACGGCCGACCGTCCCCCTCTCCGCCGCGTCACCCACCGGGTCGAAGGTGATCCCGCCGCATTCGCTCGCGCCGTAGAATACGTGAACGGGCCGCCCGAAGGTCGCGCGAAAGAGCCGAGCCACCTCCGGCGCGAGGGGGGCGCCCGCGCTCAACACCAGTCGGAGCGAATCCGGCAGGGGCTCAGCCTCCGATCTCCGCGTCAGAGCGCCGAGGTAGGCAGGCGCCGTGGGCAGGACGGTCGGCCGCAGACGCCCGAGAACCCGCGTCACGGCGAACGGATCCGCGGTGTCCGACACCAGGACGACGGAGCCGCGCGCCAGGGCCGGAAGTGCGATGCTCGAGAGTCCGTAGGAGTGGGACATCGGAACCGCCGCGACGATCCTGTCCTCGTCGCGCAGCCCCATCGAGATCGCCAGCGCCCGGTCGTCCGCCAGGAGGCAACGAGAGGGAGTGAGAATCCCGGAGGGTCGGCCGCTGCTCCCCGAGGTGAGCTTCAGGAACCCGACCTCGGGAGCCAGCGTCACCAGCTCGCCCCGGAGCTCCAGCCAGCCGAAGTCCCCGAGTCGGGCGAGCGCGGACCGCACCTGGAGCACGCCCCGAGCCCCCATCGCGGCGCCGATCGAGAGTCGCTCGCGCTCGGGCATGCCCGAATCCAGCAACAGGACGGCCGCCCCGACCCGTCGGACCCCCAGCAACCCGGCGAGAAAACCGGCTCCGTTGGCCGCCGCGAGGCCGACGACCTGACCCGGGAGGATCCCTCGAGCCGTCAGCCGGGCTGCGACCCGAAAGGACAAGGCGCGCAGCTCCTGCCGCGTGCATCGCCCGGCCAGGGAGTCGACCACGACCGCCTCGCCGTCGTTCGCGGCCAGACGGTCGAACCCCTCCACCAGGGGGTCGTCGATTGGACCATCGGCAACGGATGAGACCATGGAGCGGCGGGAAGATCTCGACCGATCGAGCCTCCCGAGGTTGCTGGATCATATACTCTGGAGGTCGGCGATCGTGCCCTCGAATCGGAGGTGAAAGGAATGCACTCGCCTCACTCTGCCCTACGACAGCAGATCAAGAAGCTGATCGTCGAGGCCCTCTCGCTCGAGGGAACGCAGCCGGGCGAGATCGGCGACGATGAGCCTCTCTTCGACGACGGCCTCGGCCTCGACTCGGTGGATGCCCTCGAGCTCGTGGTCGTCTTCGAGAAGCACTTCGGCATCCGGATCGACGGTCAGGCGATCAACCCCGAGGACTTCGCGACGGTGTCCTCCCTCGCCAGGATGATCGACAAGCTCTCCTCCGAGGGAGAGTCGGCGGCATCTTGAGCTCCCCGGGAGGCCCTCTCCTCGAGGCCCGGGGGCGGCGAGATCCGATCGTGGTCACCGGCATCGGTGCCGTGAGCGGCTACGGATGGGGGGGCGAAGCGCTCCGCCGTGGCTTGCGCAGCGGCACGACGGTCATCCGGGAGACGAGGCGTTTCGATACCCGCGCCCAGCGGACCCGCATCGCGGCGGAGGTTCCGGGATCCACGCCGGACGGCTCCCTCGGGTCGGGCGCGCGTTCCGGGGCCGCGCTCACGGACCGGTTCGCCCTCGCCGCCGGTCTCGAGGCCTGGGCGCAGGCGCGGCCCCGGGTGGCACCCGAACGCCTCGGCGTCTTCTTCGGCACCAGCACCGCCGGCATGGCGGAGGCCGAGGGGCTCGTGGCTCGCATGCTCGGGATCGGCTCCGGGCCTCGCCGTCTCCGCAGTCTCGTCTCCCAACAGCTCAACTCCCCCGGAGACGCCCTCGCCAGGGAGCTCGGAGCCCGGGGTCAGGTCTGGACCGTGTCGTCGGCGTGCGCTTCGGGGGCGCTGGCCATCGGGGAGGCCCTGGAGCTGCTGCGGGAGGGCGAGCTGGACATCGCGGTGGCCGGGGGTGCGGACTCGCTCGCCCAGCTCACCTACTCGGGCTTCAACAGTCTGCGTGCGGTGGACGAGGAGCCCTGCCTGCCCTTCCGGTCCCGGCGTGCGGGACTGAGCCTCGGAGAGGGAGCGGCGGTGCTGGTCCTGGAGCGCCTCTCCTCCGCCATCGACCGGAATCAGCGTCCGCTCGCCGAGGTGGCCGGCTTCGGAACGACCTGCGATGCGCATCACATGACCGCGCCGGAGCCCAACGGGCGGGGAGCGAGCGAGGCGATCCGGCTCGCTCTCCGGGACGCCGAACTGAAACCCGCCGACGTCACGGTGATCAACGCCCACGGCACCGGCACGCCGCTGAACGACAGCGCGGAGACCCGGGCCCTCGAAGCGGTCTTCGGCGCGGGTGAGGTGCCGCCGTTGACGGCACCGAAGGGAAGTGTCGGCCACCTCCTGGGATCGTCGGGCGCGATCGAGGCCGTCACGGTGATCCTGGGGTTCGAGGACGGCTGCGTGTACGCCACGCCGGGCCCGGCCGAAGCGGATCCCGAGCTCGCCGTCGATCTGGTGACGGGGGCGAGCCGTCGACTGTCGCGCCCGGCCGTCGCACTCTCCACCAGCCTCGCTTTCGGCGGAGCGAACGCCGCCCTGGTGCTGGCGACCAGCGACCGACAAGACGCACCGGATGAATGACCGGACCCAATGGCTGACCGGGCTCGGCTGCCTGACGGGCGCGGGCACGGGCCGCGCGGCGATCGCGGATCGGCTCGTCGCCGGAACGCCCCCGCTCGTCGCCGTCGACCGCTCCGCCGGCTACCACCTTCCGACAGGAGCCCGGCTCGCCCTGCCCGTGCCGGAGTTGGACCCGAGGCCCTGGGTCTCCACGGGCGAGCTGCGGAGGATGAGCCGCCCGTCGAAGCTCGCGGTCTCCGCCGCCCACCTGGCGCTGGAGGAGGCCGGGCTGACACCCGAAGCCCTCCCCTCGGAGCGGACCGGGATCTGGCTGGCGACGATGTTCGGGCCGAGCGAGTTCACGGAGGCGTTGCTGCGCCAGATCCTGATCGAGGGCCCGCAGTGCGCCTCCCCCCTCCATTTCACCGAGTCGGTGGCCAACGCACCGGCGGCCCAGATCGCCCGTCTCCTCCAGGTCCGGGGCCCCAACCTGACGATCAGTCAGAGGGAGGCCGGTCTCGGGGCCGCCCTGGCCGGGGCGACCCGCGCCCTGGCGAACAGCAGGGTGGATGTCGCCATCGTCGGCTGGGTCGACGAGCTCACCCCTCTTCTCCACGCCTTCCTGGACCGCTTCCGAGCCCTCGCTCGCGCCGAGCCCGGTCGCCCGGACGGAGAGACGCCCAGGCCGTTCGACCGCCGGCGAAACGGCGTCCTGGCGACCGAGGGCGCCGTCATCGCCATCCTGGAGCCGCGATCGCGCGCGTTGTCCCGTGGCGGACGGGGCCTGGCCCGCATCCGCCCCCTGGGCTCGGCCTTCGACCCCATGTGCGGCCCCATCGGCTGGAGCGCCGACCCGACCGGGCTCGCGGCGGCGCTCGCCGACGCCCTGAAGCGCGCCGACATCGAGCCGGGCTCCATCGACGCCGTCGTGAGCGGCGCCTCGGGATCACGCGGTGGCGACCGCCTCGAGGGCCGGGTCCTCGCCTCCTTCGGGTCACCGGGGGAGTTGCCTCCGATCCTCGCACCCAAAGGGTGGCTGGGGGAGAGTCCGGGAACCCAGCTCGCCGCCGCCGTCCACGCGCTCGACGGCGGCGCCTTCGGGCCCGTGCCCGGTTTCGCCGAGGAGGACCCGGAGATCGGAATCTCCCCCTTCCCCGGCGGCGTGTTGCGGCAGGCCCATCGCCTGCTGGTCCCGTCCATGGCCCAGGGGGGAGCGGCCACCTGGACCCTGATCGAGAGAGCCGAGGCATGAGCCCGAGAGGACGAGACACCGCGGGCGGAGCTTCGGGAGCGAAGCGGGCGGGCGTGATCCCCGCCTACCAGGCCGCCCGGTGGATTCACGGTGTCGTGGAGCGGGCCCGCCTCCAGATCGATACGATCGTCGTCGTGGACGACGGCTCGACGGACGCCACGGGCGACCTCGCCCGCGCCGCCGGGGCTCGCCTCCTCCGACACGAACGCAATCTCGGCAAGGGGTGGGCCCTGGGGACGGCCTTCCGCGAGCTCCTCGGGGAGGGCTACGACGAGCTCGTCACGCTCGACGCGGATGGCCAGCACCTGCCGGAGCAGATCCCCAGGCTGGTTCACGCCCGGAATGCGACCACGGCGGACCTCGTGGTGGGCACTCGGGACCACCTGTTCTCCGGAATGAGCCCCGTCCGCCGCGCCAGCAACCGCCTCTCGACCCGAGCGATCTCGATTCTGGCGGGCGCTCGCCAATCGGACATCCAGAGCGGTTTCCGGCTCTACACACGGCGCCTGCTCGAGGGCACCGGGCTCCCCAGGGGACGCTTCGAGGCGGAGAGCGCCATCATCGTGAAGGGCGTCCGGCGGGGGTTCCGCGTCGTGGGCACTCCGGTCGAGCTCGGCTACACGGACGGCAGGCACTCGAGCCACTACCGGCCCGTCCGCGACAGCCTGAGGATCGCCATGGCCGTTTTCGGAGCCCGCCTGGAGGGGATGTGAGCACGAATGCAGAGTCTCCGATCGCCCTCGTGACCGGTGGAAGTCGCGGCATCGGGAGGGCCGTGGTCCTGCTCCTGGCGAGCCGGGGCTGGAGGGTGGCCTTCACCTGGAACTCCAGTCCGGAGAGCGCCCGGGCGGTCGCCGAAGAGTGCGGCGACGCCGCTCTGGCGCTGCCGCTCGACCTCGCGGACCGCTCGGGCCCCGCGCGGGTCGTGGCCGAGGTCGAGGACCGCCTGGGCCCGATCACCGGCCTCGTGAACAACGCGGGAGTCCTGGACAGCCGACTCCTGGCCATGAGCTCGGACGAGATCTGGGACCGGGTGATCGACCTCAATCTCGGCGGCGTCTTCCGCTGTTGCCGCGCGGTGCTGCCGCGGATGATCCGCCGGCGCAAGGGCGCGATCGTCAACCTGGCCTCCCTGGCGGCGATCCACGGCGTGGCGGGACTGACGGCCTACTCCGCGGCCAAGGCCGGGGTTCTGGGACTCACCCGGAGCCTGGCCCGGGAGGTCGGCGGGCGCAACGTCCGGGTCAACGCCGTCGTGCTCGGCTACGTCGAGACGTCGATGACGAGCGACCTCGGAGAGGCGGTCCGGGAGAAGCTGAGGAGAGACGAGTCGCTGAGGCAGGGCGTCTCGCCGGAGATGGCCGCGGCCGCGGTCGCCCATCTCCTGTCCGACGACTCTTCCTCCACGACCGGGCAGCAGCTCGTCGTGGACGCGGGCACCTCGGGGTGAGCCGCTCGTCGTCCGGTCGCGCGCGACCCCTCCGAGGGTTGCCCCTCGTCGCCCTGGTGCTGTCGCTCCTCGCCATTCCGGGGCTCCTCCGACTCTCCGTCGCGACCGACATCGTCGAGCTGCTCCCCGACCACACGCCGGCGGTTCAGGACTATCGGATCTTCCTCGAGCGGTTCGGAGCGCTGGAGAAGGTCTTCGTCCTCGTCGACCTCGCGGGCGGGACGCCCGCTCGGGAGAGCTCGGCCGGGCCCGACCCTTCCGAGGCCGAGCTCGCCTGTCGTCTGGCAGAGCTCCTGCGGGCCAGCGCACCGTTCCGGAGCGCCCGCTGCGGCGTCGAACCGGAGGACGAGGCCTTCTTCCACCGCGCTGTCCTCGAGCGGGCGCCTCTCCTCCTCGACGTGGAGGACCTCCCGAAGCTGGGCGACCGCCGCGAGGCCGCGGCTCTCGCGAGGAGGGCTCGCGAGATTCGCCAGACGCTCCGCTTGCCGGCGTCGATGTGGGAGAAGGAGTGGCTGCGACACGACCCGCTGGGCCTGGTCTCTCTGCTACCGGGGCTCCGCGGCGACCAGGCGGGTCTGGCCTCCGTCGACCCGGTGACCGGGGCGTTCGCGACGCCCGGGCACGACCTCGGCCTGGTCGTCGCCACCCCGGTCGCCTCGTCCCTCGACGCTGCCCGGGGTCGCGAGACCGCGGCCGCCATCGAACAGGCGCACGAGAGGCTGCGGGAGGAGTGTGGTTGCCCGGTCTCGATCCAGGCCCTCGGCGGACCCCTGTACGCGGCGCAGGACGAGGCGTCGCTCCGCTCCGATCTGCGAGCGACCCTGACCACCTCGGCCGTCGGCTGCGTGCTGATCCTGTGGCTGGCATTCGGTTCCCCGACGATCCCCGCCGTCATCCTCCTGGCGATCCTCACGGCCCTCTTCTGGACGGCCTCGACGATCGGCTGGCTGACGGGCTCCATCAGCGGGGTCGGCCTGGGCTTCGCCGCGGTTCTGGTCGGCCTCGGCACCGACTTCGGAATCCACGGCGCCGTCCGGTTCCGACAGAGCCCCGACCGCTTCGCCGGCGGGCGACTGCCGGCGCTCTACGGTGAGGTCGGTCCGGGCATCCTCTCCGCCGCGGCGACCACCGCGGCCTCCTTCTCGGTTCTGGGGTTGGCCCACTTTCGGCCGCTACGCGACGTCGGCATCGGCGTCGCGGTCGGGATGGCGGCGATGCTGCTCGCGACGGCCCTGCTCGGGCCGCTGGTGGCCCTCCGCCCATCGGAGCGGTCGGCGACGCCGCTGTGGCGCCTCCTCGACGGCGTCGCGACGGGGGTCAGCGAGCCGGCGGCGCGTCACCCACGCCTCACCCTGGGACTGGCCCTGCTGGTCAGCGTCCTCGCCCTCGCGTGTGCGAGCCGCCTCGAGCTCGATCCGGACCCCTCCGCCCTCCGATCCACCGATCATCCGGCCGTCCGAGCCGAGCGACGGCTCGCCCAGGCGTTCGGGGTGCGACCCGTCGACCTCTACCTCGTCGTCTCGGCCCGCGACACCGATACCGCCATCGAGCGCAGCTTCCAGGTCGAGGCGAAGCTCCGTGAGCGCTTCCCGGAGGTGCGGGTGGACGGGATCCACCACTGGTTCCCGTCCCGGAGTCGCGTTCGGGATCGTCTCGAGGCCCTGGCCCCCTTCGAGCTCGGCGCCGCCGCAGATCACCTGGACCGGGAGCTCGTGGCGGCAGGACTGCGGGCGTCCGCCTTCGCCCCCGGGATCGAGGCCCTGAGGGCCCTCGGGAGCGGTGTCGACCCCCTGGGCCGAGACCCTCTCCGGGGCGCCCCCGATTGGATCTCCGAGAACATCGTCCTCGGGCCGGCGGAGACCTCCGTGTTGCTCCGGGTCCAGCCGGCCGCGGGGGGGGCGAGCCTCGACGCGAACCAGGTCGCCGCCGGCATCGCGCCGCTACCGGGAGTCGCCGTGGCCTCCGCGGCGCGTCTCGGCTCGGCCCTTCGGGACCTCGCACTGAGCGACCTCCGCCGGCTGGGCGCGGCCGCCTTCCTCGTGATCCTCCTCGTGGTCGCGGTCTCTTTCCGCGGCGACATCCTGTCGACTCTCCTCGCCCTCCTGCCGGTGACGCTGGGCACCTTGTGGGCGATGGGGCTCTGGGGAGCGCTCTCGGGTTCGCTGGACCTCCTCTCGATCGCCCTTCTGCCGGTCCTGTTCGGCGTCGGCGTGGACGACGGCCTGCACACGTTGCACACGGCGCGCCTCCACCTCGGGGGCTCGCTCCGGGAGGCCCTGGGCGCCGTCGGCCGGGCTCTCGTGCTCACCAGCGTCACGACGGCCATCGGGTTCGGCAGTCTCGGCGTCTCGAGCATCCCGGGATTGCGCCACGCGGGGATCATCGTGGCCCTGGGGGTCACCGCCTGCCTGCTGGCCACCCTCACCGTCCTTCCCGCCGCGGCGGCCATCCGGGAATCGGCCAGGGGGGATCGATGAGTCAGGGGGAGGTCGAGGGCCCGCCCCAGGCTCCGTCCAGCGGCCTCTTGCGCCGCGTTCTCGGCCGCTACTACGTCACCGGCAGCTTCTGGTACCGGTTCCATCTCTACGGCGTGTCCGTCCTGCCCGAGCGAGCCATCGCACCCGTCCTCCTGCTCTTCACGAGCTTCTTCTTCGTGGCGTTGCGGCGCATCCGCCGAGCCATCGATCGCAATCTCGCCCAGGTCCTCGGCCCCGCCGGCTGGTGGCGACGCCAGCGACGCATCTTCCGCACGCTCCGCAACTTCGCCTGGTGCCTCACCGAGAGATACGAGCGGCTCGGGGCGCAGCGGCGGATGGCCGCGGAGCTCGACGGCATGGAAACGTGGCAACGACTCCAGGAATCGGAGCAGGGGTTCCTCGTCGTCACGGCGCACATCGGCCACTGGGAGATCGGCAGCCTGCTGCCGGATGCCTCCCGGTCCAGGACGGTGCACGTGGTTCGCGAGCCGGAGATGGACGCCGACGCCCAGGCCTTCCTCAGCCGTCTGATCGAGGAGAGCGCCGGCGAACGCCTCCGGGTCCACTTCGCGGGCGACAGCGCGGTTCTCGGCAGCCACCTGCTCGAGGCGCTGCGGACGGGGGGCGTCGTCGCCCTCCAGGGAGACCGGCCCCGGGGTGGCGGCCGGACCGTGGACGGCCGCCTGTTCGGCCAGCCCTACCCCTTCCCCGTGGGCCCGTTCGCGCTGGCGCGGGCCGCGGGCGTCGACATGGTCCCCCTCTTCGTCTATCGCACAGGGAGACGCAGGGCCCGGGTCGAGGTCCGGCCGCCCTTGCGGGTAGCCGCCGACGGCAACCGGGACCAGGCCTTCCGTCGCGCCGCCGACCACCTCGGACGGGAGATCGAGCGGGCCATCCGGCTACACCCTCACCAATGGTACTGCTTCCGCGATCTGTGGCCTCGACCGTCCACAACGAGCGTCGCGGAAGATCATCGTGACCCGCGGCCAGCGACGGACGGCTCCTGATCGGACACCGGGCGAACCGGGATCGGGACACCGCACAGGACGCTGTTCGCGCGCTCGGTCGCCGACGACTCGATCGTCGACCCGCGGGATCACTGGACGACGACGCTGGTCGACCCGGTCTGGCGCACCCGGACGATCGACATCGATCCCCGCACCGGATTCCCCTTCGGCACCGGCGTATCCGCCGGCTCCGGGCTGGCGGTCGACGCGGACCGCGGCTACGTGATCGGCGGCACCGGGCAGAACACCTCGACCCCCTACGAGGGCTATCCCGACCCGGCCCTTGCGCCCCGGGATACGTCGGAGCGCCGGACACCATCGTTCGACCGTTCGGCACCCTGGTGGTGTTCAACCCGGGCGACGATCCCGCCCAGCCGGAGGCCGCGTACCTGCTCTTCACACCCTCCGGGGCGTTCCGGGCCGGGCAGGCCTTCCCCTACACGGTGGAGGACGTGGCCCCGCCCCGGGTGGTCAACGGCTTCGAGCTCGACGAGCCGAACCCCACCCACACCCCCAGGAGGGCGAGTGCCCGGGTCCGACTGCGCGCGGACCAACTCCGCGAGCGGCCCTGAAGCCGGCTGCTCAAAGTCCGCGTCGCGGCGTCACTCGACGGACCGGGCCCGGGGGCGGAACTGCAGGGCGTAGAACATGTCCAGGTAGCGCGCCACCTCGTCGCGCTCCAGACGGGTGACGAAGCGCCAGAACCCGTAGACGCGAGAGAGGGTCAGCAGGCGCTCGGCGTAGTGACGCCAGGTGTAGCGCCGCTCGACCCGGGCCAGGGCCCCGTGGGAGATCTCGTCCCAGACGACCGGATCGGCGGCCACGCGACGGAAGAACTCGGCCAGCCGGCGGGCCGATCGCTGCGGGTGGTTGGGGTCGATGTGGAAGCCGGAGACCCCGTCCTCGATGATCTCGGCCGGACCGCCGTAGCGCGTGGCGAAGGTCGGTAGCCCCGTGCTCATGGCCTCGACCACCGTCAATCCGAAGGCCTCGAACAGGGCAGGCTGGACGAAGGCGCCCCGATGATCGGCCACGAAACGGTACAGCTCGCCGTTGCGCGCCCGATCGGTTTGGGCTTCGAGCCACCGCACCTGCCCATGCAGCCCGTGACGCTCCAAGAGCTGGTGCATGAGACCGATCTGCTCCCGCTCGTCACGATCGCGCGAGCGCTCGGCGTCGACGTAGCCGGCGACGACCAGGAGGTTGACGCGCTCCCTCAGCTCCGGGCAGGCGCCGTAGAGGTCGACCAGGCCGGTGACGTTCTTGATCCGGTCCAGGCGCGCCATGGTGAACAGCAGGGGCTTGTCCGGCTCCTCGAGCACGCCCCAGGCGCCGTCGTCCTCGCGAGCGCCGAAGATCATCTCCTCGATCTCCGGCAGCAGGTGACGCAGGCGCCGCCGGTCGTCGTTGGCCGGGAAGTAGATCTCCTCCGCAGCGCCCGGCGAGACGATGTTGAACTTCGGGTCGAAGACGTCGATGCCGTGGACCACGCGGTAGAGCCCCGGCATGGTGAAGGCCGAGTGGGCCTCGTACTGGCCGACGGATTCCTCGGTGCCGGCGATCTCCTGGAAGGTGCTGGCGATGACGAAGTCGGCCTGGTTCATGGAGATGACGTCGGCGGTGAACTGGCACGAGAAGTGATGGCGGTCGTCGTCGTGGCTCCAGTAGAGGTCGGAGAAGAGGTACTTCGTCTTCTCCAGGGCGTGGGCGATGTTGCACTGCGTGACACCGAGGCGCGGAGCCAGCAGCGAGGCCACCAGGTTGCCGTCGGAGTAGTTGCCGATCACCAGGTCGGGCCGGCCGTCCAGCTCGGCGAGGATCTCCCGTTCCGCGTCGGCCGTGAAGCGCTCCAGGTAGGGCCAGATCTCGAAGCGGGAGATCCACTGCGGGACCACGTCGCCCGACGGCGTGCGGAACGGCACGCGGAGGATGCGTGCGCTACGGGTCGCGGCGATGGGCTCGAGACGCTGGTCGCAGGTCGTCCCCTCCGCTTCCGGGATCAGCCGCGTGACCACCACGATCTCGGGCTCGATCTCCAGCCCCTGCGCCCGCAGGCCCCGGCGCATCTGTCGCTCGAGCGCCCGCACCTGGTCGAGGATGTAGACGACCTGGCCACCCGTGTCGGGCCGGCCCAGGACGTCGGTCTGCCCGAACCAACCGTGGGGCGACAGGATCGCGATCGAGAAGATCATCGGCACCCGCTCCAGGAACGCCTCCAGAACGGTGGGAGACGCCGCCTCCAGGATCTCGAGCAGGAGGCTCATCGTGTCGATGATGCGGGCGGCCGTGTCACCCCAACCCACCTCGAAGCCCAGCGGCCGGAGACTCTGCTCGAGCTCCGGCCACGGCGCCTCCGGATCGCCGGTCGCGAGCCTGGTGACCGCCGTCCGCAGCGAGCGCCGTAGCTCGCCGGGAGTATCGATCCCGCCGTTCAGCATCAGCTGGCGACCGCGGGCGGTGTGCTGGCGCAAGAACCTCATCAGGAGCTCCTCGCCCCGGCCGCCCCCGTCGAACAGCCGGCCAGACAGCACGCGGTTGAGGAACTCGACGCCGCGGCCGATCGAGCGGACCTCCTGGAGCTTGGGGACGCGACGCTCGAAGGGCTCGAGATCGACCTCGAGGACCCAGCCGTCGGCCGCTTCGGACCCCGCGGCCAGGTGCTCCTTCGCCGCCAGGTAGTCGGCCACTCCGACGGACTCCGCCGCCAGCGTCTCGCGGTGAATCTTGAGATAGGCCCAGCGGGCGATGCTCGGACGGATCGCCAGGTGGATCCAGTCGGGGCCGATCGCAGCCTCCTGGGCCCACCCGAGGACCTCCGCCAGCACGTCCCGGTCCGGCTGGCGCAGGTCGCCGTCCGCACCCGCCGAGGCCGCGACGAGATCCTCGATCTCACTGCGCAGCAGGAAGGGCTTGCCCCGCGAGCTCAACCGGTCCAGCAAAGAACGGGAGCGGCCGGCCTCGCGCGCCAGGTAGGCGAGGAGGCCCCGCAAAAAGGTCGGTTCGACGTTCATCTCGGACTCCAGGCCTGCCGCACACGGTCGTAGACCTCGCGCTCCGGCGTCGTCGCGCCGCGCAGGCCGACCACCCTGCCGGCCAGCTCCTGGGCGCGGCGGAGGGTCGTCGCCAGCGGCCAGCCCGAGCTGCCGCCCAGCAGCAGGACGGAGGCGAAGGCGTCACCCGCACCCACCGGGTCCTTCACCGGGTACCTCCGAGCCGGTCGCACCGAACCTACCTCGCGGCCCTCTTCGAAAGCGAGGGCGCCGTGGGGGCCGCGCGTGACTACGATGCGTCGGGCCCCCCACTCCGACGCCAGCGCCCGCGCCTGATCCCGCGCGCGGCCGCTCACGGGGACGAGAGCCGCGAGCTCGTCGCGGTTGAGCTTCACGTCGTCCGCGCCGCGGGCGAGGTCGACCACGCTCCCCAGCTCCCACCACGGCGCGCGCAGGTTGACGTCCAGGAACACCGGTACGGCCAGGCGCTCGCGCAGCGCCCGGAGCGCCGCCCGCGAAGCCTCGCCGCGCGCCGCCAGCGTACCGTGGTAGAGGCGGACGACGTCGGGCGCCGCGGGCACCTCCGCCGCGTCGATGTGGTCCCAGGCGCGCTCCGGCACGATCTCGTAGAGTGGCTCGCCGTCGACGAACGTCACCTCCACCGTCCCCGTCGGCCGGCGCGGGTCGACCTGCAGGCCCGCCGTGTCCAAGCCCCAAGCATCCATCGCCGCGCGCACCTTTCCGCCCAGCTCGTCGTCGCCCACCCGACTGACCAGCAGGGGATCGTGCCCCAGGCCGCGGAGGTTCCACGCCACGTTGAACGGCGCGCCGCCAAGCACCTCGGTGCCGTCCGGGAAACGGTCGAAGAGCACCTCCCCGAAGATCGCGATCCGCGGAGTCCCCAAGGCGGCGCCGACGGGACTCACGACATCCAAGCGGAGGTCTCCGGCAGGAAGTGGGCGAGACCCTCCAGGACGCCGGCGGCGAAGTTCCCGTTCATCCCCAGGAAGCCTCCCCGGGCCAGGTAGAGCCGCCCGGAGCCGTTGCCCCCCCCCGCCTGCCGCGCCAGGAGCCGCACGCCGTCGTCAGCGTTCGCCACCAGGACGGCGGGCAGGTCGCTCGCCAGGACCTCGAGGTCGTTGCCGCTGTCGCCGGCGAAGACCGTCCGCGAGGCCGGGATGCCCGTCTCCGCCATCAGGGCCCGTACGGCGGCCAGCTTGCCGCCCCGGGGCGGCAGGAGATCCAGCAGGCCCCGCTTCGTCGCGTCGCGGCTGAAGATGATGCGAGCCGCCGGCCCGTCCCGCCGGATCCGCTGGCGCACCTCCTCCAGCCAGGGGCCGGGATCCGCCGCCGAGCCCACGTAGAAGCTCGCCTTGAACCGCCCCTGCTTCGACTCCTCCTGCGGCCGCAGGGGTTCCAGGTCGCCCAATAGTCGCAGCAGTCGCTCGGTCGTCCCCTCCGGCCACTCCTCGGCCAGCGACTCGGTCCACGACGACACCGGCGTCCACGAGCCGTCCTCGACCTCGCAGATCGTCGTCCCGACGTCGCCCACCACGAAGCGCGGGGGCGGCAGGGCGGCGCTCGCCATCGCCTCCTCGACCAGCCCGCGATGGCGCCCCGTGACGTAGGCCAGGGTCACCTCGGGCCGGCGGACGACGCGGGCGAAGCGCTCGCGCGCCGCGGGCGACTCGGGCGCCGAACCGTCCGGGAGCAGCGTCCCGTCGAGGTCCGTGGCCAACAGCAGCCGGTCGCTCATCCGTCCTCCGGGACGCGGCACTCGCCGAAGAAGTCGTAGTGCTCGATGGCCTCGAGGATCCCCTCCGCATGGGCCTCGCGGGCGAAGTAGATGCGGTCGACGTCGACCAGCTTCGAGAGCTCCTCGTCGTGGCGATTCGCCACCACCGCCGCCAGGGTGTTGCCGCGCATCATGTCCTCGTCGGTGCCCGAGCCGCCGGCCGCCAGCACCCGATCGAGCGGCACCTGCCAGTGGTCCGCGAACCAGCGGACCGCGAAGCCCTTCGAGGCGCGGACCGGCACGATGTCGAGATACTGGCCGAAGGCGATGAACAGGTTCGCGGGCAGGTCGTTCTGGCGCAGGAGACGCAGGAGATTCTCCTGCGACGGCGCCTTCTCGGCGTCGTAGAAGTAGCTGATCTTGAACCGGCTCTGCTTCGAGCGCCCCTGGAGCTCCAGGCCCGGGAGGTCCGCCAGCAGCTCGTTCAGCGCCGTCCGGTTCCACAGGTGGTCGATGTGACGCCGCCAGGCCTTGTCCGCACTCATGGTCGGCCCGTAGTGGATCTCGGTGCCCACCGAGGAGATGAGCACGTCGGGCCGGGGGATCCCGTACTCCCGCAGGGCCTTGAGCGCCGAGTCCAGGCGCCGGCCGGTGGCGATCCCGAAGGTCGAGCGTTTGCGGTGCCGACGCATCGTCTCGACGAATCGGCGCAGGGAGTCTCGGTCTCCCAGGAGGTTCTGATCCAGATCGGAGAACAGGGCGCGGTCGGCGTAACGCAGGCGGCCCCGCTGGCTACGGACCGGCTTCGGGGCGCTCTCGACCACCGGCCGGATCGCCTCCACGTAGCTCTGCGCGTGGGCCTGCCACGAGTAGTGGGCGCGGACCCCTTCGAGCCCGCGGGCCGACAGCGCATCCCACTCCTCGGGATCCTGCAGCACCTCGAGGATCGTCGCGGCCATGGCCTCGAGGTCGAGGGGATCGATGAGGTGCCCGTTGCGGCAGTTCTCCACGATGTCCCGCGGTCCGCCGTCCTCGGTGGCGACGATGGGCACGCCGCTGGCGGCCGCCTCGATGAGGGTGAGGCCGAAGGGCTCGGTCAGAGCGGGGTTGACGAAGACGCCCCGCGACGAGGCGGTGAGACGGTACAGGCCGGGGATGTCGTCGGACCCGTGGTGCTTGGGATAGGCGACCCGCCCGTACAGGTCGTGGGCGTCGATCAGCACCAGCAGATCCGTCAGCACCAGGGCCGCGCTGTCGTCCAACTCCGAGATGTCGTCGCGGTTGCCGGCGACGACGACGAGGTTGGCGAGCTCCCGGAGCTCGCGCGAGCCGCCGTAGGCCTCGACCAGGGAGCGCAGGTTCTTGCGCTCGTCGGGCCGGGCGACGGCGAGCACGATGGGCTTGTCGGGCTCGCGCAGGAAACGCGCGAGCTCGTCGCGGAAGGCGGGCACCTCTTCGCCCTCGGCCGGCGGACGGAAGCGGTCGATGTCGGTCCCCGGAGGGATCACCCGCATGCGCGACGGTCGATAGTCGTCGTAGAGCGCGTACTGCTCCTCGACCTCGTTGGTCGTCGAGGCCACGACCCCCTCGGCGCTCGCGAGGGTCTCCTCCTCTGCCTCGATCCGCCGGGCCATGTTGTAGCGCTCCTCGATCTCCTTTGCGCTCAGGCCCGAGGCCAGCAGGCGACGGCGCTTCACCCGTCCGAGCGAGTGCCCGGTGTGGACCAGGGGCACGCCGAGCTGGGAAGCGGTCCTCACTCCCACGTAGCCCGCGTCGGCGTAGTGGCTGTGAATGAGATCCGGATGCCGCCGCTCGGTGTTGTAGAAGACGATCATCTCGTCGGCGAAGGCGTCGAGGTGATCCCACAGCTGCTCCTTGCGGATGTACTCCTGCGGGCCGCAATCGAGCCGGACGATGCGGGCCCCGTCGGCCAGCCGCTCCTCCCGCCGCGCGTAGTCGTCGCTCACCTTCGGGTCGACGACCCGGCGGGTGATCAGATCCACCTGGGCGACATCGTCGCGCGCCGCCAACGCGCGGGCCACCTCCACGACATACAGGGTCTGCCCGCCGGTGTCGGCGTCGCGGCCGAGCTCGAGGTCGTGCCCGCGGATCAGTCCGTGGACGCTGACGAGGGCGAGGTGCAGACCCTCGCCCTTGCGCTCTTCACTGGACATTCTGGGACGGCGGACAATCCTGGGTGCGATCGGAGTCGGGCGCGCTACGAGGGGGAGCCTGTCGGGCGCCTCGGTCACCGGCACCCTGCTCGGGGCTCGGAGGCGCCTCTCGAATCGACTGTAGCAGACGGCTCCGGTGCGGCGCGGCCGCCGCGGGGAGAGGGATCACGCCAAGGCGCGAAGGCGCGAAGAGCGCTCGGTCGCCAGGTCTTCGCGGCTTCGCGTCTTCGCGTGAGAAGACTCCCCCGAACGGACGCGCACACCACCGTGGACGCTACGCTTCGCACGATGACGACGAGGCGACAGGTCGTGGCCTGCCTGCTCGAGCGCGACGGCCGCTATCTCGTGGGCCGCCGCCCGGCCGGCAAGCGCCACGGCGGGCTGTGGGAGTTCCCCGGCGGCAAGACCGAGCCGAGCGAGAGTCTGCGCGACGCGGCGACCCGGGAGCTGGCCGAGGAGCTGTCCCTGGAGGTCGTCGACATCGGGGCACCCCTCCTCGCCCGCGTCGACCCGGCCAGCGGACTCGAGATCGTCTTCCTGCCGGTCGCGGCGCGCGGCGAGCCCGAGGCCCACGAGCACGAGGCTCTCGCCTGGGCGACTCCCACGGAGCTCCTCGACCTGGACCTCGCCCCGACGGACCGGGAGTGCGCCCGACACCTGGCGACCGGATAGCCGGCCCCTCTTCGCGCCCGGACTTCTCCGGGTCTCAGGGTCTCAGGGTCTTGGCGTGAGATCACGACCGCCGCCCACTACCCACCCCGACCACCGGGGGCGCGCCGCCCAACCTGCCCGCGCCTACCCTCCGCCGCCCACCGCGGCCGCTTCGGCCTCGTGCAACCGGGCCAGCACCAGCTCCGTGATCTCGATGCGCTTCGCCACCATCACGACGACGCCGGGGACGTTGTTCAGGACGAGGTCGTAGCCCCCTTCCTCGCGGATCCCCACCAGCACCGGCTCCAACTCCTGCCGGATCCGCTCCAGGGCCTCCGTCTGCATCTTCTCGCCCGCGCGGTTGGCGTCCTCCTCGCGTCGGCGGACCGCGACGGCCGCGTCCTCGTAGCGCTTCCGGAGAGAGGACAGCGCCTCCTGGCTCAGTGTGGCGGAGCCGGTCTGGATCTGGCGTTGCAGATCCCGAGCCTCGCCGCTGAGGCGCTCGAGGTCGGCCCTCGCCTCGTTCTCGAGCGTCTCGAGACGCTTCTGGAGATCCTGGCCCCGCTTCGACTGCGCGACCACCCGATCCATGTCGACCACGGCGATCTTGATCGGCGCCTCCTCCTGCGCGACGACGGGACCGGCCGCCCAGGTGACTCCGGCGATGAGCGCGGCCGCCAGCCAACGACTGCGAGCTTTCTTCATGGTGCTTCCTCCTTGCCTTGCTCTCGTGTCCCGTGCGGTGGCTCGGCGGCCTTCCCGGCGGGGAATTCGTGATGTTCCGGTCTGCTCCCGAGCACGCCCCTGCGCCAAGGGGAGAGACCCTCCGGATCGGAGATTGTTCCACGGCAGGGGTGTCCCTGCCCAGCTCGGGGACGGATCGCGCGCTTCGCTCCGCGGGATGGGGTGTCGGTGCCCACCCCAACAGGTAGCGGCGAGCGCCCGCGCCGGCGGGCGTTGCGCCCCGGCCCGAGCGGAGCGAAGCTGTGCCAAAGGGGGCTTTTCGCCATGAAGATCCGCGACCAGGAAGCACTCGACTACCACTCCACGGGGCGCTGCGGCAAGATCGCCGTCACCCCGACCAAGCCTTGCATCACCCAGCGGGACCTTTCGCTCGCCTACACCCCGGGCGTGGCCGTTCCGTGCCTACGGATCCACGACACGCCGGACGACGCCTACCGCTACACCGCCAAGGGCAACCTGGTGGCGGTGGTCTCGAACGGCACCGCCGTGCTGGGTCTGGGCGACATCGGAGCGCTGGCCGGCAAGCCGGTCATGGAGGGCAAGGGGGTTCTGTTCAAGAGGTTTGCGGACATCGACGTCTTCGACATCGAGCTCGACACCCACGACCCACAGGAGATCATCCGCACGGTGCAGCTCCTCGAGCCCACCTTCGGGGGGATCAACCTCGAGGACATCAAGGCCCCGGAGTGCTTCGAGATCGAGGAGAAGCTCAAGGAGACGATGAAGATCCCGGTCTTCCACGACGACCAGCACGGGACCGCGATCATCTCCGGCGCCGCGCTGCTCAACGCCGCCGAGCTGGTGGGCAAGCGGCTGCAGGACCTCCGGGTCGTTTTCAACGGCGCGGGCGCCGCCGGCATCGCGTGCGCCGAGTTCTACGTCAGCCTGGGCGTGAAGCGCGAGAACCTCATCCTGTGCGACACCAAGGGGGTCGTCTTCCAGGGCCGGGGCGTGGGCATGAACCCCTACAAGGAGCGCTTCGCCGTCGACACCGAGCTGCGCACGCTGGCCGAGGCCCTCGAGGGAGCCGACGTCTTCGTCGGCCTGTCGGCGAAGGGCGCGGTGACCCCGGAGATGGTGCGCTCCATGGGCCCCGATCCCATCCTCTTCGCGATGGCGAACCCCGACCCGGAGATCACCTACGACGACGCGATCGGCGCCCGGAGCGACGTCATCATGGCCACCGGCCGTTCCGACTATCCGAACCAGGTCAACAACGTCCTGGGCTTCCCGTTCATCTTCCGCGGGGCGCTCGACGTGCGGGCCACCGCCATCAACGAAGAGATGAAGCGCGCCGCCGCCCGGGCGCTGGCCGACCTGGCGAAGGAGGATGTCCCCGAGTCCGTGATGAAGGCCTACGGCGTGGACAAGCTCCACTTCGGGCGCGAGTACCTGATCCCCAAGCCGTTCGACCCGCGGGTGCTCCTGTGGGAGACGATTGCCGTAGCGCGTGCGGCCATGGAGACCGGCGTCGCCCAGCGCCATCTGGACCTCGTCGAGTACCGGGAGGCCCTGGAGCGGCGCCTCGGCAAGGCGCGCCACATCCTGCGGCTCATGATCAACCGCGCCAAGCAGGCGCCCAAGCGCCTCGTGCTTCCCGAGGGCGAGTCCGAGAAGGTGCTCCACGCCGCTCAGGAGATCCTCGACGAGGGCTTCGCGCAACCGGTCCTGCTGGGAGACGAGACCGCGATCCGAGCGAGGATCGCCGAGCTCGACCTCCACCTCGACGGGATCGAGATCGAGCAGCCGGCGAACCCCGGGAAGATCGAGGCCTACGCGGCCGAGTACTTCCGGCTGCGGGGGCGCAAGGGCGTCATCGCCACCGAGGCCCGCGCCGCCATGCGCGACCCCAACGTCTGGGGCTCGATGATGGTCCACATGAACGACGCCGACGCGCTCGTGGCCGGTGTCACCCAGCACTACCCCGACACGCTGCGGCCGGCGCTCCAGGTCATCGGCAAGCGCGAGGACGTGCGGGTCGTGGCGGGCCTTTTCCTCATGATCTTCGACGACCGGGTCCTGTTCTTCGCCGACCCCACCGTCAACATCGATCCCATCGCCGAGGAGCTGGCCGACATCGCCATCATGACCGCCGACATGGCCCGGCGCTTCCACGTCGAGCCGCGGGTCGCCATGCTCTCCTTCTCGAACTTCGGGAGCGTCAAGCACCCGAAGGTGGCCAAGGTGCAGGAGGCCGTGCGGATCATCAAGGAGCGGCGCCCCGACCTGATGGTCGAGGGCGAGATGCAGGCCGACACCGCCGTCGTCCCGAGGCTGCGCGAGGAGCTCTTCCCCTTCAGCACCCTCGAACGGGGCGCCAACGTCCTGATCTTCCCCGACGTGACCGCGGCCAACGTCTCCTTCAAGCTGCTCCAGCGCCTGGGCGGCGCCACCGCCGTGGGCCCGATCCTCATGGGCATGAACCGGCCGGTCCACCTGCTCCAGAACGGCTGCGAGGCCCAGGACGTGGTCTACATGGCCGCCGTCGCGGTGGTCGATGCCCAGGAGGCGGACGTGGTACTGGACCGGGATCTCGAGGAGGTGACCCGGGGGGTGGAGCTGACGGTGGGGTGAGAACCGCCGCTACCCAGGGACGGAGTCCATCGACGCCCCATCGTGTCGCCAACGAATCGACCTGACCTCGATCTGCTCCCGCCATGACGGAAGGGAGCGGGCCATTGCCCTTTCGAAGGTCTCCGCGGGTATCGCGGACGTTCTTGCCGTCATACGCGGCGCGCGCGCGAGAAGGAACCACACCTGCGAACGCGAACGCCGGTCTTCGGCAGCCACGGATCCTCCGTCAGGTCAGAGGTCAGACCCCGCTCGTTGCCGAGAAAGCGTTCAGGCTCATGGTGAGCAGGGCGCCCCTCTTGGGCAGTGCGCTCACGCCGACGACGGTCCGGGCAGGCCGATGGGCGCGAAACTCCTCGCGGTAGGCACGATTCAACTCCTCGAAGTCTCTCATGTCGAGCAGGTAGACATGGACGTGCAGGACCTGCTCCATGCTCGCGCCGACACGCTCCAGAATCGAGCGGAAGGAGCGCAGGATCTGCCTCGCCTGAGAGTAGGTATCGGGACCGGCCAGCTGGTCGGTGAGCGGATCGACACCGGCCATGGCGGAAACGAAGATGAGGGGCCCTGCCTTGGCGACATGGCTGTACGGACCGATCGGCTTCATCACTTCTTCTGAGATGAGAGTCTCAACGTGCATTCGGGGCGACCTCCGTTCTGAGCCACGAGCACCCTCTTCATGATCCTCCGGAGGGCGGGAGCATCGTACCCGAGCGCGTTTGCGCCACTACGGAATCCACCTAGTCCGGGGGCCGCCCCCTGGCCCAGCCCCCGGCCCCTGTTCCCGCGCGCCAGCTCGCCGGGTCATGATCCGTCGTCGCTGGACGGAGCCCGACGGCCACCCCGAGCGGCCCGGCCTTCGTGGCTCCCTGTCAACTCATGGGGGTCTCGGGGCTGCGGCCTCACGGTGACGACCACCTTTCCCTTGTGCCTTGCCTCGCCGAAGTGACGGAGCGCTTGGGGCAGCTCCGTCAGTGGGTACGGCCCATCGACTACGCACCGAAGCTCGCCGGCCTCGAAGAGCTCGTGGATGAACTCCAGACCCTGGTTGGGCTTCAGGGCCAGGACCTGCATCCTCTTGTGGCTCAGGAGCGAGATCAAGGGCGCGAGGCAGACGGTCTGGAGGAGTCGAAACGTGGAGCCTCCCACCGTGACGTAGGCACCCCCGGGGTTCAGCGCGCGGAGAATCCTCCAGGGCGAGCGGGAGGATTTCGTGTCCAAGACCAGATCGTACGTTTCGCCACTCTCCGTGAAGTCCTCCTGTCGGTAGTCGATCACGTGGTCGAACCCGGCCCTCCGGAGCGTCTCCAGCTTGTCCGCGCTATCCACGCCTGTGGTCTCGGCGTCGAAGCGCCTGGCGATCTGCACGCCGAGCGTGCCCACACCACCTCCAGCGCCGTTGATGAGAATCCGCTGCCCCCGCCGGATCCGTCCGAGGTCGATGAGACCCTGCGCGGCCAGCATGGCCGCATGGGGAATCGCCGCGGCCTCCTCGAAGGACATGCCGCGGGGCATGCGGGTCAACGCGGTCTCGGGTACGCACACGTACTCGGCGAAGCCCCCGAGGCCTGCCAGCGAGATGTCCCCGTACACTGCGTCGCCCGGCTCGAACCTCCCGACGGCGCTACCCACTGCATCGACCCGCCCCGCCACCTCGGCACCGGGGATCCGCACCCTGGGCCGGAACAGTCCGAAGAGCGGCCGATAGGACCACGGCCTACCCCGCGTGAGGCACCAGTCCCAGTCGTTCACCGCCGTCGCACGAACCTCGACCAGGACCTCGTGGTCCTCGGGCACGGGCTGGGGCACCTCTCGCAGCCGGAGCTGCTCCGGGGGGCCGTATCTCGTCAGGAGGAAGGCCTTCACGACACTGCGCCGCGATCCGAGCCAGGCCGCACCCGGGGGTTCGGGCAAGATCGCCCGCCGCCCTTACACCTGCCAGAGGCCATGGTGGATACCGCCCTGGATGTAGATGGCGAACGTCCCGTGGCCGGGCAGCTCCAGGGGCGGGTGCGCGATCTCGCCGCCGGCAGCGACGGCCGACGCCGCCGCGGCCTCGATGTCGTCCACCAGCAGGTACGGCCGCACGACCGGCTCCTCGGCCTCGTGCATCGGCGCCCGAACTCCCATCCGCCCGCCGTCGGCCAGGGTCGCCGTGCGGGCGTTGCCGAGCCCCGCCTCCGGCTCGCCGAAGCTCACACCGTGCAGTTGCTCGTAGGCCGCGCAGACAGCGTCGACTTCGGGCGTGACGATCTCGAGATAGTGAATCTGCATCGCGTCTCCTCACTGGGGGTGAATCCGGGGCGCATCAGACCGGACTCTCGGAGGTCTCGACGACGGACCCTTCGATAAGAGGTCATCGGTCCGGGAACCACCGCCATCCGACGAGCTGATGGTGGATATCGTAGTGCACCGGCGACAGCTTCGTAGAGGGGCCCCTCTACCTCTTCGCTCCGGACCTGGACCGCACGGGCACCGGCGTCTCTCCGCGGGAGGGGCGGATCGAGGCGCGGGAGCGGGATCTCGAGCAGCCGTCAGTGGGCTCCCTCAGCCAGCGGGCTCCGGCTCCTCGACGCCGGGGGCCCCCAGCACCACGGTTGGGGTGGCGTCGCCGGGCAGGATGACCTCGAGCGACGCTTCGCCCGGCTCCCCCGCCGTAGCTCGATCTCTACATCGCCCGCCTGCCCTTCTTTCGCGGGTCGGCAGCGCAGCGTCAGCCGCCTGCCCGCGAGCTCCACCGGGAACACGAGGCTCGTCCCCGGAGCGACCCTCCCTTCGCCGTCGATCTCGATCAAGAGGTCCCAGCCGTGGGCGCTGAGCTCGAGACGATCCGGCTCGAGGAGGGTCCGAGCTCGAGGGGGCCGACGGGTCGAATCGCGAGCCGAGCACGACGAAGCAGGCAAGCAACGCCAGTGCGAGGAGGACCCGTGACGCCTTCATGCCGCCTCAGCCGCCGTTCTCTCGGCCCGTCAGGCCGCACGCCGAGCAGGGATTCCCCCGACTCCCCCGGAAGGAGGAAGACGGACGGCATCGTCACGACGGTCCGTCATGCTTCAGCGGTACCCGAAGAGGACCGGGAAGAGCACGACCACTCCCCAGGCCCAGATCGGGATCACGGGCAGGTAGGCCGTCTGCCAGCGCTCCAGGGTGGCAAAGCGGCCGCGCCCGACGAGGAGCCGCGCGTAGAGCCAGGCGGAGCCGCCCAGGCTTCCGAGGAGGATCAGGTTCTCGCCCAGGGCCGCCACCTTGTTGGGGCTGACGCCGAACTCCGAGATGCGCGCCGAGATCGCCCACAGCGCCAGGGCGTCCACCACCAGCGCCGAGGTGACCAGGAGGAGCTGGAGGGCATCGAATCCGCCCGGCGGCGCCTGGGGATCACGCGCCGAGATCGCGTAGAGGAGCAGCCCCAGGACCAGCGCCAGGAGCAGGTCGAATCCGATGAGCACCTCGCGCTCGACACCGATTCCGTTGCCGGTCCAGAGCATCGTCGCCAGGAAGGCGAGGAGTGCGACCGCGAACAGGGGCGTGAAGACCAGGGTGAGGACCGGCGCCATGTTCTCGATGACGCCCTGCTTCGCCTCGGCCAGCCACGCCGCCACCACCGCCGCCCCGACGACGCCGCAGGGCAGCACCCACCGCTCCAGCAGCGACTCGACATCGAGCCCGATGGAGTGGAAGACGAACGCCGTGAAGCCCACCAGCACACCGCCGCCGAGGGCGATGAGCGCGTAGTAGATGAACCACTCGCCGGAGAAGCGGACGAAGTCCATTCGCCGGTCGTGGTCGCGCCACCGGCCCCCCGCGTAGGCGAAGCCGACGGCGAACCAGAGCGCGATGGGAAGGTGGAGGGCCACGAGCCTCTCGGTGTGACTGGCCGGCCCGAAGGGCAGGACGTTGACCACGACGGCCCCCGCCACGAACGGCAGGGCAAGGCGCAGGACCCCGCCACGATCCAGCCCGCGCTTCCAGGCGAAGAAGGCGGCGAGGAAGGGCAGGACGAAGAGGCTGAAGTTGCGGGCGTAGAAGCCCGTGGCGGCCGACGGGCCCTCGAGCCGCAGGCCGAAGAGCTCGGGGGCCTTCACGGCCAGGGCCGCGCCCACGGCGAGGGCGATCGCCACCCAGGCCTCCCGGCGCCGGGCCGGCGACGCCGGCTCCGCCCGCGGGGACACCAGGATCTGTTTCCACAGGCGCTCCGTGTGCTCGCGCGCGAACTCCCGCGACAGGGTGTCGACATCGCCGAGCCGTCGAACCGCCACCAGGAACGCCTCGTCGTCTGCGAGACCGACCTCGCGCAAAGCCGCGATCTCGTCCCGCAGGTGATCCTCCAGCTCGTCGACGTCGGCGGTCCGGATCTCCCTCCGACGCCCGAGGTAGCGTCGCCAGTCGTCGATCCGCTCTTCGACCGTGCCGCCCGCGAAGGGGCCGGTCATGCCCACGCCTCCTTCGCCCGCCACCGCAGGGCCGCGGGGAACCCCACCGCCCGCAGCGTCCGGTCCACCACCCGCCACTGGCGTTGCTGGACCTCCAGCCGCTTCGCCCCTCCGCCGGTCAGGCGGTAGTACTTCCGTCGCCGTCCGGCCTCCGACCGTCCCCAGCTCGCCTCGACGTAGCCGGCCCTCTCGAGCCGGTGGAGCACCGGGTAGAGCATCCCGTCAGTCCACTGGAGCTCTCCCCCCGAGAGCTCTTCCACCCGTTTCAGAATGGCGTAGCCGTAGCTCTCCTCCTCGCGCAGGATCGCGAGCACCAGCGGGGCGGCGGAGGCGGCGACGAGGTCCTTGTCGATGTTCATGCGGGCTCTCCCTCACGCACGGGTCTTGATGCATTGAGGCTCTAGGTATCGAACGCTCGCACTATACCTCTCACCTCTATGTATTGTCCACCCCTGAAGGAATACCCCGCTCGCTTCGTCCGCGGCACGACGCACCCGGGACCGTCGCAGCGGCGGACCCGGTATCGACGCCGCCTACCGATGGAACCCGTTGAAGCTCTCGAAGTACACCACGGGGAGCTCCTTCACGGCCTCCTTGAAGGCGCCGGTGGCCGCGCCGTAGCACTCGATCTCGGTGAGCGACACCAGGCCGAACAGCTCGGGCAGCCGAGGTCCGACCCGCTCGAGATGCGCCAGGGCGGCCCCGCTGTCCGCGAAGCGCTCGTAGATGTGCAGCACGCTCTCGTCCGCGCTGAGCGACCACTCGTACGCGATGGTGCCCTCCTCCTCCCGGGTCGCCTCGCAGAACTCGGAGGTCAGTCGCTTCAGGGCTCCGAGATTCCCCACTCCGATGTCCGCCTCCAGGATCCAGTAGATGTTGCTCGTCATCGCTATACCCCCGTGGTCGGTAGCCGTCGCCGCCTCGACGACGGCCTCGGTCGGATCCTAGCCTGACCTTCTCACCGGGCGTCGTCGCGGGAGGTCGCAGCAGAGACCCGCGGAGAGGGTCGGGCTCGCGGAGTCTCCCGCCCTCGAAGGTCGCGACCAAGGTGCGCCGGAGGGTCTTACCCGGAAGGCCCTCTCGTGGTCAAGTAGTGGAGGAGGTGCCCGATGAGCGCGTCCCCTCGGTCCGCACCCGGCACGTCGCCCTCTTCTGCGCGTGACCTTCGGCTGCCGGAGTTCCCGAACAAGGCCAGCCTGGGCGAGTTGGCCCGCGTTGCCGCACGCGCCATGAGCTTCTGGCCGCCGCTCTGGTGGCACTCCTTCTTCGGTCCGGCGAGCGGCTGGCTACCGCCGTACGACCGCCTGTCCGAGTTCTCCCTCGCGGATCCCCGCCGCATCGGGCGCGCCGTCGAGTACCTGAGCCGCGTCAGAGTCCCGGCCATGAATCGCGCGCCGTCCGAGGCGATCGCGGCGATCCTCCCCCGAGTGCTGGAAGAGCTCTTGTTCCGGCCGACCACCGTGCTCGAGCCGGTGGGCCCCACCGGCAACCCCTTCCCGACCGAGCGCTGGCTCGCGCTACCCGTCGCCTAGACCGAGCGGCATCACCATCGCCACCGCCTCTTCTGCGTTGCGCACGTAGAGGCGATCGCCGACCAGCACCGGGTGATTCCAGGTCTTGGCGTCGAGCACCTCGATCCGGGTGAGCTCCTCGAGCCGCTCGGGGTGGGTGCGCAGCAGGACGACATCCCCCCTCTCTGTCAGGACCAGAAGCTGATCGCCCTCGGGCAGGAGGAGGAGCTGCCCGTTGCCGTATCGTCCGCCCTTCCAGCGGCGCACGCCGGTATCCAGATCGACGCAGGCGAGGATGTTCGGATCGAAGCCGTACAAGAAGCCGTCGTGGGCGACGTAGTCGTTGAATCCGGGCTTCATCGCCATGGAGGTCCAACGCTCTTCGGCCACCAGGCCCTCGCTCGTGCGCCGCAGGTCCAGGCGTCGCGTGCCGCTGAAGTCCGAGCTCATCAGGACCGTGGAGCCACCGAGCACCAGCGGTTGCAGGACGCGGTAGCTCTCGTGTTGCCATTCGTGGCGCCACACGACGGAGCCGTCGACGGGATCGAGGAGGACGACTCCGGCGTCGCTCACCTGGGCCACCGACAGCTCTCCGGCGAGTCTCGACAGCTGCGGCGAGCTGTAGCTGTGCCCGCCTGCGGGAGCGCCCCAGCGAATCCGGCCGTCGGCGATCCCGTAGGCGAGAACGCCGCGGTCGGCCTCGCCGCCGGCGTAGACGATGACGAGCTCGCCGACCACCAGAGGCGAAGAGGCGAAGCCCCACATCGGCGGCTCGCGCCCCGCGTCCTCGCGCAGGTCGGCCTGCCAGACGACCTCGCCCGTCACCGCGTCGAGCCGGTGAAGCAGGCCCTCCGCGCCCAGGGTGAAGAGCATGCCGCCGACCACCGTCGGGGTCGCCCGCGGGCCGACGCCGCCCATCGCCTCGAAAAAGCGCGACGGAACCTCGTGCGCCCACAACTCGGCGCCGGTCTCCGCGTCGTATGCCACCACGGCCTCGAGATCGCCCCGTTGCTCCTGCGTGTACAGGCGCCGCCCGGCGACGGCAAACGACGACCAGCCCGGACCGACAGGGATCCGCCACAGCTCGCGCGGCGGGCGCGCATCCCAGTCTTCGGCGAGCGTCGACCCGAGCACCACGCCGTCGCGTGCGGGGCCCCGGAAGCCGGGCCACTCGGCCTCGGCCACCTCCCCGATCACGGAGGTGCCGCGAGCGGTCGACGTGCGCTCGGCGAGGTAACGCTCCTCGGCCGTCGGCTCCCAGCGCCAGGCGCGCTCGGCCTCCAGGTCGCCCCAGACCCCGTCGATGCGCACGAGGGTCCAGAAGCCGAGAGCCAACGCCGCCGCCGCGAGCGCCACCGCCGTCCGCGGCACCTTCTTCAACCAGCCCGCGGCCGTGAGCCCCACGACGAAGCCGGTCACCGCCCATGGCAGGAGGGCGGAGAGGGTCGGAAAGCCCCGCATCGTCGGGTGCGCCACAGCCAGCGTCGCGAGGAAGATCAGGACGAGGCCGCCGGCGCCGACGAGCTTCTCGCGACCCGTCGCCCGACTCCCCGCCAGCCACCAGACCACGACCAGCAGCGCGCAGGCCACCGGCCCGAAGAACACGATCATGTAGACCGGCAGGGAGGGCTCGGCCACCACCCGGGGGAGGATCTTCAGGGCCCAAAGCGCCGCCAGCAGCGCGAGGGCCGGCCAGAGACGCAACGCAGCGATGCGGCCGGCAGCAGAGTCCGTGCTCATATCCCCTCCGATCTCGGTGGAGCCAAGGCTAGCATCCGTTCCTCCCCCGGTCTCCTGGCGTGGCCCGCCCGGGGGAGAGCCACACGAGCCGAAAGGAGGAGCCGCACCGGCGAGCGCTAGGAGCGCAGCCCCTTGCCGTCCAGGATTCTCTGCACACACTTCTCGATCCTCGACCTCCGGGTCCTGGACCGCTTGGCACCGGAGAAGTGAAGGACATAGCTCCTCTGCCGCCCGGGCGTCAGCGCCTCGAACGCCCCCTTCAGGCCGGGAACCTCTCCGAAGATCTCCTCGAGCTCTTCCGGCAGCGCCTCGGGACCCCTCACCTCCACCTTCAGCCCGGCCCTCTCGATCTCGATCGCCTCCGCAATGAAGGCCCGAATCGGGCCCTCCATCTCCTTGACCTCCTCGATGCCGGAGAACACCATCCGCCGGGCCACGTGGGAGTTGGCTCCGGGTCTCTCGAGGAGCCCGTCGGGGTCCTTCAGCAGCGCCCCCTTGAAGAACATCAGCGCACACTGCTCGGCGAAGCCCTGGAGGATCAACACGTTCCTCCGCCCGAGGGTGTAGCAGGGCTGGCCCCACTTCAACTCCTCGCCCAGCCCGCTGTCGAGGGCGATCCGCCTCAGCCTCTCCATCTCCTCGCGCCACTTGTCGCTGCTCTCCAGGTACGCATCGACTCTCGGGTTCTCCTCAGGCATCGTCTGCTCCGAGACCATCGTCTCGACCGGACCTCAAGCAACCGCACACCGGGGTCACCACCGGAGGTAGGCCTCGAGACCCTCGTAGCCGATCTCCCGACACCGATCGTCCAGCTCTCCTTCGAGCGGCTCCACCGCGTCATCCAGGAGGAAGGTCAGCACCCGCTCTGTACTCCTGAGAGCACCTTCGATCCAGCCCTGGTCCGCGGAGAAGGCCTCGCCGCAGACATAGATCCGGCGGCCCTCCAGAGGGCTCGCCATCTTCCTGCGGTCGGTCTGTGCTTCGCGCCCGACGTTCCAGGTGTGCCAGCCGCCGAGAAACGGGTCCTTGGACCAGTCGACGATGAACCCGTGCCGAGCGTGGTCCCACTCCCCTTTCGGCCTCCGGTAGCCGCGCCGGACCCGGTCGGACCTCGTCTCTGCCTCCGGCGGCCGGGGGGTCAGACGATGGTCGAAGATCCTGCAGAGCTCCGAGGCGACGCGTTCTCTGAGGAGCTTCGTCGCACCGTAGGCCTTCTCCAGCTGCCGCAGCTCCTCGGAGACCTCCGGATCCCGGCTCCCTTCGGAGGGCCCTTCCCCCTTCTTGCTGAGGCTCGACCAGTAGGCCGCATACCGTGCATCGCTATAGCACATGATCATCCCGCCCGGCCTACCGGTGGAAGGTGAGGCGCTCGCCGAGTCGGCGCCGTGGAGGTAGAGCTGACGTATGGGAAGGTCGGTGACGATCCTCGCGGCTCGCTGGCGTGCCCGTTCACGATTCGGGGCGTTGGGCTCCCGCCGGTGCGCGTCGTTTGTCGCCTCCGGCCCCTCATCCTCCTCTGGTGGCGCCTCGAGCCCAGCGGCGCCCGCCTTGGCCGACTCCGGGAGATCGTCCCACCACCAGGCCCGGTCGAAGACCCAGAACATCTTGACCAGCGGCTGTGGCGTCACGGCGTTCAGCCGCTCGCGGAGCTCCCGATCGAGAACGTCCGGCTGGTCTGCGAGGGACTCGAAGAAGATCGATCGCAGCGCGGCCTGACCCACCGCGAAGAGCAGATGATCGGTCTCGATCTCGGTGGGCTCTTCCCGCACCGGCGCTTCATCCTCGCCGACTCTCCGGGTTGCCGTGACCACGATTCTCCCACTCCCGTCTTCCCACCTGAAGCTCTTCACCCTGGCTCCATGGAGCACCAGCCGCTGCGGCTCGTCGGCCAATTCGGGGAAGCACTCCCTCGCCCTGTCGTAGACGCGCTTCTCCAAGGCCTGGACCAGTCTCTGCATCCCCCCCGACAACGAGCGGTACTGGGACGACGCGAGCTGCCGTGCACTCACGTCTTGCCGCCCTCCAGGAGTCGTTCCGTTCGGGCTCGTCGCTTGCGCTGCGGGAAAATCCAGCAAGAACCACGGGATGGCCTCGGCAGCGTTCCAAGCGCTCATGATCGTGTGGTAGCCCAGGCCGTGCTCCGACAGGGAGTAGGCTTCCGGGCTCAACTGGGACTGGATCACGTCCCAGAAGCTCAGCTCGTACAGGTGCGTGCCATCGTACTTGCCCCAGCGCTTCACATATTGCCACTGAAGTGGAGTGAAAGTGTCGAAGGTGAGGCCGATCGACGCCCGGATGGTCTGGTCGCACTCCTTCAAACTCCCCTCGAGCTCTTTGCGACCATCATCGGTGAGCTTCGGTCCCCGGTCCTGATCCGCCGGATGATTGAGCTCGACCTTGCTGAGAAACCGCGAGATGGCGAGCCGTATCAGCTCCTCCGGTGGGCGACCTCCCTCGCCGCGCTCCAGGGAGCGGTAGGCATCCTGGCGCCCCTCGAGGGGCACTCGGTCCGCCTGCCGGCGGCTGTACCGGTCGAGCAGCTCCGGCTGGTGATCCGCCATCACGAGATCTCGGCCCCGCAGGAACCAGGAGTCGGTGGGCACCCGGAACTCGTAGCGGTCGTCTTCGAGGCCGAGCGTCTCGACCAGGTTGGAGATCAGCGGCTGCCTGGCTAGATAACGCATCGCCCCGCCGTCGAGGCTCCACCCCAGCCCTTCGGCGGCAAGCGTCAGGATCCGCCCCCCGAGCCGCGGTGTAGGTTCGACGATGAGAACTCTCTTGGGCTCGCGCGCCGACAGGAGCCGGTGAGCCGCATACAAGCCGGCGATCCCACCACCCGCGATGAGGACCTGCGGCGGGCGATCGTCCGCGTAGGGACTCCGATACCAGGTCATCTCACAGCGCTCCCACGATCTCAGCGGCAGCCGCGCTCTTTTTCGGCAACCAGGTCTCGTAGTAGTCCCGAACCCCCGCCGCGATCGCCGCCCCGACTCTTGCGCTTCCTTCCGGATCCACCGCGATGTCCTTACGGACCTCGACGACGATCGTGCTGGGCCGAGCGCCCCCGTACCGGTACCGGCGAGCGACCTCGCCCTTGTGGTCCCTATAGAAGTCGGAAACCTCGCCAAGGAGCTCTTGGAGATCCTCGGGATCGAGTTGGGCGGCGGGCAGCTCGTGAGGGAACGTCCGGTGGTTTAGGAAACCGTGGATGATCCGAGTGTAGAGATGGCGTTGATTGGGGTTCGACAGCGCCATCCAAAACAGCTCGTACGGCGTCTTCCAATCCGACTCCTTCTTGCCTGGCGTCACCAGCTCGATCGCCTTGTCCTTCATCTTGAGTTTCTCGAGCTTGGCCGCCGTCTGATGACGTTCGAAGCAGGCCCGAAGGTATCTGTACCAGAGCCAGATCTGCATCCGCATCTCGACCGAGCCGTCCGGCAACTTGTAAGGGTAGTCGGAGAACTCGGGGACCCAGGCGGCCTCCAGGCTCGTCGTGACCGCAGCCTTGAGCAGGCGATCGGCGGTGAAGGCCAGGAGCCTCTCCGGCAGGAACCCGGAGTAGGCCCCGCGCGGGACACGGCCTTCCTCTTCGATCGAGCGGGAACGATGGACGAGTGCCACCTCGGGACGCTTGCCGTACTCGCCGGCCGCCTTCGGATCGAAGGTGTGAACGGCGATGCGCAGGAAGTGGTGCCTGGCGTGGTCGAGCGAACCCACCAGGTCCTCCCTGCGGAAGGGGAGCCCGGCTCCCTCTTCCCGCGCACGCCTCTCGAGGTCTCCCTCGATCGTCGCCTCGATGGCCGACTCGATCTCCGCGGAGATCGAGTCGTAGATCTCCAGTACCCCATCGACCAAACCATGCTGTACGAGATACGGAGCGAGCGGGCCGAAGATCGAGAGCCGGTCTAGATGAGCCTCCTCGGGTGGCGAGACGCCGGGAAACCTACCGAAATCCAGGAGGTTCCGCGCAACCGTGACGCGGTAGAAGCGATCCAGGCCCAGAAAGGCGGCGAGCGCGAAGCAGACATTGAACGCGCCGAGATCCCGCTCGTCGTTGAAGGTGCGGTGGAACTCCGCCTGGAACGACCGGTCCCTCGCGTACTCGGCCTCGACCCCCGGGGGAATCAGATACCCGTCGTGGATCGTGTCGATGAGGATCGAGGCGTCCCGGAGAGCCATGTCCGAGTCCCTGATGCCCGCCCGCAAGTCGTCGGGGACCTTCACCCGCTCGTAGTACTCCAGATTCTCGGCTCCGCGATCGCCCAGCTCTTCGGCGAACAGCGGATACCGGGGGTTCCCACCCTCCTCGACAGCCTGGGGGAGCCGCTCGGCGACGGCCTGCCACAATCGCTTCAACTTGGTTGCCGTCACCTTGGTGATCCTCCGTTGAGTGTCCCGGGTGGGGTCTCCAGGGCGCGGGCCCGAAAGAGAATCTCGAGTCGGTCGGACGATACTGTAGCAGCATTGACGATCAGGTTTCCCGACCCCCCTGCGCACCCGAAGCTCCGGCCATCGTGCGGGCAGGCAAGGCTCGGCTCGGGCCTCATCGTAGGAGATGGAGGCCTCTCGCCCCTTCCAGGGCGCTCCCAGACTCAGGTCGCGGGCGGTAGGACTCCCGAGCCCGCGAAACAGTTGAGGTACCCCGACAGGCCGTCAATGAACACCGAGTTTGACGACCTTGGTGTACACCCAGTTTGACGACCCCCGTTCATGGTTGGTGATTCGTTGGTAGGGATGGGGACGCCGGGGGATCCCCCCCGCGCCGCTGGGGCCTGAGCTCGGGAGGAGCGGCTTGAGGGGCCTCCTGTCGGCCGCGGTCTCGGGGTTCCTGCTCGTCGGGTACGCCGGTCGGGCTTGATCCGGCCCTTCGGAGTCGCCGCCGGCGGCGGCCGACATCGCCCGCGTCTTCGCGTCCTGGGACGAGTGGCAGCGCTCGTTCTCTCGAAGCGCGAGCGCTCCGGAGGGCTATCTCTACCTGCGTCTGCAGCTCAAGGGCAAGGCCGAGGAGGCGCGATCGCGCGAGCACCTGCTGGACGAGACCGATCGACGCGGGACGCGAGGGGACTCGCGCCTTCACGAGGGCGCTCTCCGACCTCGGACGAGACCGGATCGAGCGGTGGGTGGCGAGCGACCCGGCCCTCGCCCGCTACGCCTTCTTCTTCCGCAGGTTCTTCGATCGGGTGGCTCACCCGTTTCCCGAGGGACGGGAGGAGCTGCGGGAGCTCCCGGCCATCTCCCGGCGGCAGTCGACCCGGGTCCACAACGCCGTCGCCGTGGCGGAGGCCCCGGCGGTCGCGGTGACCCTCGAGTCTGGGACGATCCTGGAGGTCGAGCCGGGGTGGCGGTTCTCGGCCAGCGCGCCAGCCCGGCCGGCCGGCGGGCCGTCGACCGAGCGTGGCTCGAGGCTCTCGGAGAACGATCACAGACCTACGCCGCGCTGCTCCAGGGAATCGTCGAGCAGGAGAAGCTGATCGCCCGGGCGCGGGGCTTCGACTCGGCGTTGAGCGCTCGACTCGACGGCGACGCGATCCCCGCCGAGACCGTGCGCCACGTGGTTGCGGCGGCCCGCGACACCTCGGCGGCCCTGCGCCGCTACCACTCCCTGCGGAAGAAGGCCCTCGAGCTCGACGGGTACGGGCTGGCCGACCGCTTCGTCCCCTCGGCGGAGCGGGGGCGGAGGTCATCCCCTTCGAGGAGGCTCGACGACTCGTGGTCGAGTCGTCGGCAACCCTGGGAGCCCGGGTGCAGGAGTCTCAGGCTCTACGAGACGGACCAGCCCATCACCGGGGCCGTCGCTCGGTGCGCTGTACGCAGCCGTCGCCGCCGGCTTCTGCGGCGACTCCGTCTCCCTCCAGCCCTGGGACGCCCACGGCTGGCAGCGGACGCCGCATTTCTCCACCGCGCCGCTCCATCTCGGTCGCTACGGCCTCGCCTCGGCGGCGGCCAACCTGCTGGTGCCGCGACTGACGAGCGCCGACGAGTCGGCGTCGGCTGCTGCGAGAGAGGCCTTTGTCGAGCTGATGGAGGCGGGCTCGAGCGCCTATCCACTGGAGCTCCTCCGCCGCGCGGGCGCCGACCTCGGCGATCCCGGGCGAACAGCGCCCTCGCGGAGCGGTTTGAATCGCTCGTCGACCGGTTGGAGCGGGCCCTCCCCGAGGCTCTAGACTACTAGAGTCCCCGCGGAGCCATCATGGGGACCGCCGGACAGGGGGAGGGACGAAGCCGCATGCTGCTGGAGGCGTTCGCGCCGAGCCCGAATGCGGTCGAGAAGCACCGCATCGACGTCGCCGCACCCCCCGAGGCCGTCTACCGGTGTCTCTGGAGGGTGGACTTCGGGCGCTCCCCCGTCGCCGCGGGTCTCCTCCTCCTGCGGGCCCTGCCGGCCTTGCTTCGGGGCGGCGGACGCCCGGTCCGCTCCCGGCGCCTGACCCTGCACGAGATCGTCGAGGCGGGCTTCGGCCGTCTCGCCGAGGAGCCCGGTCGGGAGATCGTCCTCGGTGTCTCGGGCAGGTTCTGGCGTCTGACCGGCAACCTCGAGCCCTTCGATCGCGAGGCGTTCTCCCGACCGGTTCCCGCGGGCAGGGCCCACGCGGTCTGGAACTTCCGCGTGCTCCCTCGAGGCGAGCAGGGCTCCGTGCTGTCCACGGAGACCCGCGTCACCTGCGGGGACCCGGCGAGCCGCGCGAGGTTCAGCCGCTACTGGCTCGTCGTCCGGCCGTTCAGCGGGCTGATCCGGATCGTGATGCTACGGGCGATCCGCCGCGCCACCGAGACGAGCGTCCGGGGATCCGGTAGATCCCGGGCCGACCGGGGGAAGTGGTAGAACTGGGCCTGAGCTTCCCTGCCTGTGCCGCCCCGGTTCGAGGTCGGACGGCACCGGGTCCATTCATCGGTCATCCACTCCGTCCGGAGAGCGCACGTAGCGCGTCCCGGACTGAACCCAGGAGGTCGCCATGCCCGCTCTCCCTCCGCTCCATCGCCGTGTCGCGTGGACGCTCCAGGTCGTCGTGGCGGCCATCCTCCTCCAGACCCTCTACTTCAAGTTCACGGGCGCTCCGGAGTCGGTGTACGTCTTCTCGACCCTCGGGCTCGAGCCCGCCGGACGCATCGCCAGCGGGATCGCCGAGCTCGTCGCCTCCGTGCTGCTCCTGATCCCCGGGACGGCGGCCGTGGGTGCTCTCGTCGCTGCAGGCGTGATGGTGGGAGCCCTCGGCAGCCACCTGTTCACGCCCCTGGGGATCGAGGTGATGGGGGACGGGGGGCTGTTGTTCGGCCTCGCCGTGACCGTCTTCGTCAGCAGCCTCGTCGTCCTCTGGCTGCGGCGGCGGGAGCTTCCCCTCGTGGGCTCGCACCTCGGCTGAGGAGGAACCCAGGTTGAGCGAATTCGAAGACCCGACCCTGGTGAGGCCCGAGGACCCTGGTCACTCCGACCCGTCCGGAAGATCCCCGACACCCTTCCGCGGGTGGCGGAGTACCGGGTCCTGCGACGGCTGGGCATCGAGGGAATGGGAGAGGTCTTCGAGGCCGACCAGCTCGAGCCGATCCGCCGGAGGGTCGCCCTCGAAGTCATCAAGTGGGGCATGGACACCCGCGAGGTGATAGCTCCGCCGACGGATCGCAGGGGGTCCCGGATGATCGCTCGGCCGGTGGGCCTTCCTCCCGCGCTCACGAGACCTACGGATCCTTCGGCACGACGTGCGGAAACTCTACACCGTCGGCCGTACGCTCGAACTCCAACTTGATCTTGAGAATCCTGCCCTCCGCTCCCAGGGTAGGGAAGCCCGCCTGCACCTTGGCTCCGTCCACCGTGAAGAGTCCTCCATGAATATCGAAGTCGTACAGATCCTCGAACGCGCCCGAGTACGTGATCGAGTCCAGCTCGAAGTCGCCGTCTGCCCCCCGAGCATAGGTCGTCTCGATCTCTCCACTGATACTTCCGATATTGCCGAAGATTCCCCAGATCTCGAGGCCTACTCCCGAGTAGGTAGGAAAACCACTAGTATCGTTGACGATCCAGTCGCTGGTGAAGAACCTACCGCCTCCCGCCTTTCCCGACCACGCGAAGGAGTCGAATGTCTTCTCGTCCTCGTCAGGAAATGCGGCAAAGTAGTCTCGGACGACACCGCCATGCCCATCGAGCGCCACCAGTATCTGCTTCGCGATCGTGTTGGTCGTAGCCACCTGCAGGGAAAAGGCGCTCGTACGAGCAAACGAGAAGACATCGATCGTCGCCTTGCACTGCGGGTCCCACTCGAGGCCCAGGGGATGAGTCGGCACCGTCGACTGGAACCCAGTTTCGGTCGAGCGGGTCGCATCGGTCACCGCGGTCCCGGTGGCCAGGAAGACGTCGAGGAACTCCTGCGCGCGGCCGACGAGACCGAACGCGAAGCCACGCAGATTCAACGCCGAAGCCGAGGAGTCGCCCTCGGTCACGGTCAACAGGTTCTGGAGGAAGGTCTCGTCGACTTCGGAGCTCTCGAGCGAGCCATTGCCGTTGTCGTCCTCTCCGCACACGACGGAGAACAAGGAGCAACCGTCCTCGGTGTTGAACGTCACGGTAGTGCCGGTCCCATCGAAGGGCTCGGCGCCTCGAACGACCTGCTCACCGACTTTCCGAACGCCGACGAGCTGGGAGGTATTGGGCACAGTCGAGCCTCTGACCACGATCCGGACGTCGTCGGCAGCCGACAGAGCGCCAACGACCATGGGATCGTTCTTTCCCCCTCTCGGCGCCGGCAGCTTGTTGCACTCCACTCCGGCGAGCTGACCCGACACCACCTCGCTCACATGGCAGCCGGAGACGTTGATCCAGTACGAGTCGAAGAACTCGCCATACGCCGCCTGGATCAGGCCGATACCCTGGCTCAGACCGGTCGCCACTCCCTGGGAGTCCACGCCCACGATCGCGGGAGTGAGGCTGACCCACGCCAGGCTTCCGGGATCGAGAGGCAGGCCGTTCCGCATCGCGCTCATCGCACCCGACTCGCCGACGAGAAGTGTCCGCGGGCCATCGATCGATAACTCACTGAGCAATCGCTCCACATCGCTCACTTCACAGCTCGTCGTATCCAGCACCTGAAGGTGGAGCCCGCACGACATCTCCGGCAGGGATCGACTCAGAAGGGCTACACCCTGGTCGTCCAGGTCGATGGTCGCGAGAAGGCGCGGCTGGGCGAGGCCGAGCTCGACGCCACTGCACGGCCCGCGCGGAACCTCGGAGGTGCCGACCTCCGGAGACCACAGGAGGGCGGCGGTTCCCTCGGGAGTCAGTCCCGAGAGGTGCAGAGTGACGTCGCCCGGACAGAGCCCGGCCACCTCGAGCGAGGGCCCCTCTCGCACGTGAAAGTGACCGTCAGCGAAGACGGTGCCGTAGTGCTGCCAGATCCCGCTGGGCCACCGCACCTCGAGCTCACCTTCCGTCTCGGCGCCCAGGCCGAAGAAGGCCAGCCGCTGATGGCCGCCACCGTGACTCGCACCGCTGGAGATCTCCCGAATCTGACGACCGGCGGCTGTCGTCAGGAGGACCCGCGCGCCGATCCCGTCGAAGTTGCTCGCTGTTCCTTCCACCGAGACGGCCAGGCCGTGGCTTCCTTCGCCCTGCTCGTCCTGCAGGTTCTCCAGGAGCAAGGGCGGCTCGCCGTAGTTCGCGACGAAGAGATCCACCCAGCCATCCGCATCGAAGTCGGCGATCGATACGTTCCGCGCACGCCCACCGTCGTCCAAACCGATGTCTCGGGATCGGTCGAGAAACTGTCCTGACCCGTCGTTCAGGAAGAAAGCGTTCGGTTGAAATGACGGCTCGTCCACATCATGACCGGCGACGAAGAGGAGGTCCTCGAACCCATCGCGGTTCTGATCGAAGAACACCACTCCCCAGGTCACCGACGGTCCTCCGCTCGGCAGCGTCGCCCGCTCGATGCCGGACTGGGCCGACACATTCTCGAAGGTGCCGTCTCCCTGATTCCTCAGAAGAGCATTCGGCCCCGCGTTGCTGATCGCGAGGTCGAGCCAGCCGTCGCCGTCGGCATCGCCGACTCCGAGGCCACCACCATCGAGGGCGACCCCGGCCCCCGACTCCAACGAGACGTCCGAGAAGGTCCAGCCGCCTATTCCATCAGCCCCGTCGTTGCGCCACAGGACGTTCCCCTGCTCGACTCCTCCGTTCGAGTCGTTGACCACATACAGATCGGGATCCCCGTCGTCGTCGTAATCCAACCAGCCAGCCGTCACGCCGCGGCCGCTCAGGCCCGGGCACGAGCCGGAGCAGATCCAATCGCTGACATCGGTGAAGGTCGAATCGCCGTTGTTGCGGTACAGGACGTCCGCGCTCTTGCCGATTCCTTCACACTCCTGGTTCTTGACTAGGTACACATCGAGCCAGCCGTCCTGATCGAAATCAGCCCAGGCGCTACCGATCGCACGGCCCCCATCGCCGAGGCCCGCGGCGTGGGTCTGGTCAGAGAACTTTCCCGATCCATCATTGAGGTATAAGCGATTTCCCTGCCAGCGAGTCACATAGAGGTCTTGACTGCCATCCCGATCGTAGTCGACGAAGACGGCTCCGTGCCCTACACCCTCCGTGTCCTGGACTCCCGCCTCGGCCGCGATGTCGGTGAAGTCGAGGAACCCATCGCCATCGACGTCACCATCGTTGCGATAGAGGCGATCCGGCCCGCCGTGATTCGTTACCAGCAGGTCGACGTCGCCATCGCTGTCGACGTCCGCCCACGCTGAGCCCGAGCCCAGATTGGGAGGGCATATCTCGGTCAGGTCGTGAACCTGGTCGACGCCCGCGAGTCTCGCGATCTCCACGAAGGCGGCGCCCTCCTCCGTCGCCGGCACGGGGCGTGCGGTTCCCAACGCGACTGCCGTCAGGAGGACCACCGCTTGCACCCAGCCGAGGCGCGCGCGCCTGTCGACGCATCTCGGGACAAACTCGGCGCCCCCGCGAGAGCTCTCGCTCGTCGGCGGGCTCGGTCTGCTTCTCGGATGGGACCGACGCACACCTCGGAGTTTCAGAATCCAACCCACGACTTCCTCCCTTCGAGAACCCACGGGCAGGAACGACAGGCGCACGACACGACCGCCCAGGTCCGCCCGGGATCTTCCGAATCCAACTCCAGTGACCCTGCCGGGTCGAGGCCCCCCCCGGGTTTCGCTACAAAGACCCGGGGACGTGAGCGTCGAGGCCCGGAGAGCGACCGCGATGGTCCGCAGACAGCTCCTCGCGCGGCTATCGGGAACATCGGTATGCGGCGGACGCCGCGGACTGGCCATCATCCCGGCCGACGTTCCCCCAGGTCGCATGGTCACAGCTCCCCAGGCCAAACAGCGCTGCGCGAAGCCCACGAACCGTGTCCCGCTCCTCGAGGTCTGCGTGGTTCGAGGCCCACTCCCAGTTGCCGGTCATGTCGACGAGACCAAACTGATCGGCGTTCAGGCAGCTGAATTGGGACTCCATCGCCTCCGGAAGCCGCATCGCATCCGCGAGGCAGTCCATTCTGGCCTCAGTCCACAGCCGGGGCGTCCTCTCTTCCCGTTTGATGATCCAGCCCACCGCCCCCACCGGACAGTTTCCTCCGGTGGTCGGCTCGCCACCGAGGTGCTCGTCGTGAACCACCTCGCCGTTCACGATGCAGACCTCAGTGTAGTCCAGAGGCGGTGCCGTCTGGACGATCCGGTTCGAGTAGATCCCGTCATTGCCAGTGAGGCTGCGGACGGTTTCCTGGATTCCCTGCGCTCCAGCGGGGGTGGTCACCGACAAGAGCGTGAGGGCGAGCACGAGAGCTCGTGTCATCGGTCTTCCTCCTGGCGCACCAGCGCCGGCCTTGGGGGCGCACCTTCGTTGACGGTTCTCTAGCAGAGATCTCCTCAACTCCTAGGGGTCCCTGGTCGAGGCGAATCCACCGACACGGGAAGGAGCACGCCGATCCCCAACACGAATCTCCTCCGCCTCCTGGCGAGCTCCTGCATCGACCCGGGACTGGCTGCCGAGGACCCGGACCGCGCCCGAGAGAACCTCCGCCGCCCCCTCCGGCTCGATCGGCTCCTCCTCCAGGACGACCTCACGTCGCTCCAGACGCGCGCCAGCGACTATCCTGGGGGCGAAATGCCGACGAACGCCGATCAGCTCTTCCTCTTCGCCCTCCTGATCGCGCTCTTCGCGATGCTCCTCTGGGGCCGGGTGCGTTACGACGTGGTCGCCATCGCGGCCCTCGTCGTGGCCTACGCCGGGGGTGTGATCCCCAAAGAGCAGGTCTTCGCGGGCTTCGGTCATCCCGCCACGGTGATCATTGCACTCGTCCTGATCGTCAGCCGTGGTCTCTACCTCTCCGGAGCCATCGAGGTTCTCGCCCGCCGCCTGGCCGTCGCCTCGCGGGGACCGAGCGCTCATGTCGGCATCATGGCCGGCGTGGCGGCCACCCTCTCCGCGGTGATGAACAACGTGGCAGCGTTGGCGCTCCTCATGCCGATCGATCTGCAGGCCGCCCGCAAAGCCAAGCGGAGCCCGTCGGTCACGCTGATGCCCCTCTCCTTCGCCTCGATCCTGGGCGGCATGGTGACCCTCATCGGCACACCGCCCAACGTCGTGATCGCGACCTTTCGGGAGCAGGTGCTCGGCGAGCCGTACCGCATGTTCGACTTCGCGCCGGTAGGCCTGGTCGTAGCCACCGTGGGCGTCACCTACGTCGCGCTCGTCGGCTGGCGGCTGGTCCCCAGCCAGCGCCGAGCCCACGACAGCGCTTCCGAGCTGGAGGATCTCCATGGCTACGTCGCGGAGGGCGGGGTACCGGAGGGCTCTCGCGCGATCGGCCAGAAGGTGCGGGAGCTCCAGACGGCAGCCGACAAGGACGATGTCAACGTGCTCGGTCTCGTGCGGAGGGGGCGCCGGGTGCCGGGCGCCGCCCGCAACGAGACGATCCGAAAAGGCGACGTGATCGTGCTGGAAGGGAAGCCACAGGGGATCGAGCAGTTCCTGGGGACGGCGGGCCTCGAGCCCGCCGGCTCCTCGAAACGCGACGGCGTCGCCGGTGACACGCTCGAGCTGATCGAGGTCGTCGTGCCTCAGGATGCCCGAATCGAGGGACGATCGGCCCTGGACCTCCGGCTCCTCTACCGTCAGGAGGTCACCCTCCTGGGTGTGTCGAGGCGGGGCCGACGCTTCCGGGATCGGGTGCGCAAGCTGAAGATCGAAGCCGGCGACATTCTGCTCCTGCTCGGCCCGGCCTCGCGACTGGCAGCCGTGGTGGACTGGTTGGGATGCCTGTCGCTGGCGGACCGCGGAATCCGGGTGATCCAGAGGCGCAAGGCGTGGGCAGCCGTGCTCGTGTTCGCCGCCGCTATCGTCGCCGCCGGGCTCGACCTCCTCTATCTGCCGGTCGCCCTGGCAGCGGTGGTGGTCATCTACGTCCTCCTGCGCATCGTGCCGCTCTCCAGGTTGTACCAATCGGTCGAGTGGCCGGTGATCGTGCTGCTCGGCTCGCTGATCCCCATCGGCGCCGCGCTCGAAACGAGCGGCGGAACGGCGCTGATCGCGCAGACCATCGTGAACGCGGCTCGAGGCCTCCCGGCCCCCGCGGTCCTGGCGATTCTGATGCTGGTCACGATGACCCTGTCCGACATCCTGAACAATGTCGCGACCGCCCTCATCGCAGCCCCGATCGGCGTCGACGTCGCCCACCACCTCGGCGCCAACCCCGACTCCTTCCTCATGGCCGTCGCCGTCGCCGCCTCCTGCGCCTTCCTCACCCCGATCGGGCACAAGAACAACACCATCGTCATGGGACCGGGGGGCTACCGATTCGGCGACTACTGGAGGATGGGCCTGCCGTTGGAGATCCTGGTCGTCGTGGTGGGGTTGCCGATGATCCTCCTGGTCTGGCCCCTCTGAGCTGGTGCTGCTGGCCGGAAGCCTGTGTCCGTGCGGACCTCTCCCACCTGAGGATCATGTTCTCTTCGTTCGCCATCGCTAGCACCTCCTGCGGTCTGCTGTTGACTCGTCGGTCCTCCTCGCCTACTCACGCATCGGGTCTGTCTCCGGTCCCTGTGGGTTCAATGGAACCGTCGCGAATCGCAAGACGATCCCGGCAGCTTCCCGCCGAGGGGGGCGGCTCGTTGCCGCCCCCCTCCGAGGCCGTCGCTCGACTCAATCGACCGAGCCGCGAGCTCCGATCAGGACGGTGTCCCCGGCGTTGACGATCAGGCCGAGCGCTTCACAGTCCCAGCTCTTGGTCGTCATGGCGACGACGATTCGCTGGCCGGTGGTCTGGTTCCAGCAGACCACATTGGCCGGCGTCATCCCGGTGACCGAGCCAGCCACCGGGCGACGGGCGAGGCTGACGATTCCCCGCAGGTCCGAGTACCCTCCGGAGCCGACCACGGAGAAGGTCCCCGTCACCCGGTCGATCGTGTAGACCTCGTCGCGCGCCCCGAACAGGCTCCCGTCAGGATGAAAGGCGATCCCCTGGACGAATCCGGTGCCCCCGACCGATGCGTTCACGTCCGTCGCGACGCCCGTGGCAGGGTCGACCGTCAGCAGGCCGTCGAGGATGTCCCAGCCGTAGAGGACGCCGTCCGGCGCGGTCTCGAGTCCCTGGACGCCGCTGTATCCCAGGCTGCCGACGAGCGTCGCGACGCCGGTCGCGATGTCGACGGTGTAGAGCTCGTCGATGGCCGAGACGTCGGCGTCCGACCGCGCGACGTAGAGCGTCGAGCCCACGAAGGCCATGCCACGAACCGAATGGGCCGCACCGCCGAAGTCCAGGACAGCCACCAAGGTACCGATGCCGGTCGTAGGATCGACGGTGATGAGCGAGTCGCCCGTCGCTGCCCAGAAGGTGCCCGATGCGTCGCGCGCAAGAGCCTGGATCAGGGTGAACCCGGTCGGGCCAATCACGACCCCGGCACCGGTGCCCGAGTCGAGCTGCCAGGTGGTGGCGGTGAGGGTGGCTCCGAGAAGATCGAGGGCGGCGGGAGCACCCGCCGGCGAGGGCATTGCCGGCAGCTCGAGCCAGAGATCGTCCGGAATGCCGTCCGCGTCAAGGTCTTCGGCCCGGGCCGGGGCGGTGGACGCGAGGGCGCCACCGATCAGGGCGGCGAGGGTGAGGGCGAGCGCAGCGATCGTTGGTTTCCGCATGGTCGACAGCTCCTTTCCCGCGCGGGGCGCCGCCCGATCGAGCGAACTTGTTGGACCCGATGCGCGAGTTTCTAGCCTGCCCTTCTCACCAACTGTCTACTGCGAGGCCGTATGTACCTGAATCTGCGGCGTTACGCTCCCGTCGGGCTCCTCGACGTACTGACAGTACGCCTGCGTCGCCCTCGGTCGCAAGCCTTGCATCTCCAAGCACC